>NC_007626.1:0-320833 GCF_000009985.1 Paramagnetospirillum magneticum AMB-1
TCTTCCTCCCATGTCCGAGACCATCTATGCCCTTGCCAGTGCCGCCGGAAGGGCCGGAATCGCCGTCTGGCGGCTGTCGGGCGAGGGCAGTGGGACAGCGCTGTCCGCCCTGACCGGCAAGCCCCTGCCCGAGCCGCGCCGGGCCCGGCGGGTCCGTTTGCGCGACGGGGCGGGGGAGGTGCTGGACGACGGGCTGGTCCTGTGGTTCCCCGCACCCCATTCCTTTACCGGCGAGGATGTGGCCGAACTGCACCTGCATGGAGGACGGGCGGTCGCCGCCGCCCTGACGGCGAGGCTGGGCGAGCTGGGCCTGCGTCCGGCCGAGCCGGGCGAATTCTCGCGCCGCGCCTTCCTCAACGGCAAGCTGGACCTGACCCGTGCCGAGGCCATCGCCGATCTGGTGGATGCCGAGACCGCGGCCCAGCGGCGCCAGGCGCTGCGGCAACTGGACGGCGGTCTGGCCGGGCTGGTGGAAGGCTGGCGCTCGGCCCTGGTCCGTGCCATGGCCCATCTGGAAGCGGTGATCGACTTCGCCGACGAGGACATTCCCGACACCCTGCTGGAGCAGTCGGTGGGGGAGGTGCGGTCTCTGCGCCGTGAGATGGAGGTCCACCTGGACGAGCGGCGCAACGGCGAACGCCTGCGCGACGGCATCCACATCACCATCCTGGGCGCGCCCAATGCCGGCAAGTCCAGTCTGCTCAACCGTCTGGCCGGGCGCGAGGCGGCCATCGTCTCGGCCCAGGCGGGAACCACGCGGGACGTGATCGAGGTGCATCTCGACCTCGGGGGCTGGCCGGTGATCGTCGCCGATACCGCCGGGCTCCGGGACTCGGCGTGCGAGATCGAGAGCGAGGGGGTACGCCGGGCCGCGGACCGCGCCGCCAAGGCCGATCTCAGGCTGTGTGTGTTCGACGGGACGCTCTATCCGAATCTGGACGCCGCCACGCTGGAAATGATAGACGACGCCACTCTGGTGGTGCTCAACAAGCGCGACCTGATGACCGGGGAGACTCCGGCCAGCATCAACGGCCGCCCGGTCCTGACCCTGTCGGCCAAGGCGGGCGAGGGGGTCGACGATCTGGTCGCCGAACTGGCCAGGGTGGTGGAAAGCCGCTTCGCCATGGGGTCGGCGCCGGTCCTCACCCGGGAACGTCACCGGGTGGCGGTGGCCGAGGCGGTGGCGGCGCTCAGCCGGTTCGACCCCGGTCTGGGGATCGAGATGGCGGCCGAGGACCTGCGTCTCGCCGCCCGCTCCCTGGGGCGGATCACCGGGCGGGTGGATGTGGAGGAGATTTTGGACGTCATCTTCCACGAGTTCTGTATCGGCAAGTGAGCCCGGCGCCGGCGCTTGAGGCTAACTAAATATGGTGTGTTTCACGTGAAACAAACAAGCTCTTGCGATGTGGTGGTGATCGGGGCGGGACATGCCGGGTGCGAGGCCGCCGCCGCCGCCGCCCGATTCGGTGCCCGCACGGTGCTGCTCACCCAGCGCCTGGAAACCATCGGTGAGATGTCGTGCAATCCGGCCATCGGCGGGCTGGCCAAGGGTCAGCTGGTGCGCGAGATCGACGCCATGGATGGGCTGATGGGCCGGGTCATCGACCGGGCCGGCATTCAGTTCCGCATCCTCAACCGCAGCAAGGGAGCGGCGGTGCAGGGACCCCGTGCCCAGGCCGACCGCAAGCTTTATCGTCTGGCCATGCGGGCCGCGCTGGACGAGACGGAAAACCTCTCCTTGCTGGAAGGTTCGGCCGAGGATCTGGTGATCACGGACGGGCGGGTTGCCGGGGTGGTGTTGGCCGACGGTTCGACCATCGCCTGCGGGGCGGTGGTCATCACCACCGGCACCTTCCTGCGCGGCTTGATCCATCTGGGGGAGAAGACCTGGCCGGCGGGACGGGTGGGCGACGCGCCGTCCCTGGGGCTGTCCCTGGCGCTGGAGCGGGCGGGGCTTCCCCTGGGCCGTCTCAAGACCGGCACCCCGGCCCGGCTCGATGGCCGCACCATCCATTGGGACTCCCTGGACCGCCAGGAGGGCGACGATCCGCCGGTGCCGTTCTCCTACCTGACGGAGCGGATCACCACGCCGCAGGTGGCCTGCGGCATCACCGCCACCACGCCCGAGACCCACGCCATCATCCGTGCCAACCTGGAACGGGCCCCCATGTATTCGGGCCAGATCCAGAGCACCGGCCCGCGCTATTGCCCCAGCATCGAGGACAAGGTGGTGCGCTTTGCCGACCGCGAGCGGCACCAGATCTTCCTGGAGCCCGAGGGGCTGGACGACCACACCGTCTATCCCAACGGCATCTCCACCTCGCTGCCCGAGGACGTGCAGCTGGCCATGATCGCCACCATCCCCGGCCTGGAGCAGTGTCGGGTGATCCGTCCCGGCTATGCCATCGAATATGATTTCGTCGATCCCCGGGCGCTGCACCGCTCGCTGGAGACGAAGGGAGTGGGTGGTCTGTTCCTGGCGGGGCAGATCAATGGCACCACCGGTTATGAGGAGGCGGCGGGCCAGGGCCTGATGGCCGGGCTCAACGCGGCGCGGCGCTGTGCCGGCTCGGCACCGCTGGTGCTGGACCGCGCCGACGCCTATCTGGGCGTGATGATCGACGATCTGGTCAGCCTGGGAACCTCCGAGCCCTATCGCATGTTCACCTCGCGGGCCGAGTACCGGCTGCTGTTGCGGGCCGACAATGCCGACAGCCGCCTGACCCCCAAGGGACGGGAGGCGGGTTGCGTCGACTCGGAGCGCTGGGCCGCCTTCATGGTCAAGGCCGCGGGGCTGGAGCGGGGCAGGGCGCTGCTGCAATCCCTGAAGGGCTCGCCCGACTGGCTCCGCCGCCAGGGGCTGGAGATCAACCGTGACGGCGTGGTGCGGTCGGCCTGGGACCTGCTGGCCTATCCCGAGCTTGGGCTTCAGGCCCTGGCGGCGGTGTGGCCCGAGCTGGACAGCCTATCCGGGGCGGTGGCCGAGCAGCTGGAGATCGAAGGCCGCTATGCCGGTTATCTCGACCGTCAGGAAGCCGATATCCGCGCCTATCGTCGGGAGGAGGGGTTGGCCCTGTCGGCCGATCTGGATTACGACGCCATCGGGTCGCTGTCCAACGAGGTGCGGCAGAAGCTCAAGGCGGCACGGCCCGAGACCCTGGCGGCGGCGGCGCGCATCCCCGGGGTGACCCCGGCGGCGGTGACGGCGCTGCTGGGGCACGTCAAGAAGATGGTGCTGGACTGGGCCGAGGGGCCGGTGCCGTGACCACCTATATTTTGTGTTTCACGTGAAACACACTACAGCATGGGGAATCGGATTGTGGGTCCGGAAGAGCTGCTAACCAAATCTGGTGTTTCACGTGAAACACTCGAGCGCCTGCGCCTGTATGCCGATCTCCTGGTCAAATGGCAGGCCCGCATCAATCTGGTGGGCCCGGACACCGTGCCGGACTTATGGTCGCGGCACATGCTGGATTCCGTCCAGCTGTTCCCGTTGATCAAGGTGGGGGCCCGGCGGCTGGTGGATCTGGGCAGCGGCGCCGGCTTTCCCGGTCTGGTGCTGGCGGTAATGGGGGCGCCCGATGTCCATCTGGTGGAAAGCGATTCCCGCAAATGCGCCTTTCTGCGCGAGGTGGCCCGGGTCACCGAAACCCCGGTGACCGTGATCAACAAGCGCATCGAGCAGGTGGCGCCCCTGGGGGCCGATGTGGTGACGGCCCGCGCCCTGGCGCCGCTCGACCGTCTGCTCGGCTGGGCCTTTCCCCATCTGGCCGAAGGGGGCGAATGTCTGTTCCTGAAGGGTAGGGGGGCGGAAGACGAATTGACCGCAAGTGCGAAAGAATGGAATATCACGGCGAGCCGGGTGCCTTCGCTCACCGATCCCGGCGGTCTTGTCCTTCATCTGCGTGAGGTATCCCGTGGCCGAGCCCAGCCGTAGCAGCGCCCGAGTCATTGCCGTCGCCAACCAGAAGGGCGGGGTGGGCAAGACCACCACCGCCATCAATCTGGCGACCGCCATGGCGGCGACCAAGAAGACGGTGCTGATCATCGATCTCGACCCCCAGGGCAATGCCAGCACCGGGCTGGGCATCGACCGGTCGGCGCGTGACGTCAATTCCTATCATGTGCTGATCGGCGAGGCGGCCCTGGCCGACGCGGTGCTGACCACCTCCATTCCCGGCCTGTCCCTGGTGCCGTCGGGCGTCGACCTGTCGGGCGCCGAGATCGAGCTGGTGGAATTCGAACGCCGCGAGCATCGGCTGAAGGAATCCCTGGCCGGGTCGCTGGGCGCCTATGACTACGTGCTGATCGATTGCCCGCCGTCGCTGAACCTGCTGACCCTGAACGCCCTGGTGGCGGCCAATGCGGTGATGGTGCCGCTGCAATGCGAGTTCTTCGCCCTGGAAGGCGTCAGCCATCTGATCAAGACCATCGAGCGGGTGCGTCAGGCCTTCAATCCCCAGCTGGAATTGCAGGGCATCATTCTGACCATGTTCGACAAGCGCAACAACCTGTCCGATCAGGTGGCCGCCGATGTGCGCGACTATTTCGGCGACAAGGTCTACAAGACGGTGATTCCGCGCAATGTCCGGGTGTCCGAGGCTCCCAGCCATGGCAAGCCGGTGCTGCTCTACGATATGAAATGCACGGGGTCTGAGGCCTATATCAGTCTGGCCTCGGAAGTGTTGAAGCGCGAGCGGGAATTGAGGGCATAAAATTGGCTGAAGAAAAGAAGAAGGGTCTGGGGCGCGGCCTGTCCGCCTTGCTGGGCGATCACGCGGCCTCGGCCATCGCGGCGGTGACCAGCGCGGCGGCGGCGGGGCCGGAAGGTCAGGCGGCCATCAAGGGCCTGCGCACCATGCCGCTGGAACATCTCCAGCCGGGTAAGTTCCAGCCGCGCCGGACCTTCGACGAGGACCGTATCGCCGATCTGGTGGAATCGGTGCGGGAAAAGGGCATCCTGCAGCCGCTGCTGGTGCGCCCGCTGCCGGGCAATCCCGCGCGTTTCGAGATCATCGCCGGCGAGCGTCGCTGGCGGGCGGCCCAGGGCGCCAAGCTGCACGAGGTTCCGGTCATCGTCCGCGAGCTCTCGGACCGCGAGGCCCTGGAAGTGGCCCTGGTCGAGAACCTGCAGCGCCAGGATCTGTCGCCCCTGGAAGAGGCCGACGGCTATCGCCGCCTGATGGACGAGTTCTCCCACACCCAGGAGGAACTGGCCAAGGCGGTGGGCAAGTCGCGCTCGCACGTGGCCAACATGATCCGCCTGCTGGCGCTGCCCGACCCGGTGAAGGGCATGCTGGAAAAGGGCGAACTGACGGCGGGGCACGCCCGCGCCCTGCTGACCGCGGCCGACCCGCTGCGGCTGGCCCGCGACGTGGTGTCGAGGGCGCTCAACGTGCGCCAGACGGAAAAGCTGGTCAACGACGAGGGCAAGGCCAAGCCCACCAGTGGCGGCCGTCCGGCCGGCGGCGGCAAGGACCCGGATATCGCGGCGCTGGAACGCGACCTGACCTCGCAACTGGGCTGCAGGGTGGGCATCCGCTCTCTGGGCAAGGGGGGCGAACTGACCATTTCCTACGGCTCGCTGGAGCAGCTGGACGATATCCTGGCGCGGCTGTCCCGTAATCCCGACCCGTCGGTGGAGGATCTGGACGCCGTCTGAGCCGGCCGAATCTCCCCTCTATGAAGGACCCCTCCGCCTTTGTACAATAACGGCGGGCGGCCGGAAGAAACCGTGCCCGGACCGGGGGAGAGAGCAAGGATGGCGAACACGGATGACAATGGATCGCTCGACGCGCTTCTGGCCAATCTGCCGGACAACGTGGTCGAGTCCTTCACCGCCGAACAGCGGGCGGCTCTGTGGAACGCCGCCAAGCCCATCAGCTGGCGCAAGCACCCCATCAATATCCGCATCACCTTTCCCTTCTTCGGCGGGCGCCATTTCGTGACCATCGTCGGCGGCTATGAGCGCCGCTCGCTGGACCGCATCAACCGCGACCGCCACATGCATCCGCTGCGAACCGCCGGCAACGTGCTGTTCATGCTGGGGGTGGGCGGCGCTTTCTACCTCGCCGCCGTCGTCGGCATCTTCACCTTTTCCAACCTGATCGAGTTCTGAATGACCACCTGTCCCTGCGGCTCCGGCCAGTCCTACGATTCCTGCTGCGAACCCTTCATCACGGGCAAGGCGCTGCCGCCGACCCCGGAAGCCCTGATGCGGTCGCGCTACAGCGCCTTCACCGTGGCGGCCATCGACTACCTGCACGACACCCTGGCTCCCGACGAGCGCGGCGATTTTCACCGCGACGAGACGGAGAAATGGGCCAAGTCGTCCCAATGGCTGGGCCTGACCATCCACGGCACCTCCGGCGGGGGAGAGGGGGAGGACGAAGGCACCGTCGACTTCACCGCCCGCTTCCGCATGGACAACAAGAACGAGGCTCACCGCGAGCTGTCGTCCTTTCGCCGCGAAGGGGGCCGCTGGTACTACGTCGCAGGCCGTATCGGCGGCGCGCCGGTGGAACAGCGCCGCGTGGCGGTCAAGGCGGGCCGCAACGATCCCTGCCCCTGCGGCTCGGGCAAGAAGTTCAAGAAGTGCTGCGGCGCCTGATTGCCGCTGCCACGGTGTACTGAGAGAGTGTCCCACCCCCGATATCCGCATCACGGATTTCGGGGGTAGTCGGGCGACCACTCGATATCGCCCGCCTGGGCCATTCCCTGCTTTTCGTCTTCCCGGAACGACGAAAGGCCGGGCTTGCGGCCCGGCCTGTCTCGTAACACTCTGATTTTACTGATCCGATTGGAGCGGGCGAAGGGATTCGAACCCTCGACCCCAACCTTGGCAAGGTTGTGCTCTACCCCTGAGCTACGCCCGCTCTGTTCGGCGTGTTCGCTGCCGTTTCCAGCGGCGAGGCCCGGATAATACGAAAAGATTTGGCCGACGCAAGCACTTTTTCGCATGATTCTTCACAAGGCTCGCCGGGGTGGGGTTTGGGCTTGCCAGCGCGGCGGCAACGGTCCATCTATTGCGGGTCTAAACCGCCACCAGACGGACGGAAACAGCCATGGACCTGATCTTCAATTCTGGAGCCCAAGGAGCTGCCGGAGCCGCCCAGAACGTTCCGGGCGACCTGATCAAGGACACCACCACCGCCACCTTCGTGGCCGACGTCATCGAGATGTCCCAGAAGGTGCCGGTGATCGTCGATTTCTGGGCCACCTGGTGCGGTCCCTGCAAGACCTTGGGGCCGGCCCTGGAAAAGGTGGTGCGCGAGGCCAGGGGCGCGGTGCGCATGGTCAAGGTGGACGTGGACAAGAACCAGGATTTGGCGGCGCAGCTGCGCATCCAGTCCGTTCCCACCGTCTACGCCTTCAAGGGCGGCCGCCCGGTGGACGCCTTCACCGGCGCCCAGCCGGAAAGCCAGTTGAAGGCCTTCGTCAAGAAGCTGATGTCCGGCTCCAATGCCGGGCCGACCATCGACGATTACATCGCCGAGGCCAAGCGGGTGCTGGAGGAAGGCGACCCCCAGACCGCCGCGACCATCTTCAATCAGATTTTGCAGGAAGCCCCCGACAACGCGTCGGCCATGGCCGGGCTGCTGCGCTGCCTGATCGCGGTGGGACAGACGGCGCAGGCGGAATCCATGCTGGGCCGTCTGGCGCCCGAGATCGCCCGTCACCCCGATATCACCGCCGTGGCCACCGCCCTGGAACTGGCGCGCCATGCCGGCGGCGTGGGCGAGGCCGCTGAGCTGCGCCGCCGTCTGGCGGCCGATCCCGATGACCATCAGGCCCGCTACGATCTGGCCCTGGCCTATTACGCCGCGGGCGAGGTGGAAACGGCGGTGGACGAGCTTCTGGACCTGTTCAAGCGCGACCGCGCCTGGAACGACGACGCGGCGCGTAAGCAGCTGGTCAAGATTTTCGAGGTGCTGGGCTTCTCCCATCCCCTGGCCAAGTCCGGCCGCGCCAGACTTTCCACCCTGCTGTTCTCGTAAGGCGGGCCATGCAATCCGACCGCAAGCTGCGACTGGATGATCTGCCCCGCGACCTGCCGGTCTTTGCGGTCTCGGGCGCCATTCTCCTGCCCAAGGGCAGCAGCCCCTTCATGGTGTTCGAGCCGCGCTACCTGGCCATGGTCGACGATTCCCTGGCCATGGGCCGTATGTTCGCCCTGGTCCAGCCGCGCGACGACAAGGACCGCAGCGGCACGGTCAAGGGGCTCTACGATACCGGCTGTCTGGCCCGCATCACCGCGTTCGGCGAGACCGGCGACGGCCGCTATCTGATCACCGCCGCCGGCATCTGCCGTTTCCGTCTCACGGGCGAGGTGGAGGGCCGCGCCGGCTATCGCCGGGTCAGGGCCGATTACACCCCCTTCGCCGCCGATCTGGACGGCAGCGATTGCGGCCCGGTAGACCGCCGCGGCTTGCTGTCCATCGTGCGGGCCTATCTGGGGGGGCTTGGCATGTCGGCCGACATTGCCCAATTGGAAAAGGCCGACGATGCCGATCTGACGGTGCGTCTGGCCATGGCCTGCCCCTTCGCCCCCGTGGAGAAGCAGGCCCTGCTCGAAGCCGCTAGCCACGCCGAGCGCTGCCGGCTGATGACCACGTTGATTCAACGGGAACTGCTGAACGAAACCGGCGGTTCCTCCATTCATTAGGAGCGGTTTCAATGCCCGAGCGTGTTTCGGCTTTCGATACCAAGCTGCTGGATATCCTGGTGGCGCCAGGCACCCATGCGCCGCTGCGCTATGACGCCGGCGCCCAGGAGCTGATCGACGACAAGGCCTGCCTCGCCTATCCCATCCGCGACGGCATTCCGATCATGCTGGTGGACGAGGCCCGCTCCACCGAAGGAGACGGCCAATGAACATGCAAGCCGAACGCCCCTGGCCCGAGGAGATCAAGGTCGACAAGGTTGCCCGCACGCTGCGCGTTGCCTTTTCCGACGGCAAGACCTTCGTGCTGCCCGCCGAGCTGCTGCGGGTGGAAAGCCCCTCGGCCGAGGTCCAGGGGCACTCCCCCGACCAGCGTCAGGTGGTCTCGGGCCGCATGCATGTGGGCATCATCGGCGTCGAGCCGGTGGGCAATTATGCCGTCAAGCTGGTGTTCGACGATCTGCACGACAGCGGCATCTACTCCTGGGACTATCTCTATGGCCTGGGGGCCAACCAGGACGCCATCTGGGCCGATTACCTGGCCGAGATCGAGGCCCTGGGCCTGTCGCGCGATCCGGCCCTGACCAAGGCACCGGCGCCCAAGGCCCATGGCTGCGGCGGTGGTGGCGGGGCCAAGTCGGGCGGTGGCTGCGGCTGCAGTTGAGGGCCCATGTCCAAGACCACCCGCGCCACCCAAGCCCTGGATAAGGCAGGCATTGCCTACGAAGTGTGCAGTTATGCCTATGACCCGGATGCCGACAAAGTAGGCATGCAGGCGGCCGAGGCCTTGGGCGTCGCCCCCGGCATGGTGCTGAAGACCCTGATGGTGCTGGCCGACGGCAAGCCCGCCTGCGTGGTGGTGCCGTCGGACCGCGAGGTCTCCATGAAGAAGCTGGCCGCCGCCCTGGCGGCCAAATCGGCCCAGATGATGAAACCCGCCGATGCCGAGCGTCTGACCGGCTTTGTGGTGGGCGGCATTTCTCCCTTCGGCCAGAAGCGCGCCGTCCCCACTTTGATGGAGGAGGGCGCCCTGGGTCAGCCCCAGGTGTTCTTGAACGGCGGCCAGCGGGGATTGCAGGTCAAGCTTTCCCCGGCTGATGCGCTCAAGGCCCTGGGGGCCAAGGCGGCCGCCGTGGTGGCGTAGGGCTACGCCCCTTTGGGGCTTTCGCCCCAAACCCCAATCGGGAGGATTCGCCCGAACCCTCTTTTGCTTTGAAAATCTGGGGGGCGACCCGATCTACAGCGTCTTGCCCTGCATCAGGCGGGGCAGATCGCCCACCAGGCCCATGGCGTGGCGCATGAAGAAGCGCTTGGTGTGGCCCAACTGATGCACTCCGGCCAGTCCCAGGCGGCGGACGTGCTTCAGCAGCTCCACGTCATTGGAGAACAGCCGGTCCAGCCCGTCGGTCAGGCCCAGCATCAGCATGGTGTCGAAGCGGCGCCAGCGCTGATAGCGCTCGAGAACGTCCGGCCCGCCCGGATCGAGGCCGAGGCGCAGCGCGTCGGCGATCACCTCGGCCAGGGCGGCCACGTCGCGGATGCCCATGTTCATGCCCTGGCCGGCGATGGGATGCATGCCGTGGGCGGCGTCGCCGATCAGCGCCAGCCGGTGGTCGATCATGGCTTCAGCGAATTGCAGGGTGAGGGGGTGGTGGAAACGCGCGCCCTCTACCTGGATCTCGCCCAGGAACCCGCCGACCTTGGCGGCCAGCTCGGCGCGGAAGGCCTCATCATCCTGGGCGCAGATGGCGGCCGCCACCCCATTGGATTCGGTCCAGACGATGCCGCTGCGGTTGCCCGCCAGGGGCAGGATGGCGAAGGGCCCGGCCGGCAGGAAGCGCTCATGGGCGATGCCGTGATGGGGCTTCTCATGGGCCATGATGCAGACGATGCCGCTCTCATGGTAGTCGCGCCGTGTGACCTTGATGCCGGCCTGCTGCCGGAGAGCCGAGCCGCGCCCGTCGGCGGCCACCGCCAGGGCGGCGTGGATCACCCGCCCGTCCTCCAGCTCCGCCTCGACCCGGTGGGGGGTCCGTTCGAGCCGCCCCAGGCGGGCCGGGGCCAGCAGGCTGACATTGGGCGAGCGGGTCAGCGCCGCCAGCAATTCCCGGCGGATGGCCGGGTTGGGGACGATCCAGCCCAGGGGATCGTCGCCGATATCCTGGTGGTCGTAATGCAGGAACAGCGGCGAGCCGCCATCGGTGACGCGGATTTCCAGAATTTCCCCGGCCTCGTCCTTCATGCCCTCCCAAGCCCCGGAAGCGGCAATCACCTTGCGGGCGGTATAGGCGATGGCGATGGCCCGGGCGTCCGAGCCGGGACGGCCGAGAATTTCGGGGGGGGCGGCTTCGACCACCGCCACCCGAATGCCGGCCCGCCCCAGCACGGCGGCCAGCAGGGCGCCGACCGGTCCGCCGCCATTGATCAGGACATCGACGCGCAGGAGAGAAGACGTGCTCATGACTGCAGTTCTGCCATCCTCCGCCGGTGGGCGCAAGCGCTCGGCGTTTGAGGGCTTGCCATCAACATGCCCATAAGAATCGCCGAGGAAACAGGCAAAAGGGGTGAAAACGCGCTCAAGATTCGTGCGGAGCCTGGAAGGGGTGTGTTTTTAATGCCTTGGGAAAGCGCTGTTTTTCAGTATTTTCAGGGTGAGGGCAGATTTCGGCATGCCGCTTGAATAGGAAAGGGCAGCGGAACATTCGCAAGAAGGCTTGCGACCGATCAACCGTGATCCGTTCTCTCGGCCCGCCAGGTCATCGGCGGAGTCCGCACCGGGACGACGGATCCCTGGAATTGCATGGGGACCCCAAGATGAAGCTGATCATGGCCATCATCAAGCCCTTCAAGCTCGACGAGGTTCGCGAGGCCCTGACGCCGCTCGGCGTCCAAGGCCTGACCGTGAGCGAAGTCAAGGGCTTCGGCCGCCAGAAGGGACAAACCGAAATCTACCGCGGTGCCGAATACGTGGTGAACTTCCTGCCCAAGGTGAAGATCGAGGTCGCCGTCAACGACGATCTGGTCGACCGTGTGGTGGAGGCCATCCAGACCGCCGCCCGCACCGGCAAGATCGGTGACGGCAAGGTGTTCGTTACCGAGATCCAGCAGGCCTATCGCATCCGTACCGGCGAAAGCAACGCGGAAGCGCTCTGACGTTTTGCCTGTTGGGGGGAATCCGGCGGACGATCATCCGCCGGGGTCTCGCCACGAGCGGTGCAAGCCCTCAAGCCCGGAAGACTCAGGTCTTCCGGGCTTTTGTTTTGCCCGTTTCCACTGGGGCGCCGTCGTAATTGAAGCATTTGCCGCACAATATTGACCTAGCACAAAATTTGACCATGGCCCCATTTCCCTGCCCAAAACTTCATCATGGGAGAGACCGTCCCAGGGTCGCCGGCGACGGTCGCCGGACAAAATCCTGTAAATCCGCGGTTTTGCGGCAGTTGGCACGGTTCTTGTTAATGGAGGGACAGCCGATCGTGCCGAGGATCATCAACAGGCCGATCACAACGTTCATTCGCTGAGCCGCTTCGGGGGTAACCATGAACCATCGTTTGAAGTCCGTTCTGTTAGGCGTAGGCCCCGCGCTCGGCCTTACGCTCCTCGCCTCGATGGCGGGTGCCGAAGAGGCCGCCGCGCCGGCTGCTGCTGCCGCTCCGGTGGTGCTCGATACCGGGTCGACCGCCTGGATGCTCACCTCCACCGCCCTGGTGCTGATGATGACCATCCCCGGCCTGGCGCTGTTCTATGCCGGCATGGTTCGCAAGAAGAACCTGCTGGGCACCATGATGCAGAGCTTCGCCATCACCTGCGTCGTCACCCTGCTGTGGGTGATCATCGGCTACTCCCTCGCCTTCACCGGCGAGAGCCCCTTCATCGGCGGCATGGAGCGCTTCCTGCTGAACGGCCTGGAGAAGGCGTCCCTGGCTCTGCCGAACCCGGTTCCCGAATCGGTGTTCATGATGTTCCAGATGACCTTCGCCATCATCACCCCGGCCCTGATCACCGGCGCCTTCGCCGACCGCATGAAATTCTCCTCCATGCTGGTGTTTATGAGCCTGTGGCTGCTGGTCGTCTACGCGCCCATCTGCCACTGGGTGTGGATGATGGACGAGAAGGGCACCGCCACCGGTTTCCTGGGCAAGATGGGCGTTCTGGACTTCGCCGGCGGTACCGTCGTGCACATCAACGCTGGTGTCGCCGGTCTGGTCGCCTGCTTGATCCTGGGCCCGCGCAAGGGCTATGGCACCGACAACATGGCTCCCCATAACCTGTCGCTGTCCATCATCGGCGCCGCCCTGCTGTGGGTGGGCTGGTTCGGCTTCAACGCCGGTTCCGCCGTGGCCGCCGACGGCCGTGCGGGCATGGCCATGGCCGTGACCCAGGTGGGTGCCGCCGCCGCCGCCGTGTCCTGGATGTTCGCCGAGTGGCTGCTGCGCAAGAAGCCCTCCGCCCTGGGCATCATCTCGGGCGCCGTGGCCGGTCTGGTCGCCATCACCCCCGCGTCCGGCTTCGTGGACGTCAAGGGCGCCCTGGTCATCGGCCTGGTGGCCGGCGTGGTCTGCTACTGGGGCGCCACCGGCCTCAAGCATGCCCTGAAGTACGACGACTCGCTGGACGCCTTCGGCGTGCACGGCATCGGCGGCATCGTCGGCGCCATCCTGACCGGCGTGTTCGCGGTCGAGAAGATCGGCGGCACCGCCGGTCTGCTGGAAGGCAATGCCGGTCAGGTCATGACCCAGGTCTATGGCGTGCTGACCACTCTGGTCTACACCGCCGTGGTGTCGTTCATCCTGCTCAAGGCCATCGACATGGTCATGGGCCTGCGGGTTACCGCCGAGGAAGAGCGCGAGGGTCTCGACATCGCCCTGCACGGCGAGACCGTCCACTAAACGGAAAAAGCCTCGCCCCGTCGCCGCGGGAGAGAGGTGGAGGAGGGCGCCGGGGAAACCCGGCGCTCTTTTTCTTTATGTGTCCCTCATTCGCCGGGCAGGGTTCTGCGCCCTCCTTGGCTTTGTCCGCTCCGCGTTCCCTTCGGTCCGCCGCATCAGCGGCGCGGCCCCTTGGGCCTAGCCGGCCGATGGCCGGCGGTCGTGTGTGTCCCTCGGTCGCCGGGCGGGGTCAACTTCCCCCTGGGGCCGGAGCGGGGAATAGGGTAATACTCCAATGTTCCTCCAACGTTTGCCCCGGCCCGATCAAAAGACATGATCATCGCTCCTGCTCTCGACGCCCGCCTTGACGGTCTGCCCGACTATCCCTTCGCCCGTCTCGCCAAGCTGCTGGGGGCTCCGGCCCGGCCGGATTCCACCGTCATGTCCATCGGCGAGCCCCAGCACCGCCCGCCCGCCCTGGTGGCCGAGGTCCTGGCGGCCAACACCTCGTCCTGGGGCAAGTATCCGCCGGCCAACGGCCCGGCCGAACTGCGTCAGGCCGTGGCGGATTGGGCCGGGCGCCGCTATGACTTGCCCCAGGGGTTGATCGATCCGGAAAAGGCCATCCTGCCGGTGGCCGGCACCCGCGAGGCCTTGTATCTGATTGCCCAGACGGTGTGTGGCGACCGGGAGGGGCAGCGGCCCCTGGTGCTGATGCCCAACCCGTTCTATCAGGTCTATGCCGGCGCCGCCGTGATGGCCGGGGCCGAGCCGGTCTTCGTGCCGGGCGCCAACGGTCCGGCCAGCCAGCCAGATTTCTCCACCCTGCCCGCCGACCTGCTGGATCGCACTGCCCTGGCCTATGTGTGCAGTCCCGCCAATCCGCAAGGCTCGGTGGCCGACGCCGCCCTGCTGGAGCGGCAGGTTCGGACGGCGCGCGATCACGGGTTCGTCCTGGCGGTGGACGAGTGCTATTCCGAGATCTGGGACAAGGTGCCGCCGCCCGGCGTGCTGAAGACCTGCGCCGCTCTGGGCGAAGGGCTGGCCAACGTCCTGATGTTCAATTCGCTATCGAAACGGTCTAGCGTGCCGGGTCTGCGCTCCGGCGTGGTGGTGGGCGACGAGAGGGTGATTCACGCCTTTGCCCGGCTGCGCTCCTATGGCGGTGCCGCGACGCCGCTGCCCATCGCCGCCGCCGCCGCCGCCCTGTGGCGCGACGAGGCCCATGTGACCGAGAGCAACGACCTTTACCGCGCCAAGCTCGACGTCGCCGAGCGGGTTCTCGGCGGCCGGTTCGGTTTTTATCGCCCGCCCGGGGGCTTCTTTCTGTGGCTGGACGTCGGCGACGGCGAAGCCGCCGCCGTCAAGTTGTGGCAAGAAGGCAATATCCGGGTTCTGCCCGGCGCCTATCTCGCCGCCGAGGATTCCGAGGAAGGCAATCCCGGCAGCCGGTTCATCCGTGTCGCCCTGGTCCACGATCTGGCCGGGACCGAGGCGGCATTGACCCGTCTGGCCTCGATCCTGGGAGGATAGCGGGAATATGGCGGCTCCATCGCGCAAGACCATGCCCTCTGGCGGGTTCCTGCCGCGCGGGACCGTGGATTTCCTGCGTCGTCGCCTGACCCAGATGGGTGGGCTGCTGCTGCTGGTCCTGGGCGCCGCCGGGTTGGCCGCCTTGCTGACCGCCGATCCCCACGACTCCAGCTTCGACACTGCCGCCAGCGGCCCGGTGCTGAATGCGCTTGGCCGCCCCGGCGCCTGGTTCGCCGACTTCCTGTTTCAGGCGGTCGGCTGGGGTGGGGCCATCCTGGCCATGACCTGGGTCGTCTGGGGCCTGCTGGTGTTGATCCGGGTGCGGCTGCCCGGCCGCTGGGCGCTGCGCCTGATGATCCTGCCGCCAACCATGGTGGTGTGGGGGCTGGCCCTGGCGGCGCTGCCGCTGCCGGCCATGCCGTCGCTGCCCGCCGGTCCCGGCGGAGCCCTGGGGCTGTTGCTGGTCAAGGGGCTTGGTCTGCTGCTGCCGCCCGAATTCGCCTGGATCGCCGGTCCGGCCGCCTCGCTGGTCGCCCTGGCGGCCTCGGTGTTCGTCTTGGGCCTGACCGGTGCCGAATGGGCCGGGCTGGGCCGCCGTTCCCTCGACATGGCCAGCGCCGCCGGACAGGCGGCTTCGGCCTTGCGCGCCCATCCCTTCGCCGATCCTGAACCCGGCATCCGTCGCGTCGACCCGGTGCTGCGTCCCGTGCCGGCGCGGGCCGAGCCGGTGGCCTCGCCCTTGCCGCCCGATGACGAGGATGACGACGATCCCTTCGTGCCGCCTCCCCTGGATGAAGGCGCCGAGCCGGCCCGGCCCTCGGGCTCCCTGGTCCAGCCCAAGCGGCCGCCGGTGACGCCGGGCAAGCGCGAGCGTGCCGCCCGCCAGGGCACCCTGGACCTGGGCGCTCCGCCGCCTGGATCGGGGTATCAATTGCCGCCGCTGACCCTGCTGGCCCCGGCGCCCGACCAGGGTGGGGCGCGCATCAACCAGGACGGACTGGCCCAGAATGCCCGCCTGCTGGAAGAGGTGCTGTCCGATTTCGGCGTCAACGGCAAGGTGGTGAAGGTCCGCCCCGGCCCGGTGGTGACGCTGTACGAGCTGGAGCCGGCGCCCGGCACCAAGACCAGCCGGGTGATCGGACTGGCCGACGACATCGCCCGGTCCATGAGCGCCCTTTCCGTGCGCATTGCCACCGTGCCGGGGCGCAGCGTCATCGGCATCGAGCTGCCCAACCAGAAGCGCGAGACGGTCTATCTGCGCGAATTGCTGGCCGCCGAGCAGTTCGAGAAGGCCTCGGCCAAGCTGACCCTGGTGCTGGGCAAGGATATCGGCGGCGCGCCGGTGATGGTCGATCTCGCCCGCATGCCCCATCTGCTGATCGCCGGCACCACCGGCTCGGGCAAGTCGGTGGCCATCAACACCATGATCCTGTCGCTGCTCTACCGCCTGACCCCGGAAGAGTGCCGCATCATCATGATCGACCCCAAGATGCTGGAACTGTCGGTCTATGACGGCATCCCCCATCTGCTGGCCCCGGTGGTCACCGAACCGGGCAAGGCGGTGGTGGCGCTGAAATGGGCGGTGCGCGAGATGGAAGACCGCTACCGCGCCATGAGCCAGCTGGGCGTGCGCAACATCGCCGGCTACAACCACCGTCTGGCCGAGGCCCGCGACCGGGGCGAAGTGCTGACCCGCACGGTGCAGACCGGTTTTGATCCCGACACCGGCAAGCCGCTGTACGAGGAGCAGACCCTGGCGCTGGAGCCGCTGCCCTTCATCGTGGTCATCGTTGACGAGATGGCCGACCTGATGCTGGTGGCGGGCAAGGACATCGAGGCGGCGGTGCAGCGTCTGGCCCAGATGGCCCGCGCCGCCGGTATTCACATCCTGATGGCCACCCAGCGCCCGTCGGTGGACGTCATCACCGGTACCATCAAGGCCAATTTCCCCACCCGCATCTCCTTCCAGGTGACCAGCAAGATCGACAGCCGCACCATCCTGGGCGAGCAGGGCGCCGAGCAGCTGCTGGGCCAGGGCGACATGCTCTACATGGCGTCCGGCGGGCGGGTGACCCGCGTGCACGGCCCCTTCGTCTCCGACGAGGAGGTGGAGAAGGTGGTGGAGCATCTGCGCTCCCAGGGCGAGCCGTCCTATGTGGAGGCGGTGACCGAGGAGGAGCAGACCGAATTTGGCCAGGGCGGCGGAGAGGGCGGCGGGTCGGGCGACGATCTCTATGATCAGGCGGTGGCCCTGGTCTGCCGCGAGAACAAGGCCTCTACCTCCTTCGTGCAGCGGCACTTGCAGATCGGCTATAACCGGGCCGCCCGCCTGATCGAGCGCATGGAATCCGAAGGCGTGGTGGGCAAGCCCAACCATGTGGGCAAGCGCGAGGTTCTGGCCCGTACCGGGGTCGAGTACTGAGGACGAACAAAATTCCTCCACAATCCTGGCGCCTTGGTGTCGTGGTTGTTCATCGGGGTGATTGGAAGACATGGTGATGAGACGGATCGCATTCTGGGCGCTGTCGGCGCTCCTCAGCCTGGCGGCGGTGACGGCCGAAGCCGCCCAACCGGCGCGCACGCCGCTGACCGCCCAGGACAAGGCCGATATCGCCCGCGCCGAGGAATACCTCAACGGCGTCACCACGCTGAAGGCCCGCTTCCTCCAGGTGTCGCCCAACGGCGCCTCCGTCGAAGGCGACGCCTATCTGTCGCGGCCGGGCAAGCTGCGGCTGCAATACGACCCGCCCAGCCCGCTGCTGGTGGTAGCCGATGGCAGCTTCCTGATCGTCCATGACAGCCAGCTGGGCGAGCCCAGCTATATCCCCCTGGGCTCCACCCCGGCGGGAATCCTGGTGCGGCCCGGGGTCAAGCTGGACGGAGCCGACGTGGCGGTGACCCGGGTGGTCCGCCTGCCCGGCGTGGTGCGCATTTCCGTGGTCGAGGCCGAAGACCCCGCGGCGGGCGAGATCACCCTGGTGTTCTCCGACAAGCCCTTCGCCCTTCGGCAATGGCAGGTCAAGGACGCCCAGCATCAGGTGACCACCGTGTCCCTGTACCAGAGCCAAAGCGGCCTGAGCCTTGATTCCAAGCTGTTCGAGTTCAAGAATCCCAAGTTCACGGCTCCGACTCTCAACACTGGCAACTGAGGTATGCGTTAAGCGCATGGGCACTATGCATTATCGGTGCCTGTGAAGGGCGAAACGACTCACCAAATCTCAGGGAGCGCGGCCGAGACTGCAATGGTCCGGCCCAGCGGGGCTGGTTTCCCCTGCCACCCCGCCGCTCCACACGGAGCAATAGGGCGCCCGGTTACCCCCCTGACCGGGCGCCCTTTTCGTTTATATACTGTCCCTCAAGCGCTGGGCGGGTTTCTCGCGAAACCCTTGGTTCTCGCGGCATAAGCCGCGGCGGCCTTTGGCCTTGCCTCCTCGCCATAGGGCTCGTCGGAGTTCATCCCGTCCCGATCAAGCCGGAGTCTCCCGTAATTGCGTCTCGTCACCTGGAACATCAACTCAATCCGCCTACGTATCGACCTGCTGCGGCAGGTGGCGTCGGTGATGAATCCCGACATCATCTGTCTGCAGGAGATCAAGGTCGACGACCCGTTGTTTCCGCTGGATGCCTGCCGCGAGATGGGGTTCGGGCACGTCGCCTTCCACGGCATGAAGGGCTATAACGGCGTCGCCATCCTGTCGCGCCTGCCCATCGCCGAGGCCCGGCCGCTGTCGCGCTGCGGCCGCGATGACCGCCGCCACCTGATGGCCCGGCTGGAGAACGGCGTGGAGGTCCATTGCCTCTACATTCCGGCCGGCGGCGACATTCCCGACCCCGAGACCAATGACAAGTTCGCCCACAAGCTGGACTTCGTGCGCGAGATCACCGCCTGGGCGGCGGCGGAATTCACCCCGGACTCCCGGGCGATCCTGGCCGGCGACTTCAACATCGCCCCCCTGGAAGCGGATGTCTGGTCGCACAAGCAGCTGCTGAAGGTGGTCAGCCACACGCCGGTCGAGGTGGAGCTGCTCAATGCCTTTCAGGCTTCGGTTCCCTTTGTGGACGCCATGCGCCACTTCGTGCCGCCCGAGGAAAAGCTGTTCACCTGGTGGAGCTACCGCTCTCCCGACTGGCAAAAGAACGACCGGGGTCGCCGCCTCGATCATGTCTGGGTGACGCCGGCCCTGGTTCCCAGCCTGCGCGGCATGCTGGTCGCGCGCGAGGCCCGTTCGTGGGAGCAGCCATCCGACCACGTGCCGGTGATGGTGGATTTCGATCTTTAGCAGGCTGCTGAAAAACTCCGCTTCGCGGCAGGGCTACCACCCTGACCCGTTTGGAGGCACAGCCTCCGAACCTCCAGTTCTTTAAAAAGATGCAGGGTTCGGGAAACTTTGCTTCCCGGTTGGGGGATCGGGGGCGAAAGCCCCCGAAGCGGAGCTTTTCCGCAGCCTGTCAGGGGCGACTCTCCAGCCGGTAGCCGCCGCCTTCGCCGGCCAGCACTCCGGCGCCCAGCTTGCGCCGCAGCTTATAGATATGGGTCTCCAGGGTATGGGTATCGATGCCGGCGCCATAGCCCCAGACCTCGTCCAGCAGGGTCTGACGGGGGACCACCTGGCCGGCGGCGCGGCATAGCCGGACGAGGATGGAGGATTCTTTGGCGGTCAGTCGGACCAACGCCCCTCCATCGCCCTCGAGAATCGAGCGACCTTCGTCGAAGCGCCAGCGCCCGATGTGGAATCCGGCGCCATTGGCGGCGGCGCGGGCGAGAATGTCGTCGATGCGGGTCATTAGGGCGGGCAGGCGCAGCGGCTTGGGCACCACGGCTTCCACGCCGCAGCAGCGGGGAATGGTGGTTGGGCCAAGCAACAGCATGGGCAGAATGATGCCGTCCTGCCGCAACCGAAGACACAGGCTGGGGCCGTCCAGGCTCTCGTCCACCACCGCCAGATCCTGATCGCGTGCCCGGTTCGCCGCCTCGTCCAGATCCGCGGCCTCGGTCACCGCCCAGTTGGCAGCGGTGCGCAGGTGGTCCGCGACGCTCCGGCGCAGCGGCGCATCGGCGATGGCAAGAAGAATGCGGCGAGTAGAGCTCATGGTCTGCCTTTCCGACGTTCACCCTATATCACACCCCTTTGTGTCCTGGCGATGGCGGGGGAAGGGGCGGGGGCGCGGCATGGTCAGACGGAACGGCTTTTCCTTTTTCCAGCCCATGAAAAGGCTGTATGGTTCCGGCCGGTCGAAAAACGAAGCCTGTCCATGACCCGAAGCCTCGACACCACCCCCAAGCCGGAAATTGCGGCTCCGCCCTCCCTGGTCGCCGTTGACCGCGCCATCGCCGAGCTGCGCCGTGGCGGGCTGGTGCTGGTGGAGCATGCCGATGGCGCCGCGCTGATGATGGCGGCCGAGGCGGTGTCCGACGAAAGCCTGTCTCATCTCGCGGCGGCGGCCGGCTCCGCCACCTTGCTCGGCCTCACCGGCCGCCGGGCCGGCGTTCTGGGCCTGGGCGATACCGAGGCCGGGGTCTTCCGGGTGACAGCCGCCAACGGTTTCGATGCGGCAACGATCGCGTGGCTGGCCGATCCCGGCGCCCGCTCGCTGCCCATGCCCGTCTTCAAGGAGCTGGACGCCAGACGGGCCGGCGGATTGGACGAGGCTTGCGTGGCGCTGGCCAAGCTGGCCCGGCTGTTGCCGGCGGCGGTGCTGGCCCTGGCCGCGACCCCCGCGGCCGACGTGGTACGGGTGGGGGCGACCGAGATCACCGGCTATCAGGACAATGCGGCACGTTCGCTGCGGCAGGTGAGTCAGGCCCGTGTGCCGCTGGAGAACGCCGAGAACGCCCGAATCGTTGCCTTCCGCCCCTCCGACGGCGGCATCGAGCATCTGGCCATCGTCATTGGCGACCCCGACCCGGACCAGCCGGTGCTGGCCCGGTTGCATTCCGAGTGTTTCACCGGCGACCTGCTGGGTTCCCTGCGCTGCGATTGCGGCGACCAGTTGCGCGGCGCCATCGCCGAGATCGCCCAGACCGGCAGCGGCGTATTGCTCTATCTCGCCCAGGAAGGGCGCGGCATTGGGCTGGTCAACAAGCTGCGGGCCTACGAATTGCAGGATGCCGGGTTCGATACCCTGGACGCCAACCTGCAACTGGGCTTCGACGACGACGAGCGGATCTATCTGCCGGCGGCCCAGATGTTGCGGCTTCTGGGCATCAGCCGGGTGCGGCTGCTGACCAACAATCCGCTCAAGGTGGATGCCCTGGCCCGCCACGGCATCGAGGTCACCGAGCGCGTGCCGCATGTCTTTCCGTCCAATGATCATAATCAGGGCTATCTGCGTACCAAGGCGACCCGCAGCGGCCATCTGTTCTGATCGGCAGGAATTGCCGTCCGGTTTTTGCCCTGCGACGGCTTCTGCCGAGCAGAGGGCGACAAAACATCAATGAAAACAATAGAATGGAAGTGGCACCGTGGTTGCAAGGATGTGGGCGTCCTTCATCCGAGGTGCGCTATGTCGCTTTCCACCGTGTCTTCCTACCAGCTTCCGAGCCTGCCGGGTTCGCTGGTGCCGACCCTGCCCACCGAAAACGCGGTGACGGCGGCGGAAGCCTCGAAGGCCGCCAATAGCTCCCCTGACGTCAAGCAACTGCCCATGTTCGCCGAGGGCGACGACGAGCCCTCATTCTGGGACCTGCTCGATGTGATCAATCCGCTGCAGCACATTCCGCTGGTCAACAACGTCTACCGCGAGCTGACCGGCGATAAGATCGGCGTAGCTGCCCGTCTGGTGGGTGGAACCCTCTTCGGTGGCCCGCTGGGTCTGATCGCCTCGGCCGCCAATTGTGTCTTGGAGGAATCCACTGGCCGTGACGCCGGCGGTCATGTGCTGGCTCTGTTCCGCGACGACGATGCCGCCACCGGCACGGGCACGGCCCTGGCCTCTGCGGAGAAAGCGCCGGCGCCCGAGGCTCAGGCCGCCCGGCTGGACGCCTCTCCGGCCCAGCAGAGTCAGACTCTGGCGACTGCCGTAACCAAGGCCCCCGATGCCAAGCTCACCGAATCCAGGCCGGATGACGCCAGCAAGGCCCAGCCCCTGATCCTGTCCGATCTGGTGGGCGATGACACGCGGCTTGCCGCCAAACCGGCCGCTGCCGCGCCCCTGCCGGTCCAGACCGCCACTGAGCAGGTCGCGGCTGCCGCCAACCGGCCCATGCCGCTCGGCCGTGAATCCCGGCTGATGCCCATTCCCGGGCGCACCACGCCCCTAGCCACGCAATCGCCGCCGCCGATCGGTACGACGGTGTCCAGCAATGCCTTTCGTTCCAATGCTCCGGTGACCGGTCATCGCCCCAATGCCCAGCGGACAGCGTCGGCTGCCGCGGCACAGCAGATGATGGCTGCTCAGGCCGAAACATCGGCCTTGCCCGCCCCCGGCCTACCGGCCGCCCAGTCGGGCGACTGGTTCTCGGCCAACATGATGCAGGCCATGGACAAGTACGAGAAAAGCTCACGTCTCGGCAGCCCGTCCGCCAGGACCGTTACGGAGCAATAATAATCAGGTGCGATGGCCGAAAATGGCGGAGCCCACCCGGACATGGGTGGCACCCTCGGCCACGGCGATCTCGAAATCCCCGCTCATGCCCATACTGACCACACCAAGACCGTGGCGCTTCGCCATGTCGGCCAATAGACGGAAATGGGGTGCGGGGTCCTCGTCGGCTGGCGGGATGCACATCAGGCCGGCCAGAGGCAGGCCGAACTCGTCGCGGCAAAGCGCCACCATGGCATCCAGTTCGCCAGGTCCGATGCCGGCTTTTTGAGGCTCCAGCCCGGTATTGACCTGGATCAGGACCCGGGGCCGCCTGCCGCTCCGCTGCATTTCATCGGCGATGGCTCGGGCCAGCTTGGGCCGGTCCACGGTCTCGATGACGTCGAACAGTGCGACGGCGTCGCGAACCTTGTTGGTCTGCAGCGGACCGATCAGGTGGAGTTCCAGGTCGGGATATTCATCTCGCAGCCCAGGAAATTTGGCCTTGGCCTCCTGAACCCGGTTTTCACCGAACACCCGCTGACCGGCGGCCATGGCCTCGCGTATCGCCTCGGCGGGATAGGTTTTGCTGACCGCCACCAGGGTGACGGGGCGCCCTTGCGCGGCGGCGGCGATACGAGACCGGACGGCCTCTAGGCCTGTGGTGATGGCGGACAAGGCGGGGGAGTCTCCGTTAGAATGAGGCCATGACCCTAGCAAACCGCCGCACCCGACTCAACACGCCCCCCCACGACCCGTTTCCCTGGCTGGTGCTGGTGACCGACGAGGCGCGGCTGCCCGATCCCCGAGCGGCCATGGAGCGCCTGCCACCGGGGGCCGGAGTCATCCTACGCCATTACGGTGCCGAAAAAAGGCGTCCCATGGCCAAGGCCGTGGCCGCCCTGGCGCGACGGCGCCGTCTTGTGCTGTTGGTGGCCGGCGATTGGCGTCTGGCCGCGGAACTGGGAGCCGACGGGCTTCATTTGCCCGAGGGCATGGCGCGTCACGGCTTGCTGGCCGGAGCGCTGGGCTGGGTATGGCGACGGCGGCGGCTTTTGCTGGTGGCGTGCCATGGATCCTTGGCCTTGGGGCGCGCCCGGGATCTGGGCGCTCACGGCGCGTTACTGTCGCCGGTGTTTCCCACCGCCAGCCATCCCGGGGCGGCAACCATCGGGCCGGTGCGCTTCGGTCTGTGGGCGCGGCGAACCCGGATTCCCGTCATCGCGCTGGGCGGCATGACCCGTCAGCGCCTGCGACATCTGCCTGGGGCGGCGGGAATGGCGGCCATCGGATCGCTGCTGGCGTAAAAGCGCCTCAGAAGGTTGGCAGCGCCTCGGCGATGGCCGCCGCCACCGGACGCCAGTCGCCCACTGCCGGTTGGCGGAACAGGCGGGCCGTCGGGTACCACGGCGAATCGCTCCGCCGGTCCAGCCATCGCCATTCGGGGTAGGCCGATGCCATCAGCCACAAGGGGCGGCCCAGGGCTCCAGCCAGATGAGCGGTGGAGGTATCCGACGAAATCACCAAGTCGCAGGCCGTCATCAGGGCGGCAGTTCCCAGGAAGGCCCCGGCCTGATCACAGTTTCCGGGCAGCGGATTCAGTGGGAAGGGAGCCTGTTCCACTTGTTCGTCGCCGCCATGCACGCTGAAGAAATCCACCCGGTCCGAGAGGGTGGCCAGGGGTTCCAGATGGGACAGAGGTACAGAACGGAAATGATCCAGATCATAACCGGTATTGCCTTGCCAGTTGATGGCCACCGCCAGCCGGCCGGGATGGCGAATACGGCGGCGCCATTCTTCTACCGCCGCCTCGGGGGCACGGAGATAGGGGACGCGACCGGCTCCGAACGGCTCGGTGGGCCACAGCAGCAGGGGTAGGCTGGCGATTCCCACCTTATGGTCCCAGGGAGGCTCGGCCGTCCCCATGGCGTGATATTCCAGCCGGGGATGAGCGGTGAAACAAACCCGAAGCATGGCATTCATTCGGGCGGGCAATGACAGGATGATGCGGGCGCCCCGCTCCAGCAGCGGCAAGACAAAGCGGATATACTGGAACGTATCGCCCGCGTATTGATCCTGGTCGATCAGAATAGTGCACCCTTCCAGGCGCTCTGGCAGGTGAGCGACGGGGCGCTGGTGACGGAATTCGTAATCAGTCCAGCCGGTGGCGTAATCCTCGGCCCGCAACGCGGCGAATCCCCGGTTGAAGCGGGCCAGCTTGTCGTCTGGGGCTAAGGCCACCGCCTGGTCGAGGGCGGCACGGGCGGCGGCAACCTCGCCTTTCAGGAGATAGGCGTTGCCCCGATTGATCCAGGCGCCGACGTGGCCGGGATGGGCAACGAGAATTTGGTCGCATAGGGCCAGGGCCTGGTCGGCGTCGCCGGCCAGGTGCAACGCCGAGGCAAGAGTGGCGGCAATGTCCGGATGGCCAGGCGCCAGGTCGCGGGCTTGGCGCAATTCGGCCACGGCTTCGGGATAGCGACGGTTGGCCTGAAGGAGCTGCGCCAGGGTCAGGTGGAACGATGGATCGGCCGGTTGGGCCATGATGGCGCGACGGATGGATTCTTCGGCCTCGATCCGTCCGGCGGGCTTGCCCGTCGCCAGCAGGGCACGGGCCAGATTGGCGTGGGCGGCGGGGTTGGAGGCGTCGAAGGTAATGGCACGGCGGATATGGCCGATTGCCTCTTCGGCCAGACCCAATTGCAGTCTGGCGCATCCGAGCAGGTGCCAAAGACGGGCGTTGTCGGGGTGTGCAGTCAGCAGCGCTTCGGCAATCCGGGCGGCCTCGGCCGGGCGGCCCTGCTGCATGGAGATCACGGCTTGTTCGAAGCTGGGCATGGTCATATCTGGCTCACAAACAGAAAGAGGGCGGCCGAAGCCGCCCTCCCCATGTCGAGATGTCGACGTCCTATTAGAAGGACAGCGACAGACCGGTCATGGCAGTCCAACCGGAGTTGGAGTAGTAGTTGTTCTGGTTGGCGGAAGCGCCGGCCAGACCATCGCGCTGGTCGCGGTACTCGATGTAGCCAACCGAAGCCAGGACGTCGACGCCCGGCCCGAGGTTGTACTTGCCCGAGACCTGGTAGGCGTCGATGGTGTCGTCCTTGCCATTGCGCAGGGTGGTATCGGACAGGCCGATGACCGACGAATGGAAGTAGGCGAACGACACGGCATACGGGCCGGAAGCGTACTGCAGACCCACGTCGTAGGCGGTGCCGCCGAAGTCGAGCTGGCCGCCGCCGGTGCCCTTGCCGCCGTAGGTGCCGGCCTGCGAGGTGCCGGACAGCACGGCGCTGGTCACGCCGCCCTGCTTGCGGTCGTCAGAGGCGCGCTGCACCGAACCACCCAGGGTGAAGCCGGCATACGACAGCTGAGCGCCGTAAGCCTGCTGGGTCAGGGCCTTCTCGGCGCCGCCGGTGCCGGTCAGGTCGACCCACACGTAGCCAGCCGAAGCCTTCACGCCAACCGGGCCGAAGGTGTTGGTGTACAGAGCGCCGCCGCCCCAAGCGCCGAGACGGTCGGAACCGTTGCCACGGCCGTGCTGGCCCAGGCCAGTCGCGCCCGAACGGACGACGTTCGGGATGTACGAAGCGCCGAGGGTCAAACCGTAGAAGGACGGAGCAACGTAGGTCAGCTTCTCGGCCTTGTCATCGCTGATGATGGCGGTGGTGTTGGACGAGACGGTGTAGCCAACGCGCTGGTTCATGCCCATCACGCCAGCCGGCTTGGTGATGGCCCAGTTGCCCATCATCATGCCGCCGTTGGTGAAGTTGCCGGCGGCGTCGGGGGCCTGCACGTGCAGCAGGGCGGTGCCGTTGGCGTGGATACCGGCCAGCACCTTACCGAAGCCACCCTCGATCCAGGCGTAGCTGTTGTCGATGTTGTCGGTGACGGTGTCGGAGTGACCACCGGCCTCCAGGGTGACCATGACGCCGACCTTCAGGCCGTTGTCCAGAGCGGTCGAGCCCGAGAACCAAATCTCGTTGTCGCCCTTGACGTCAACGTTCTGACGCATGGAGCCCGACGAGGTGGAGCCGTTGGCCGAACCACCGATGGTGCCGGTGGCGCCGTTCTGGAAGCCCTTGTCCTGCCAGGCACCGACGACCCACCACTTGGAGTAGCCACCAACGTTCAGCTTGATCTTCTCGGCGGCGGAAGCGGCGCCGGCGCTCAGCATGCCGGCGGCGACCAGCGCGGTACTGGTCAAAAGAATCTTCTTCATGGTATCTCCTCTCTTTGGCTTTGCGAAAACGACCCCCAATGGCCGCGACCGCTATCCAAATGAACGAACGGTCGCCATCACGCCATGATGGGCGCCGCCAGTCAAGCGAGGCGGGACGTCGGCTGTATCGAAAACTCCGCACTGTGGCATGGATGCCACACAACACCCTTCCACCGGCGAGGCGGCGTTACCGCTTGCAGGCGATGCGCCTCTCGTAGCATTCTTGCCCGTCGCGATGGCGGGTCTCGCCGTCGGAGGTATTTCGCGTGCCAACGGGCCGCGCGTCGGCGTGGCGGGGTGAAGACGGTGATGACGAGTAAGATTTCGATGAGTGGTCTGGGTGCCCTGGTGCTGCTCGGCGCCACCCTGGTGCTGTCGGGCTGCGGTGAGTCCCAGGCGGTCTTTCCGACCAAGGAAAAGGGCGACGCGGCACCGCGCATGTCCAATGAAAAGCGCGAGACCATCTTCGGTCCGGAAGGCCTGTTCGGCAAGAGCAAGCCCGAGGGCGAGGGCGTGGGCATCGGCGTCAACGCCTTCTTGTGGCGAGCGTCGCTTGATACCGTGTCCTTCATGCCCATCACCACCGCCGACGCCTTCGGCGGCACCATCATCACCGACTGGTATCAGCTGCCCGAGACGCCCAGCGAGCGCTATAAGGTCAATGTCTTCATCCTGGACCGCACGCTGCGCGCCGACGGCGTCAAGGTGTCGCTGTTCAAGCAGGTGCGCGACGGAGCCGGCAACTGGGTCGACGTGCGCGTCGATCCCAAGATGACCGCCGACCTGGAAAACTCGATCCTGACCCGCGCCCGCCAGCTGCGGATCGTCTCGACCGAATAGAGAGGGCGACCGGGCGGCCTGGCGCCGTCCGGCCCGATCTTTTACCTCATCCCACCAGAAACAATGGACGGCCCCATGTCGCGCCCGGATGGCATCAGCGGCGACCGCTATAACGTCAAGGAAACCGAAGCCCGCTGGCAGCAGGCCTGGGAAGCGAAGCGCTGCTTCGAAGCCGAGATCGCGCCGGGCAAGCCCAAATACTACGTGCTGGAGATGTTTCCCTATCCGTCGGGGCGCATCCACATGGGGCATGTGCGCAACTATACCCTGGGCGACGTGGTGGCGCGCTATAAGCGGGCCAAGGGCTTCAACGTCCTGCATCCCATGGGCTGGGATGCCTTCGGCCTGCCCGCCGAGAACGCCGCCATTCAGAATAATGTCCACCCGGCCAAATGGACGCGCGAGAACATCGCGGCCATGCGCGAACAGCTGAAGTCCATGGGCCTGTCCTATGACTGGCGGCGCGAGGTGGCCACCTGCGAACCGGAATACTATCGCCACGAACAGAAGATGTTCCTGGACTTCCTTAAGGCCGGGCTGGTCTACCGCAAGGAATCCTGGGTCAATTGGGACCCGGTCGAGAACACGGTGTTGGCCAACGAGCAGGTGATCGACGGCCGTGGCTGGCGGTCCGGGGCGCTGGTGGAAAAGCGTCTGCTGTCCCAGTGGTTCCTGAAGATCACCGCCTATGCCCAGGATCTCCTGGACAGTCTGGCCACGCTGGAGCGCTGGCCCGAGCGGGTGCGCCTGATGCAGGAGAACTGGATCGGCCGGTCCGAAGGTGCCCGGCTGATGTTCGATCTGGACGGGCGTTCCGACCGGCTGGAGATCTTCACCACTCGCCCCGATACGCTGTTCGGGGCCAAGTTCGTGGCCATTGCCGCCAATCACCCCCTGGCGGCCGAACTGGCGGCGGGCAATCCGGCGCTGGCCGAGTTCGTGGCCGAGTGCAACCGCATGGGCACCTCGGAAGCGGCCATCGAAACCGCCGAGAAGAAGGGCTTCGATACCGGCCTTAGGGCCGTGCATCCCTTCGATTCCACCTGGACCCTGCCCATCTACGTGGCCAATTTCGTCCTGATGGATTACGGCTCGGGTGCCATCTTCGGCTGTCCCGCCCATGATCAGCGCGACCTGGACTTCGCCAACAAGTACGGCCTGGGCTGGACCCAGGTGGTGGAGCCGGCGTCCGACGGCCAGGCGGTTCTCGCCGCCATCGCCAAGGGCGAGGCCTATACCGGCGACGGCGTGGCGGTCAATTCGCAGTTCCTCGACGGTCTGGCGGTGGACGAGGCCAAGGCCGAGGCCATCCGCCGCATCGAGGAGATGGGCCGCGGCGAGCGTACCATCAATTATCGCCTCCGGGATTGGGGCGTGTCGCGCCAGCGCTATTGGGGCTGCCCCATTCCGGTGATCCATTGCGAGGCCTGCGGCACCGTTCCGGTACCCGCCGAGCAATTGCCGGTGGTGCTGCCCGAGGATGTCAGCTTCGACAAGCCCGGCAATCCGCTGGACCACCATCCCACCTGGAAGCACGTGGATTGCCCGTGCTGCGGCAAGCCCGCCCGGCGCGAGACCGACACCTTCGACACCTTCTTCGAATCCAGCTGGTACTTCGCCCGCTACACCTCGCCCGACAGAACCGACGTGGCGTTCGACCGGGTGGCGGCGGATTATTGGATGAGCGTCGACCAGTATATCGGCGGCATCGAGCATGCGGTTCTGCACCTGCTGTATTCCCGCTTCTTCACCCGGGCGCTGAAGGATTGCGGCTACCTGAACGTCAAGGAGCCCTTCGCCGGTCTCCTGACCCAGGGCATGATCTGCCACGAGACCTACAAGTCCGAGGACGGCGCCTGGCTGTTCCCCACCGAGGTGGTCCCCGGCGCCGACGGCAAGCTGGTCCATGCCGAGACCGGCGCGCCGGTTACCGGCGGCCGCTCGGAGAAGATGAGCAAGTCCAAGAAGAACGTGGTGGACCCCGCCGGCATCATCGACGGCTATGGCGCCGACACGGCGCGGCTGTTCATGCTGTCGGATTCTCCGCCCGAGCGTGACCTGGACTGGACCGAGGCCGGCATCGACGGCGCCTGGCGCTACGTCAACCGGCTGTGGCGCATGGTGGCCACCGCCGAGCTGCCGCCGGCCGGCGCGCCCATGCCGGAGCTGTCGCCCGAAGCCGCCAAGATCCGTCGCCTGCTGCACAAGACCATCGCCCAGGTGGGTGAGGATCTCGAGCGCTTTCACTTCAACAAGGCGGTGGCCCGCATCCGTGAGATGACCAACGGCCTGGGCGAGCTGCCGGCCGGCGATTCCGGGGCGGCCTGGGTGCTGCGCGAGGGTCTGGAAGCCACCGCCCGCCTGATCGGTCCCATGATGCCCCATCTGGCCGAAGAGATGTGGCTGGCCCTGGGCGGTTCCGGTCTGCTGGCCGAGGCCGCCTGGCCCGAGGCCGATCCGGCCCTGCTGGTGGAGGACAGCGTCACCGTGGCCGTCCAGGTCAACGGCAAGCTGCGCGCCACCATCGAGCTGCCTAAGGATGTCGATGCCGCTCTGGCGGAACAGACGGCTCTTGCGCAACCCCAGGTGATTTCGGCAATGTCAGGAAAACCCGCGCGCAAGGTCGTGGTCGTGCCCAATCGGATCGTCAATGTGGTGGTCTAGAGCACTCCTTCTGTTTGCTGTTCTGGTGCTGGGTCCGGTGGGCTGCGGCTTCCGGCCCATGTACGGTACGCCAAGCGGTGCGGCTTCGGGCGTCGATGCCGATTTGGCAACGGTCCGCATCGAACCCATCAAGGACCGTACCGGGCAACAACTCCGCAATGCCTTGTTGCAGCGCTTGTCGCCCCGGGGCGAAGCCGCCGATTATGCCTACAGCCTTCAGATCAAGTTGACCGAGACCGTCAACAATCTCGGATTCCGCAAGGACACCTTCGCCACTGTCGCCAATATGTCCATTACCGCCCAGGTCCAACTCAGCAAAAATGGCGGAGGATTGATCCTGGGCGATAACGTCACGACGACGGTCTATTTCGACTATCTCGGGCCGCGCTATGCCAGCGTGGCCACCGAGCGCGACGCCGAGGAGCGTACCCTCAGCCAGTTAGCCGACGATATCCGCAACCGTGTCGCCCTAGCGATTCAGCGCTATCAGGCCAACCCCAACGACGAGCGATATCGGCAGCGCTCCTTGTTTCTCGACGACATGGGCGGGGGGCGTCGGTGAAACTGAGCGGGGCACGGGTGGAAGCATTTCTTAAGTCACCCGACCCCTCCATCCGCGCCGTCCTGGTGTTCGGGCCTGATCTCGGGCTGGTACGCGAAAGGGTGCAGCGATTGATCCGCTCGGTGGTGCCTGATGCTTCCGATCCTTTCCGGGTTGCCGAGCTGACTCCCGCCGCGCTGAAGGAAGTCCCGTCGCGCCTGGCCGACGAGGCCGCCGCCATGGCCCTGGGCGGCGGGCGCCGCGCCGTGGTGCTGCGCGATGCCGGCGACGGTCAAAGCGGAGCGGTTTCGTCCTTTCTGGCCCGGCCCATGGGCGACGCCCTGGTTGTGATCGAGGGCGGGGAACTGGGGCCGCGCTCGTCCTTGCGCAAGCTGTTTGAAGGCGCCGACAACGGTGCGGCGCTGGCCTGCTACGGTGATGAAGGCGGCTCGCTGGCCGGGGTGATCCAGGAGGAGCTGAAGGCCGCCGGACTGATGGCCGAGCCCGATGCCATGGCCTATCTCACCGAGCATCTGGGCGGCGACCGCCGCCTGACGCGGGCCGAACTGGGAAAGCTGGCGCTGTACATGGGCGGACCCGGCCGCGTCAGTCTGGACGACGCGGTGGCCTGTGTCGGCGATACCGCCGCGCTGGGCTTGGACGATCTGGCGCTGGCCACCGCTGATGGCGATCATGCCGGGGCGCAGCGCGTGCTTGACCGGCTGCTGCGGGAAGGCGGCCAGCCGGTGGGCATGCTGCGCTCGGTGGCCCGGCACTTCCAGCGCCTGCATCTGGCCGCCGGGTTGATGGCTCAGGGCAAGTCCACCGATCAGGCCATGTCCGCACTGAAGCCGCCGGTGATCTTCAAGGCCGCCGATCGCTTCAAGCGCCAGCTGTCGCGCTGGCCCGCCGACCGGCTGGGCAAGGCGCTGGATCTGCTGACCGAGGCCGAGGTGGATTGCAAGACCACGGGCATGCCGGCCGCCGAGATCGCCTCGCGGGCACTGATGATGATTGCCCGAGCGGCGGCGAGACGCTGATGGCGGCCAGGACTTCCATCGGGCGTCTGATCGCCATCAATCTGGGACTTCTGCTGGCCGGGCTTTTCCTGGCCGAACTGGTGTTCGGCAGCTGGATTTTCGGCCCCAGCTGGGGAACCATGAACATTCCCCGCGACATACACCGGATGTTCGATGTCAGCGGGCTCTACAATGGCCCTAGGGACGCCATTTATTCCCGCGACAAATGGGGGCTGCGCGGCGCCTACCGGGATCTCGGCGCCATCGACATCCTGACCATCGGCGGCTCGACCACCGACCAGCGCTTCATCGGCGACGGCCAGACCTGGCAGGATTACCTGGCCCAGGATCTGGGCGGCAGGGTGGTGGTCAATGCCGGGATCGACGGCCAGTCGACTCTGGGCCATCTGAGGGCCTTCGACCGCTGGCTGTCCCAGATTCCCGGCCTGAAGCCCTGCTTCGTCCTGGCCTATATCGGCGTCAACGACGCCCATCTGGAAGGCCAGCAGCAATGGGACGACATGGCGTCGCCCTCTCTCGGACGCCGGATCGAGCGCTACATCACCAATCATTCCGCCCTGGTTCAGGTGGTCACCACCATCCAGGGGACGTTGAAGGCCCGCAAGGCCCATGTGGTGCACGGCGGGACCGAGTTCGCGCGGGGGCCTTGGGTCGCCGGACCGCCTCCGGATTTGGACAAGGTGGTGGCTTCCGCTCTGCTGGATGCCTACGAACAGCGGGTCGAGGCCCTGATCGCCCGCATTCGGGCGGCGGGGGCCGAGGCCATCATCGTCACCCAAAGCCGTTCCGACTATCGGGTGACTGGCACGGGCGAGCCGCTGGGCCGGGCCAAGGCGGCGAATTCCGTGGATTTCGGCTCCTGGGCCATGCAGACCGCCTTTAACCGCCGGGCCATGGCGGCTTGCACCCGGGCAAACGCGGTTTGCCTGGATCTGGGCAGCGGATTGACCTTCGAGGACGGTGACTTCTACGATTGGGTCCACACCACGCCGACGGGGAATCGCCGCATCGCCGCATGGCTTGCTCCCCTTCTGGCTCCACTCCTGCAATAGAGCGCTGAATTCGAAGACTATTCGATTCGGTTGGCGTCTTGTAGAAACCAGGAAACACCCCCATTCTTCTCTACCAGAGGCAGACGCAGACTCTGTCGACAGAGGGGGGCCGGGCCGTGGAAATCTCTGCTTATCTGGATCGGCGCATCGCCGAATTGTCCGAACCCTTGGCCAAGGTCGGCGCCGGGCGGCTGATCCGCGCCTATGCGGCCGGAATCCCCCTGGCCGATCTGGCCGAGGCCGATCCCGAACTGGTCTATGGCGCCGCGCTCGGCCTGTTCGCCTTCCTGCGCGACCGCCAGCCTGGGGCGCCATCCATCCGCGTCTTCGACCCGGATCTCGATCGCCACGGTTGGGTGTCCAGCCATTCGGTGGTGGAGATCATCAACGACGATATGCCGTTCCTGGTGGATTCGGTGGCCATGGAGCTGGCCCGGCGCGGCATCAAGGTGCACCTGCTGGTCCACCCCGTGTTGCGGGTCGATCGCGATGGTGCCGGGACCCTGGTCCAGGTGGCGGCCAATGGGTCGGGCTCGACCCCGGAATCGGTCATGCATGTGGAAATCGACCGGCAGCCGGCGGAGGTCCAGACGCAGCTGGCCGAGTCCCTGGCCGAGGTGCTGGCCCAGGTCCGTCTTGCCGTTGCCGATTGGCGGCGCATGCTGGAGACCCTGTGGGCGGGGGTGACGGAATTCGAGAATGCCTCGGCCAAGGTCCCGGCGGACGAGAAGCAGGAAGCCCTGGCCTTCCTGGAATGGCTGGCCGACAACCACTTCACCTTCCTGGGCTACCGGCGCTTCGATCTGGCCAAGGGCGTGGTCGCCGATCCCGCCAGCGGCCTCGGCATTCTGTCCGACGCCGGCGCCCATGTGTTCGACGACACCGTGACCCTGGCCGACATGCCGGCCGAACTGCGCGCCTTCGTGCAGCGGCCCGATCCGCTGATGGTCACCAAATCCGCCCGCCACGCGGTAATTCATCGTCCAGTGCGCATGGACATCATCGGGCTGAAGCAGTTCGATGCCAAAGGCAAGGTGGTGGGGTTGCATGCCTTCCTCGGCCTGTTCACCTCGGCTGCCTATAATGACCGGCCGGCGCAGATCCCCCTGTTGCGCCGCAAGATCGCCCGGGTCGAGGCCCGTGCCGACTTCAACAAGTCCGGCCATGACGCCAAGGCGCTGATCAATATCCTGGAGACCTACCCCAGGGACGAGCTGTTCCAGGTCTCCGAGGATGCCCTGTTCGAAATCAGCATCGGCATCCTGCATCTGCAGGATCGCCAGCGGGTGGCGGTGTTCCTGCGCAATGACGAGTTCGAGCGCTTTGTCTCCTGCCTGGTCTTCGTGCCCCGTGACCGCTACGACACGCCGCTACGCCTGGCCGTCACCGCCATGCTGGAAGAGGCGCTGGGCGGCACGCTCGACACCTTCTACACCCAGGTGGCCGACCTGCCCCTGGCGCGGCTGCATTTCATCATCCGCACCACCCCCGGACACCTGCGCCGCGTGGATGCCCTGGCGCTGGAGGTCCGCATCGCCGACGCGGCGCGCACCTGGCACGAGCACCTGCAGGACGCTCTGATCCAGACTCATGGCGAGGCCGCCGGCCTCGCCCTGGCCCGGCGGTGGGGCAAGGGATTCCCCGCCTCCTACCGCGAAAGCCACGGCGCCCTGGCGGCGGTGGCCGATGTGGGGCGTATCCAGACGGCGTCGGGCGGCGATATCGTTCTCAATCTCTACCGTCCGGTGGAGGCCGAGCCTCGCCAGGGCCGTCTGAAGCTCTACCGTTCGGGCCAGCCGGTGCCGCTGTCGGGCATCCTGCCCATGCTGGAAGCCATGGGGCTGGTGGTCATCGCCGAGGTTCCCCACGAGATCGAGCCGGATTCCGGCGGCTCGACGGTGTGGATTCATGATTTCGAGGTGGAAAGCGCCGATGGCGCCCCCCTCGACGTGGCCGAGCGGCGCGAGCTGTTCCACGATGCCCTGGCGGCGGTGTGGCGAGGCGACGCCGACAGCGACGGCTTCAACCGGCTGGTGCTGTCGGCCGGGCTGTCCTGGCGCGAGATCATGGTCTTGCGCGCCTACACCAAGTATCTGCGCCAGACCGGCATCACCTACAGCCAGACCTATATCGAGCAGGCCCTGGGCGGCAATGCCGACATGGCCACCGGCCTGGTCCGCCTGTTCCTGGCCAGTTTCGACCCCAAGGGGCGGTCCGGCGACGCCTCCGAGGCCGAGGCGGCGCTGCTGGCGGGCCTGGACAAGGTGGTCAGCGCCGACGACGACCGTATTCTGCGCCGCTTCCTCAACCTAATTCGTTCCACTTTACGAACGAATTACTTCCAGACCGATGGAGCGGGCAAGCCCAAGGCCTATCTATCCTTCAAGCTGGATTCCCGGCAGGTGGACGATCTGCCGGCGCCGCGGCCCCTGGTGGAGGTCTTCGTCTATTCGCCCCGGGTCGAGGCCATTCATCTGCGCGGTGGCAAGGTGGCGCGCGGCGGCATCCGCTGGTCCGACCGGCGCGAGGACTTCCGCACCGAGATCCTGGGCCTGATGAAGGCCCAGATGGTCAAGAACGCGGTGATCGTGCCGGTGGGCGCCAAGGGCGGCTTCGTGGTGAAGAAGCCGCCGGCGGCCGGCGGGCGCGAGGCCTACATGGCCGAGGGCATCGAGTGCTACAAGACCCTGATGCGCGGTCTGCTGGACCTGACCGACAACCTTGTTCCGGAAGGAGTCAGGCCGCCTCCCGACGTCCTGCGCCGCGACGGTGACGATCCCTATCTGGTGGTGGCGGCCGACAAGGGCACCGCCACCTTCTCGGACATTGCCAATGCGGTCTCGCTGGAATACGGCCACTGGCTGGGCGACGCCTTTGCCTCGGGCGGTTCCCAGGGCTATGACCACAAGAAGATGGGCATTACCGCCAAAGGGGCCTGGGTGGCGGTGGAACGTCATTTCCGCGAGATGGGCATCGACACCCGGTCCGAGGATTTCACGGTGATCGGGGTCGGCGACATGTCGGGCGACGTGTTCGGCAACGGCCTGCTACGCTCGCCCCATGCCAAGCTGGTGGCCGCCTTCAACCACGCCCATATCTTCCTCGATCCCGATCCCGACCCGCAAAAGACCTTCACCGAGCGGGAAAGGCTGTTCAATGCGGTCAAGGCCTGGCCCGATTACGACCTGTCGACCATCTCGCCGGGCGGCGGCATCTGGCCGCGCAGCGCCAAGTCCATTCCCATCAGCCCCCAAGCCAAGGCCCGTTTCGGAATCGAAGCGAATAGCCTGACTCCCACCGAGCTGATCCGCACCCTGCTGAAGGCGCCGGTAGACCTGCTGTTCCTGGGCGGCATCGGCACCTATGTGAAGGCGTCGGGCGAGAGCAATGCCGATGCCGGCGACCGCGCCAACGACACCCTGCGCGTCAACGGCTCGGAAGTCGGCGCCAGGGTGGTGGGCGAGGGGGCCAATCTGGGCTTCACCCAGTTGGGCCGCATCGAATACGCCATCAGCGGGGCGGGCGGCGGCGGCGGGCGCATCGACACCGACGCCATCGACAATTCCGCCGGAGTGGATTGTTCCGACCACGAGGTCAACATCAAGATCCTGGTCAACGACCTGGTCGCGGCGGGCGATTTGACGCCGAAGCAGCGCGACAAGCTGCTGGCCGAGATGACCGGGGAAGTGGGGGCTCTGGTGCTGCGCGACAATTACCTCCAGACCCAGGCCATCTCCATGCTGGAGGCCCAGGGGGCCGACCTGCTGGATGCCGAGGCGCGGTTCATGCGCCTGCTGGAAAAGGGCGGGCGTCTGGACCGGGCCATCGAGTTCCTGCCCACCGACGAGACGCTGACCGAGCGCGCCGCCCGCAAGCAGGGCTTTACCCGCCCGGAGCTGGCGGTGCTGCTGGCCTATGGCAAGATCTGGCTTTACGACCACATCCTGGCCTCGGAACTGCCCGACGATCCGTTCATGGCCATCGATCTCACCAATTATTTTCCCACCCAGCTGCGGGATCGTTTCGGTCACGAAATCCAGCGTCACCGGCTGCGGCGCGAGATCGTCGCCACGGTGGTGACCAATTCCATCGTCAACCGGGTGGGCGGCGCCTTCGTCTCGGAACTGATGGAGACCACCGGCCATCCGCCGGCCCAGGTGGCCCGGGCCTATATCGTGGCCCGTGATGCCTTCCGCATGCGCGAGGTCTGGCGGGCCATCGAGGAGTTGGACGGCAAGGTTCCCGCCGCCGCCCAGACCGCCATGCAGAACGAGGCCAACCGGCTGGTGGAGCGGGCCACGCTGTGGGTGCTGCGCTCCATGCCGTCGCCCTTCGCCTTGGGGGCGGGCATCAGCGAGCTGTCGCCCGGCGTCAAGGCGCTGGAAGGCGCCGTGCCGGCCATCCTGCCGCCCGATGCCGCCGCCGCCGTCCTGGCCCGCATCGATCATTTCGTCGGTCAAGGCGTGCCCCACGATCTGGCCCAGCGGGTGGGCAATCTGATCGTCCTGGCCTCGGCCGCCGATATCCTGCGCATCGCCACCCGCCAGAACCTGTCCATCGAGACGGCGGGGCGGCTGTATTTCGCCGTCGGCGCCCGCTTCTCGCTGGGCTGGCTGCGGGCTTCGGCCGAAAAGCTGTCGGGGCGCGGCCATTGGCTCAAACTGGCCGCCGCCGCCGCCATCGAGGACCTTTATGGCCACCAGCGCGACATCACCAGCGTGGTGGCGGCCTCCTATCCCGACCTGGAGCCCGATGCGGCGGTCCAGGCCTGGCTGGAGGCCAACCGGGCAGCGGTGGAGCGGGCCGAGACCCTGCTGGCCGAGCTGAAGGCGGCGTCGCATATCGATCTGTCCATGATCATGGTGGCCAATCGTCAGCTGCGGACCCTGACGGAGTCGGGTGTTGCGGTCTCGGGCGGGAACGGCTAAGGGAAAGGCATCAACGACATGAGGGCCGCGCCATGAAGTTTGCCACCTTTCTCGATCAGCAAATCGCGGAACATGCCGAGACTCTGGCCGTTACCGGCGCAGCGGTGCGCGAGCCCTTCCAGCGCCTGGTCCAGGCCTGCGTCGACAGTCTGGCGGCGGGCGGCAAGATCCTGTTCTTCGGCAATGGCGGATCCGCCGCCGATGCCCAGCATCTGGCCGCCGAACTGGTGATCCGCTACCGCTACAACCGCAAGGCCCTAGCGGCCCTGGCCCTGACCACCGACACCTCGACCCTGACCGCCTGCGCCAATGATTTCTCCTACGAGGAGATCTTTTCGCGCCAGATCGAGGCCCTGGGCCGCCCCGGCGACGTGGCCATCGGCATCACCACCTCGGGCAGCAGCCCCAACGTGCTGACCGCCCTGGCGGTAGCCCGCGACATGGGTCTTGTCGCCGCCGGCTTTGCCGGCCGCGACGGCGGCAAGATGGTCGGTCTGGCCGATCCGCTGCTGATCGTGCCGTCCAACGTCACCGCCCGCATTCAGGAGATGCACATCCTGATCGGTCATGCCTTGTGCGATCAGGTGGAAGCGGTGGCGGCTCCGGCCTGAGCGGTTTGCCACCACGGCCGGGGCCGTGGTAAAAGTCCGGCACCTTATTTCCAGTGGACGCGTTCCAGGCATGAGCAAGTCACAGGGTGCCATTGACGGCGGTTCCCACGGCCGCAAGGTCGAGATGGGATCGGACCGGTCCTTCGGGCTGGTCTTCGCGGCGGTGTTCGCCATCGTGGCGTTGTTGCCGCTCAAGGACGGGGCCGAGCCCCGCCTGTGGGCCGGGGCGGCGGCCGGGCTGCTCCTGCTGGTCGCCCTGGTGTTTCCCAAGGCGCTGAAGCCTCTGAACAAGCTGTGGTTTCTGGTGGGCATGGCGCTGCACCACGTGGTGACGCCGCTGGTCATGGGGCTGCTGTTCTTCGTCACCGTCACCCCCATCGCCCTGATCATGCGCGCCCTGGGCAAGGACCCGCTGCGTCTTGCCCGTGATGACGCCGCCGTCAGCTATTGGATCAATCGCACCCCGCCGGGCCCGGCGCCCGAAACCATGCGGCGCCAGTTCTAGGAGATCGACCCGTGAGCTTTCTTATCGAGCTTTGGCAGTTTCTGCGCGAGCGCAAGAAGTTCTGGCTGCTGCCCATCCTGATCATGATGGTGGTGTTCGGCGGTCTGATCGTGCTGTCGCAGGGCTCGGCGGTGGCGCCCTTCATCTACACCCTGTTCTAAGGCTGTTCCTTTGCGCATCCTCGGCCTTTCCGCCCTGTATCATGACAGTGCCGCCGCCCTGGTCGAGGACGGCCGCATCGTCGCCTGCGCCCAGGAAGAGCGCTTCACCCGCAAGAAGCATGACGCGGCCTTTCCCGAGAATGCCATCGCCTATTGTCTGGCCGAGGCCGGAATCGGCCTGGCCGAGGTGGATTTCGTGGTGTTCTACGACAAGCCGTTCCTCAAGTTCGAGCGGCTTTTGGAAACCTATGTGGCCTTCGCGCCCAAGGGCTTTTCCTCGTTCAAGACCGCCATGCCGGTATGGCTGAAGGAGAAGCTGTTCCAGAAGGATCTGCTGGCCCGCGAGTTCAAGCGCTTTGCCCCCGGTTTCGACTGGATGAACAAGCTGCTGTTCGCCGAGCATCATCTCAGCCACGCGGCCAGCGCCTTCTTTCCCTCGCCCTTCGAGGACGCGGCGGTGCTGACCATGGACGGCGTCGGCGAGTGGACCACCACCTCGCTGGCCATGGGTTCGGGCAACAGGCTGGAGATTCACAAGGAGCTGCACTTCCCCCATTCCCTGGGACTGCTCTATTCCGCCTTCACCTACTACACGGGCTTCAAGGTCAATTCGGGCGAATACAAGCTGATGGGCCTGGCACCCTATGGCGAGCCGAAATACACCAGCCTGATCCTGGATAACCTGATCGACCTGAAGGAAGACGGCTCCTTCCGCCTGGACCAGTCCTATTTCGACTATTGCACCGGGCTGCACATGACCAACCAGCGCTTTTCGGCGCTGTTCGGCCAGCCCGTGCGCAAGGCGGACAAGGACCCGCTGACCCAGTTCCACATGGACATCGCCGCCTCTATCCAGGAGGTGACCGAAATCGTGGTCTCCAAGCTGTGCCACGGCATCAAGAAGGAGACCGGGGCCAGGAATCTGTGTCTGGCCGGCGGCGTGGCGCTCAACTGCGTGTCCAACGGCAAGGTCCTGCGCGAAGGCATCTTCGACAATATCTGGATTCAGCCGGCGGCCGGCGATGCAGGCGGCGCCCTGGGGGCCGCCCTGGCCGGCTATCACGTCTTCAAGAGCCAGCCGCGCAGCGTGACCCCGGGCAAGGACGCCATGAAGGGCTCCTATCTCGGTCCGGTGTTCGGGCAGGCCGACATCGAGGCCCGTCTCACCGCCGCCGGCGCCAAATTCACGGTGATGGCCGAGGCCGAGGTGACCGAGGCAACTGCCCAAGCCCTGGCCGAGGAGAAGGCGGTGGGCTGGATGCAGGGCCGCATGGAATTCGGCCCACGCGCCCTGGGCGGCCGCTCGATTCTGGGCGATCCCCGCTCGCCCACCATGCAGAAGCTGCTCAATCTCAAGGTCAAATACCGCGAAAGCTTCCGTCCCTTCGCGCCTTCGGTGCTGCGCGAGGACGTGGCGGACTGGTTCGACCTGGACGGCGATTCGCCTTACATGCTGCTGGTGGCGCCGGTGGCGGAAAAGCATCGCCGCGCCATGACCGAGGACGAGAACAAGCTGTTCGGCATCGACAAGCTCAACGTGCCGCGTTCGGCCATTCCGGCGGTGACCCATGTGGATTACTCCGCCCGGGTCCAGACTGTTCATGCCGACACCAATCCGCGCTATCACGCCCTGATCTCGGCGTTCAAGGCGCGGACCGGCTGCGGCGTGGTGGTCAATACCAGCTTCAACGTGCGGGGCGAGCCCATCGTCTGCGGCCCCGAAGATGCCTTCCGCTGCTTCATGGGCAGCGAGATCGAGGTGCTGGTGGTGGGCAATTGCTTCCTCCGCAAGGAAGAGCAGGACCCGGCGCTGAAGCTGGACTACAAGAACGCCTTCGAACTGGATTAGCCCGTGGAGGGTGGGGGACGGCGATGAGGCTGTGGCGGACCCTGCGTCATCTGCGTCCCGCTCAGGTGATCCACCGCCTGTGGTACCGGGCGCGCCTGCCGTATTTTCGTACGGCGCTGGCCTCGACTCGCCTGGGTGAGGAGACGGCCGCCCCGGTTCTTGCGCTGCCCTCCGCCCCGGGGAATGAGGCGAACGGACGCCTGATCCTGACCGGCCGGGTCAGGCTGGTGGGGCTGGAGGGTCCGGCCACCGGATGGACCGAACCCGGTCTGCCGCTGTTGTGGCGCTTTACCCTGCATTACTTCGAATGGCTGGCCGATCTGCGCGTCCTGGGCGACGAGGGCCGAGAGCCGGCCCGTGCCCTGGTGGCCCATTGGCTGGCGCGCTTCGAACGCTTCGACCCGGTGGCCTGGCACCCCTATCCCCTGTCGCTGCGGCTGGTGTCGTGGCTGGCCCATGCCGAGTTCCTGTGCCAGGGGGCGGAGGCCGGCTTTGCCGAAGCCTTTCACCGCTCCCTGCACCGTCAGGCTCGGCACCTGGAGCGGGTGTGGGAGCGTGACGTGGGCGGCAATCACCTGATCAAGAATCTCAAGGCCGCCATTGCCGCCGCCGTGTGCCTGCCGGGACACCGGGCGGGTCTGGCCAGGGCGCTGGAGGTCCTTGAGCACGAGATAGGGCGGCAGGTCCTGCCCGACGGTTGCCATTACGAGCGCTCGCCCAGCTACCATTTCCAGGTGCTGGGGGACCTGGAGGATCTGGCGGCGCTGGTGCCCGAGCCGCCTGCCATTCTGGCCGGGGCCATCGGGCGCATGCGCCCGGCGGCGGCCTTCTTTGTCATGGCGCCCGGCCTGCTGGCCCAGTTCAACGACGGCACTGCCGATGGTCCGGCGGCTTCGCCCGAAGGGCCGGTGCCCGCCGCCCTGCCCGCCGCGGGATATTGGCGGCTGGAAGCCGGCGCGGCGCGGCTGCTGGTGGATTGCGGCCCCTGCTGCCCCGACGACCTGCCGGCCCATGCCCATGCCGATACCCTGTCCTTCGAGCTGTTCGACGGCGACCATCCGCTGGTGGTCAATTGCGGCACCTATGCCTACCAGGATGCGCAATGGCGCAACCGTTTCCGGGGTACCGCCTTCCACTCCACCCTCAGTGTCGATGAGGGTGACAGTGCCGAGGTCTATGGCGGCTTTCGCCTCGGCCGCCGGCCGGAACGTTTCAGGGTAGAATGCGCGGGAGGGCGGTTCTCGGGGGAATTCGACGGCTGGAGCCGCCTGGGCCTGACCCACGGTCGCACCCTGAGCCTGGGGGAGGGGGGGCTGGAGGGAACCGACGAGGTTACCGCCTCGCGCCCCGGTTCATCCCACACTCTGACGGTTAGGTTCCACCTTCACCCTTCGGTGACGGCCCGGCGGGAGGGCGACGAGATCGCCTTGGTGACGGCGGGTGGCGCCCGCTGGCGATTCGCCGCCCCGGGCCTGACCCTATCGCTGGCCGAGTCCCGCTATTCCCCCCGTTTCCACGAAATGCAGCCCACGCTCTGCATCCGCCTGGACTTGCCGTTCAGCGGGGAGAAGGCGGTCTTGCCGTGGCGGTTCTACCGCCCGTAATCGTCCTCGATGCGGACGATGTCGTCCTCGCCCACATATTCGCCCGACTGCACCTCGATCAGCCGCAGCGGCACCTTGCCGGGGTTTTCCAGCCGGTGATTGCTGCCGGCGGGGATGAAGGTGGATTCGTTCTCGCGCAGCACGAAGGTGTTGTCGCCGCAGGTGACCAGGGCGGTGCCGCGCACCACCACCCAGTGTTCCGAGCGATGCCAGTGCTTTTGCAGCGACAGCTTGGCGCCGGGGTCCACGTGGATGTGCTTGACCTTGAAGCGCTCTCCCTGCTCGACGGTCTGGTACCAGCCCCAGGGGCGCCAGCCGCGGGTGCCCTGGGTGGCTTCGGGCCGGCCTTCGCGCTTCAAGGCCTCGACGACAGCCTTGACCTCCTGGTCGCGGGCCTTGTCGGCCACCAGCACGGCGTCGTCGGTGGCGATCACCACCATATCCTTGAGGCCCACCGCCGCTACCAGGCGGCCCTGGCTGCGCAGATAGCAGCCCGAGCTTTCCAGGGCCAGCACGTCGCCCTGAATGGCATTGCCGTCGGCGTCGTGGCTGGTCTCCTGCCACAGCGCCGACCACGAGCCGATGTCGGACCAGCCCATGTCCACCGGCACCACCGCCACCTTGTCCGACTTTTCCATCACGGCGTAGTCGATGGACTGGCCGGCGATGGCGGCGAAGGCCTTGTCGTCCAGGCGGAAGAAGAACAGGTCCGAGCGGCCCTGGTCCAGGGCGGCCTTGCAGGATTCGGCCATGCCGGGAGCGTGGCGGGACAGCTCGTCGAGGAACAGCCGGACCGGCAGCAGGAAGATGCCGCTGTTCCAGGTGTAGTCGCCCGATGCCACATAGGTCTCGGCGGTGGCGAGGTCGGGCTTTTCCACGAAGCGCTCGACCTCGAACCCGCCGTCCAGCGCCTTGCCGCGCTTGATGTAGCCGTAGCCGGTATTGGGATTGGTCGGCGGGATGCCGAAGGTGACCAGCCGCCCGGCCTCGGCCAGGGGTACGGCGGCCTCCAGCGCCCGGTGGAAGGCGGGCACGTCGGCGATCAGATGGTCGGACGGCATCAGCAGCATCAGGGCATCGGGATCGCTGTCGGCCAGCATCAGGGCGGCCACCGCCGCCGCCGGTGCGGTGTTGCGTCCGACCGGCTCGATCACCACGGCGCGGGGCTCCAGGCCCACTTCGCGCAATTGCTCGGCGACGATGAAGCGGTGCTCCACGTTGCAGACCACCACGGGGGGAACCCCTAAGCGCCCGGCCGTATCCTGCAGCAGAGTCCGCTCGCCGGTCAGCTTCAGCAGTTGCTTGGGCATCAGCTCCCGCGACAGCGGCCATAGCCGGGTGCCGGCGCCGCCGGACAGGATGACGGGAATGAGGGTGGTCATGGCTTAACTCTCCTTGTTCCGCCACCATCGGGCGGTGGCGGTCAGTCCTTCGTCCAGGGTCTCGGGCGGCACCCAGCCGATGGCCGCCGCCAGGGCGGAGCCATCCACCTCCAGCGAGGCGGTCAGTCGTTGGATGGCGGCGCCCTTGCCCAGCAGGCCGGCGCCCAGGCGCATCAGCCCGACGGGTATGGGCAGCAGGCGGGCCGGGCGGCCCAGCGCCCGGGCGAGGCTGCGCACCAGATCTGCGGTGCTGGGAGCCTCGGCGTCGCACAGGGTGAAGACCCGGCATTGCCCGGGATGGGGAGGCTGGTCCAGCACGGCGCGGATGGCGTCCACCAGATTGCCCAGCCCGATCAGCGAGCGGCGGTTATGGGTGCAGCAGCCCAGCGGCAGCGGCAGGCCCCGATTCACCAGCCTGATCAGCGCGCGGAAGTTGCCCTTGACCCCCGGACCATAGACCAGGGGCGGGCGCAGTACCGTCACCGCCAGTCCGGTGCGCGCCGCGATCTCGGCCAGACCCTGCTCGGCCTCCAGCTTGGAGATGCCATAGGGGTCCACTGGGGCGGCGTTCAGGGGGCCGAACGGCGTGTGGGTGGTCTCCTCGCCATTGGCCTTGATGGAGCTGAGGAACACCAGATGGCCGATTCCGGCCTGGGCCGCCTGCTCGGCCAGCCGCAGGGTCCCCGCCCCATTGGCGGCACGGAACTCGGCCAGAGGATCATGGGAGGCGTCGTGCATCACATGGACGCGGGCAGCCAGATGCACCACCGCCTGCATTCCCTCGAGGGCTGCGCTCCAATTCCCGTCGGCGACCAGTCGTCCGGCCGGGCGGCGCTCGACGCAATCGGGCAAATAGGGCTGGCCTCGCACCGCGCCGGCGACATGGTGGCCCAGCTCGGCCAGCCGCCGGCACAGGGGCTGCCCAACGAAGCCATTGGCACCGGTGACCAGGACTCTCATCGGCGGATTCCTCCCGCCCAACGGGTCATCTGCCCCAGCACGCCCGCCACCGCCAGCAGTGCAAGCATCACCGCCGGGACGGTATGGCCGAGGGCGGCCAGCAGGGCGGCGCCCGCCAACACCACATTGCCGCCCAGGATCAGCAGCGATACCCGGGCATGGCTTTGGCCGCCGCGCACGGCGCGCTGGTAGAAATGGCGGCGATGGGCCTGCCAGACGCGCTCGCCGTCCTTGAGGCGCCACAGCAAGGTGATGGTGGCGTCGGCCAGGTAATAGGCGGGCAGGATCAGGGCGGCGGCCAGCTGTCCGGAGACGGCCAGCTGCACCAGCAGCCCGCCCAGCAGGAAGCCCAGCGGAATGGACCCGGAATCACCCAGGAAGATGCGGGCCGGATGCCAGTTCCACACCAGGAAGCCCAGGGCGGCGGCGGCGATGATCAGGGCGGGCGGCAGCAGCCCGCCCAGGCCGGCCAGCGCGGCCACGGCGGCCAGCCCCAGGCCGATGGCGACGCTCTCCACGCCGGTGATGCCGTCGATGCCGTCCATGAAATTGTAGAGATTGACGAACCACAGCCAGCCCAGGCCGATCAGCAGGCGGTCCGCCCACAGGGGCAGCACCCCCTTGAACGCTAGGGCGTCGGGGCCGAGGCCGATCAGGCTGGCGGCGACGATGGCGGCCTGGGTCAGAAAGCGCGGCAGGGGGGCCAGCCCCTTGCGGTCATCCACCCAGGAGATGGCCATCAGCACCAGGGCCCCGGCCGCCAGGAACGTGGGCTGGCCGCCGACGGCAAAGGCAGCCAGGATCAGCGCCGCCACGGTGACCGGCGTGACCGCCAGCCCGCCACCCCGGGGGGTGGGCAAGCTGTGGCTGGAGCGCTCGTTGGGATGGTCGAGGATCTGCCTGTGGCGCAGCCAAGCCAGCACGGCGCGGGTGGCGCCCAGACTGGCGGCGAAGGTGGTCAGCGCCGCCCACAGGGCCGCCTGTCCGCTCTCCGCCATGGTCGGGATCGCCGCGATGGCCAACCCTAGTCCTCCAGGCTGACCCGCCGCCCGTCGCGCAGGCTTTCCAGCACGGCGATGGTGGCAAGGCTGGTCTCGATCAGTTCGGCCTCGTCGGCGGGCGCCGGACCGCCGGTGGCCACGGCGCGGGTGAAGGCGTCGAGCTCGGCGCGATGGCCCTTATCCTGGCCCAGGGACTTTTCCGTCCGGGTACGGCCGCCCTGGGTGATGGACAGCGTCAGGAAATTGTCGATCACCGCGACTGTTCCGCCTGCGAAACACTCGAAGCGTTCCTTGCTGTGGGCGGTGTCGCCCTGGGCGGTATAGACAATGGTGGCCAGGGAGCCGTCCTTGAAGGTCAGGGTGACGGAAAGGTCGTCACAACCGCCATGGGTCACGGCGGCGCTTTCGGCCTGGACGGTGGCGATGGGCGATCCCGCCAGGGTGCGGGCCAGATCCATGAAATGGCACAACTCGCCCAGGACGCGGCCACCCCCTTCCTCGGCGGCGTTGACCCAGCTTTCCGCCGGCAGGGCGCCGGCGTTGACGCGCAGCATCAGCACCTTGGGCCCGGGATGGCGGGCCAGATGGGCGCGGGCCTTGAGGGTCAGCGGCGCGAAGCGGCGGTTGAAGCCGATGGTGAAGAAGCCGGGCGAGCCCTGGCGGGCGGTGATCACCCGGTTGAGCTGCTCGCGGTCCAGCGCCAGAGGCTTTTCCACCAGCACCGACTTGCCGGCCTCCAGCACCCGCGCGGTCATCTCAGCGTGGTTGCCGTGACGGGTGGCCACCAGCACCGCGTTGATGGCCGGGTCGTTCAGCACCAGATCCACATCGGTGGTGGCATTGGCGAAGCCGAAGGTCTGCTGCCCGTGCTCGGCGGTCTGGCCGCGCTGGGTGCACAAGGTGCGGAACTCCACGTTGGGCAGCCGCACCAGTTCGGGCAGCAGCACGGTGCGGGCGAAATTGCCGGCCCCGATCACCCCCATGACGCAGCGGCCGGCGGGGGCCTTGGCGGCGGGAAAGACCCTGGCCTCGGCCCTCCCGGCCGAATGGTCGCCATAGCCCAGCACCACGCCGAGATGGGGCTCGGCGCCGCCGGTAACCAATTGATAGGCGCTTTCCGCGTCGTCGAAGGCGAAACGATGGGTGATCAACGCCCCCACATCCAGGCGGCGGGGCAGCGAGGGGCTCATCAGCCGCACGCATTCGCGCAGGTTCTCGGCCTCGGTCCAGCGCACCCAGCCCACGGGGTACTTGACGCCGCGGGATTCGAAATCCTCGTCATAGCGGCCGGGACCATAGGAGCGCGACACGGAAAGCGTCAGCTCCTTCTTCATATAGGCGGCATAGTCGAATTCGGTGCCGGTCTTGCCCACCAGCACGACCTTGGCGCGGTCGCGGGCCAGTTCGGCGGCCAGGGCCAGAGGTTCCGACGAGTCGGTGGCCGCGGCGATCAGCACGGAATCACAGCCGATGCCGCCGGTCAGCGCCGCCACCGCCTCGGTCAGGCCGTGCTCGCCCAGCACCCAGGTCAGTTCGGCGCCCATGGCCTTGGCCAGGGCCAGTCGTTGCGGATTGACATCGAGCGCGACGACCCGGGCGCCCTGCAGCGCCAGCAACTGAACCGCCAACTGTCCCACCAGCCCGACGCCCAGCACCGCCACCACGTCGCCCAGTTGCGCCCCCAGCGAGCGCATGCCGGCCATGGCGATGGAGCCCACCGTGCCGAAGGCGGCCTCCTCGTCGGTGACGTCGTCGGGAATGGCAGCCACCAGATTGCGCGGCACCACGTTGAGTTCGGCGTGATTGGCCAGACCGGCTCCGGCCATGGCCACCCGCTGGCCGGTGGTGAAGGCGCCCTCCAGCCCGGCTCCCACCGCCGAGATGGTGCCGGCGGCGGAATACCCCAGGGGCAAGGGCTCATCCAGGCGGGCCATCACCGCCTTGAAGGTGGAGATCAGCCCGTCGCGCCGCGCCTTGTCCAGCACCTTGCGCACCAGGTCGGGGCGGGCCGAGGCCTTGGCGGCCAGGCTTTTGCGGGCGAAATCGATGACCATGCGCTCGGTGCCGGCGCTGATCAGCGAGGCCCGGGTGGCGACCAGGACATGACCGGCCCGGACCCTGGGGTCGGGGACCTGCTTCAGGGAGAGCTTGCCGCTGCGGGTGCTTTGGATGACTTGCTTCATGACGGGCCTTATAGCAGATCGGACGGCCGGACGCGTCCGGTCTTCAACAGATGGCGGAGCACCTGGGCTACCTGACGGGCGTCGCCCAGGGCGTCGTGGGCGCGCTGGTCGGCATTCAGGCCGAAGGTGGCGGCCATTTCGCAGCTGTAGATATGGGCCTGGGCGCCCGCCGCCGTGATCAGCAGTGGCGCCAGGTCGCGGCAGCGCCCGTCGAAGGGAAAGGCGCAGCCTGTCAGGGCGCAATTCTCGCGCAGGACGCCTTCATCCGCGCCGTTGGAGCCCAGATCGGCTCCGGCGGCAAAGTCGGCCAGCCGGCAGAGGGCTTCGGGAAAGTCCATGCCGGCACGGTCGACCTGATCCTGGGTGATGCCGGTGAGATCGGTGAAATAGGTGCTTAAGCCTGGATTGAGGCGGGGCTTGACCAGCAGCGACAGCTCGGCGCCGTCGTCCAGGCGAACGGCCCCGACCTGCACCACCTCGCGATGTTCGCCGGGTCCGGACCATCGGCGTTCGCGCGCCCCCTCCCAGGTGGTGTATTCCAGATCGTAGACCACGACACCCGTCACCTTTGCCACCCTGGCCCTTGAGGTCGACCCTGAGGTACTGAAGCGGGTAGGTGATGTCAAGCAAAGGCCTAGCCTAGGTCGATCCCGGCGCGATATATACGGGCCACCCTTCTTTTGCGGGAACCACGTTCCATGTGCGGTCTGGCCGCCATCTTCGCCTATCAGTCCAAGGCTCCCCCGGTTCAGGGTGACGAACTGGCCGTTGTCCGCGACGCCATGCGACTGCGCGGTCCCGACGGCGCCGCCAGCTGGATCTCGCCCGACGGCCGGGTCGGGCTGGCCCACCGGCGCCTGGCCATTATCGACCTATCCCCGGCCGGGGCGCAGCCCATGACCAGCGCCGACGGGCGCCTCGCCCTGGTGTTCAACGGCGAGATCTATAATTACCGGGCCTTGCGGGCCGAGCTGGAAAGTCTGGGTACCGTCTTCCGCTCCCACACCGATACCGAGGTGATCCTGGAGGGTTGGCGCCATTGGGGCCGGGACGTGCTGTCCAGGTTGCGCGGCATGTTCGCCCTGGCGCTCTGGGACAACGAGGCCAGGGGCATGTTGCTGGCCCGCGATCCCTTGGGGATCAAGCCCCTGTACATGGCCGACCAGGGCGGTTGCCTGCGGGTCGCCTCCCAGGTCAAGGCGCTGCTGGCCGGCGGCAGCGTCGACACCACCCCCGATCCCGCCGGTCATGCCGGCTTCTTCCTGTGGGGCCATGTGCCCGAGCCTCACACCCTGTATCGGGCTATCCAGGCCTTGCCGGCCGGCTCGTGGCTGTGGCGCGACGAAGCGGGCGGGCGCGACGAAGGCCGCTTCTTCGACCTGGGCCAGGAGCTGGCGGCGGCCGACGAAAAAAGTTTCGATATCGATATATTGCATGAGGCTCTGGCCGATAGCGTCAAGGCCCATCTGGAAGCGGACGTGCCGGTGGGCCTGTTCCTGTCGGGCGGGCTGGATTCCACCACCCTGGCGGCCCTGGTGCGCGAGGCGGCCGAGGGGCCGGTGAAGTCCATCACCCTGGGCTTCTCCGAATTTCAGGGCGGCGCCCAAGACGAAGTGCCCCTGGCCGAGCGGGTGGCGGCCCATTACCGCCTGAATCACACCACCAGTCGGGTGACGGCGGCCGATTTCGCCCAGGCGCGGGATCAATTGCTGGCCCATATGGACCAGCCCAGCGTCGACGGGGTCAATACCTGGTTCGTGGCCCGCGCGGCGGCCCGGTCGGGCCTGAAGGTGGCGCTGTCGGGCCTGGGCGGCGATGAACTGTTCGCCGGCTATGATTCCTTTGCCCAGATTCCCCGTCTGGCCGGAGCCTTGGGACCCCTGCGGCCCCTGCGCGGCCTGGGGACGCTGCTGCGCATGGCGCTGAGCCCGTGGATCGGCCGCTTTGCTTCGCCCAAGACGGCGGGGCTGCTGGAGTGGGGCACCAGCTTCGGCGACGCCTATCTGCTGCGCCGCGCCCTGTTCATGCCCTGGGAACTGCCCCGGGTGATGGATTCCGACATGGCGCGGGAGGGCTGGAAGGCTCTCCAGGCTCCGTCCCGGCTGGAGGCGGCCACCGCCGGCATTTCGTCGGCGAGGCTGAAGGTGTCGGCGCTGGAAGCCGGTTTCTACATGCGGAACCAGTTGCTGCGCGACAGCGACTGGGCGGGCATGGCCCATTCCCTGGAAATTCGCGTGCCGCTGGTGGATGTGGACCTGCTGCGCGCCGTGCTGCCCCTGGTCCGTGGCCCCCGTCCGCCGGGCAAGCGCGACATGGCCGCCTGCGCCCGTCCGGCCCTGCCGCCCGAATTGCTGGACCGTCCCAAGACCGGATTCTTCGTTCCCGTGGCGCAATGGCTGGGGGCCTCCAGTCTGCGCGGTTGGGCACGTCAGGTGCACGGGGCCTTTCAGGCATGAGCGGCGTGCTTTCCCCCACCACCTTGGATCAGATGGCCTGGGAAGCGGCTTTGGCGGGCTTCGCGGGCGCCAGTCTCCTGCAAAGCTGGGCCTATGGCGCCGCCAAGGTGGACGAGGGCGGCTGGGACCTGGAGCGGCTGGACTACAGGGAGGCCGGCACCCTGTCGGGTATGGCCCAGGTGATGGTCCGGCGCCTGCCCTTGGGATTGGGCGGCCTAGCCTGGATCAACCGGGGTCCGCTGGTGGCGGCCGGTCATGATCCTGCCCCGATATTTGCGGCCCTGCGCCGGTGGTTTGGCCGCCGGGGCTTCTATCTGCGTGTCGCACCGGCTTTGGCCGATCAAGTCACCCCGCCGGGGTTTCGTCCGGCTGGGCGACCGGGCTGGGCTTCGGCCTTGCTGGATATCACCCCCGAAGAGGCCGATCTGCGCAAGGGCTTGCATGGCAAGTGGCGTAACACTCTTAACAAGGCGGAACGGGAAGGACCCGCGATCTCGGGCGCCGAGACCGATCTTGCCGATTTTCTGGCCGGCTACGGTCGCTTTCTGGCGGAACGCAGTGTTCCGACCACCGTGACGCCGGCCTTGTTGGCCGCTCTTCATCGCCATAGCCTGGAGCATTTGCGCCCTTTGGCTTATGTGGCCCGTCACCAGGATGAGGTGGTGGGCGGCGTCCTGATGGCACGCTATGGAAAAGGCGCCGAATATCTGGCGGGGTATGGAACCGAGGCCGGGCGGCGCCTGGGCGTCGGTCAGGCGCTGCTGTGGCGGGGGCTGGTGGATGTGAAGCGGCGGGGCGCGGAGTTTCTCGATCTGGGCGGCCTGGACCCCTTACGGACTCCGGCCGGCATCCGGGATTTCAAGGAAGGGGTGCGCGGCGTTCCCTATCGGCTGGCCGAGGAACTGGAATGCCTGGGACCTAATCCCCTGGCTCGGCTGGTGCGCCGCAAGGTGGCCCGCAGTCTCGCCCTGGCCGATGGGGCGCCGTCATGAGCCTGCGCCGCGTCGCCGCGCCTCTGGCCTTGGCCGCCTGGCGAGCCACGGGCTTTCTCCGCCCCAATCCGCCCGGCGCGGTACGCATGCTGATCCTGCACGACGTGCCCAGGGTGCAATTTCCTGCCCTGGCAGAGCTCATTGCCGGACTGCAACGAAATGCTGGCCTGATCACGCCCGCTCAAGCCGAAGCCCGTTTGGGCGGGCACGCGCCCCCCGATGGCAAGGCTCCGGTCCTGCTGACCCTCGACGACGGTTTCCTTTCCAATTTCCTTGTGGCCCGGGAGATTCTGGACCCGCAGGGAATCAAGGCGCTGTTCTTCGTCTGCCCCGGATTGGTGGATATGAAGCAGGCGGATCGGATCGCGGCCATTGGCACCAATGTCTTTCGTGGAAGACGCGGCGCCGAGGGCCTGGACCTGATGGATTGGGAACAGCTCAAGGAGTTGGCCGCGTCGGGTCACGAGATCGGCTGTCACTCGGCTCGGCATGTTGCCCTGGCCGGGCTCCAGGCGGGGGTGCTGGAAGGCGAGGTCGGGGGCGCCAAGGCCCGCATGGCGGCGGTTTTAGGGCGGGTGTCGTCCTGGTTCGCCTTTCCCTTCGGCGATGTGGCCAGTATCGATGGCGCTGCCCTCGGAGCCATCGGCCGGCATTTCGCCCTTTGCCGGTCAGGCGTGCGCGGCTTGGCCCATGCCGGCAGCCACCCGCTGGCCCTACCGGCGGAATCAGTGGATTTGGGGGCTCCGCCCGCACTGCGCCTGCTGGCTGCCGAAGGTGGGATGGCCCCCCTCTATGGCGGCCGTCTGCGCCGTCTGGAGGGGATGGCGCCATGATCACCGGTGCGCCGTTGCCGAGTTGGAGGGAGCTGGGCGCGCTGCTGGGCGATGCCGCCGACGGGAGCAAGGCAGCTGCGGCCTGGACTCTGCCCACGGACAAGGCCGTCTGGTTTTCCCGCTCGGCCCATTCCCTGGAGGCCATTGCGGCCTCCTGGCAGTGTCGCCATGGCCGCCTGCCCCGGCTTTGGGTCCCGGACTATTTTTGCAACGCCAGCCTGGGGCCGGTGCGCCGGGGTGGAATTTCCCTGACCTTCTATCCCGTGGGCCTGGATCTCGCGCCCGATTGGGAGGAGTGTCGCCGCCTTGCCCTGGCCGAGGCGCCGGATCTGTTCCTGGCCGTGCACTATTTCGGTCTGCCCATGGACATGGCAGCCGCTCTCGAATTCTGCCGCCACGAGGGCGCCTTGCTGATCGAGGATTGCGCCCATGTCCTGAGCCCGGGGCCGGGGCTGGGGGAAAGTGGGACGTTCGTGCTGTGGAGCCCGCACAAGCATCTGGCAGTGCCCCAGGGGGGGCTGGTGGTGTGCCGCGACCCCGACGAAGGCGTTGCACCCTCCTCCGGACCGTCGCCTGCCATGCGTGGCTGGCTGATCAAGCGACTGGTTCAGAAGCTGGCGCCCGGCTGGCTGCTGCCGCCAGCCACGCGCCAAGGTCCCCAGCACTTCGCGGATGATCCGCCCGAGGGCGTGGTGTCCCAGACTCCGTCCCTTGCCCCGCAGGCCCTGGCCTTGCTGGCCGCCGTCCTACCTGCCCTGCCCCGGGTGGCGGCGCGGAGGCGGCAGAATGCCCTGGCCTTGCTGGAGGTCCTGAAGCGGATGCCGGATTGGGAGTCGCTTTTCGACCCCGGTCTGGTCACGCCCTACCGGCTGGTCATGCGGTGCCGGTCGCCGGATATCGCCGCCCAACGTTTTGATCTCTACAGAAGCCAGGGCATTCCGGTGGAAAGCTGGCCCGATCTGGCGCCGGAGGTCGGGGCAAAGCCGGAATACCATGCCCGCGCCCTGGCCTTGCGGTGGCATCTGCTGTGCTTTCCCGTGCATCAGGGCCTGGACGCGGCGGAGTTGACCCGCCGATGCGCCGAGGCCGGAAAGGGCAAATCCGCCTAAGGCTGAAACAGGCGTTTCAGCTTGCGGTTGCGCATGTGCTGGACCATGTCCCGAATGGGCTGGCGCAATAGCGGCGGGAGCTTGTGAAAAGCGGTGCGGCATGCCTTGCGGATGGCGAAATGGGCGAGGGCATTGGCGCCGGAGCGATGCTCCCTGAGGCAGGCGGAGAGCTGCCTGAGAAAGGCTTCTGCCTCGGCGAAGCCCCGGCCCTGCAGTTTGGGCAGGCTGCGGTCGATCTGCTCGAACATCACGGCGAATTGCCTGGGTTCAAAGTGCAGGAATTCTTTCTGGAAGGCATAGGTCTCGTAGGGATTGGCCACCAGACTGACCAGGGGCTCGGCATCAACCGACAAGGCCAGGTCGATGAAGCGCTCGATCTGGTCGTAATTACGGCTGTTGACGGTCATGCTGACCGTGAAGGTGAAGCCCTGTTCCTGCTTTAACGCCTGAAGCTGCTTCAGGTTGTCCATCACCACCGACCATTCGGCTTTGCGCCCGCGCTTGCGCAGATCGCCAAAGGTGGCGTCGTCGGCGGCGTCGAGAGAAACCGCAATCAGGCCCAGCTTCTTCTGGCGTAGCTGGGCGAAAATTTTCTCATCGAGCAAGGTGGCGTTGGTCACGAAGAAATAGCGGCAACCCGGGTCTGTCTCGGTCTCGGACAGGAATTTCAGGACGGGCTTGAACAGGAACGGCTCGCCGCCGAAGGGGAAGATCACCTGGAAGACCTTGGCCAGACCGGCCACCTCATCCAGGAAGGATTGCGGCAGCTTCTGATTCTGGGTGGCGTCCTCGCGCTGGAAGCAATGATAGCAGTCCAGGTTGCAGGCGAAGGAATAGGTGAAGCGCATCCAGCGGGGCAGCGACTGGAGGCTGAGGGCGCCCTCGGCGAATTCCGTCTGGTTCAGCTCGGCATTGGCCCGCGCCGGACCGCCCTCTTCCAGTTCATTGGTCCAGGTCAGACGCTGATAGCCCTTGCCGCCATGCAGCACCGGGCAGGTATGCGGGCATATGGCGTGGGCGCCGCGGTCGCGCATCTGGCGGCGGATGTCCTGATAGGCTTCGCCGTTCCAAATCTCCGTGATGGAATCCCGGCTGACATTGCCCAAGGCGGTGTTGTTGTCGCAACACATGGTCACGGTGCCGTTGGGATTGTTGACCTCGAAATGGGTCCAGGGATGATCGCATACGAACTTGGTCATGGGCCTCACTCGGGCTTCGTGCCACGGGGCACCCGTTCAAATAAGCCGTCGGCGAGCAAAATTCACCCCTTTTCTGCCAAGGGGGATCAGCCCTTCCGGCGGTGGTGATCCGGTTGACAAAATGACGAGCCATGACCTAATGTTCGCGCCGTGAACAAGCCTGGTGCGGAAAGAGCCTGTCGGGGCATGCCTCCCAACGAACAGCAGATCATTCTCGACCTTCTCAGCGAAGTCCATCGGGACAGCCGGGCGACCCAACGCGAGATCGCCACCAACATGGGCATCGCCCTTGGCCTGGCCAACGGCTACCTGAAGCGCTGTGTCAAGAAGGGTCTGATCAAGGTCTCGCAAGCGCCGCCCAACCGCTATCTTTACTATCTCACGCCCGCCGGCTTTTCCGAGAAGGCCCGGCTGACCGGCGACTATCTGGCGCAGTCCTTCGACTTCTTCCGCAATGCCCGCAGCCAGTGCCGCCAGGTCTTGGACGATGCCGCCGCGCGGGGTTGGCGCCGCGTCGTCCTGGTCGGCGCGTCCGAACTGGCCGAGATCATGGCCCTTTGCGCCACCGGTACTGATATCGAACTGGTCGGGGTGGTCGATCCGGCGGCCCAGGGCGATGCGCCGTTGGCCGGTTTGCCGGTGCTGCCGTCCCTGGCGGCCGCCAGTCGGGTGGATGGAATCGTCATCACCGCGCTGCAGGGGGCCCAGGCCGTCTACGATTCCTATGCGGCGGAACTGGGGCATCAGCGGCTGGCGGCTCCCGCCCTTCTGGGGCTGTCCACGCCCGAAAACGGGGGGCGGTGATGGAATCGTGGTTCGTGGTGCATACCCACGCCAATGCCGAAAAGATCGCCGCCGGCCACCTGCAGAGGCAGCATTTCGACGTCTATCTGCCGCAATATTCCAAGCGCCGCAGCCATGCCCGCAAGGTGGAGTGGGTGAAGGCGCCGCTGTTTCCCCGCTATCTGTTCCTGCGCATGGACCCGGACCTGACGCCGTGGTTCAGCATCCGTTCTACCGTCGGAGTGCATTCCCTGGTCTGCCGTGGCGGGATGCCGGTGCCGCTGGGACAGGTGATCATCGATGAAATCCGCGGCCGCGAGGATGACAGCGGGCTGGTCAGCCTGGGTGAAGCCATGCCCTTCGCCTCGGGCCAGCGCCTGGAGATCGTCGAGGGCCCCCTGGCCGAGCAATTGGGGCTGTTTCAGGGGCTCGACGACATGAACAGGGTGGTCCTGCTGCTGGATCTGCTGGGTCGGCAGGTCCGGGTGCGGGTGCCGCTGGAGGCCGTGCGCGCCGGGTCGTGACCGGCGGCATGGCTCGGACAAATCCGTCGAACCAGCCCGGTGGAAGGCTTTCACCCGGACTGCGGTAGCTTGCCTGGAACATGGCTTCAATTAGGATCGCACGTGCATATCGAACCCACTGTCCTTTCCGACGTGCTGATCCTGGAGCCGCGCCAGTTCCGGGATGAACGCGGCGTTTTTTTCGACGCCCTGAGCCCGGAGATCTGCGCCGCCGCCGGCATGTCCGCCGCCTTCGTGCAGCACAGCCATTCGGTTTCGCGCAAGGGCACCGTGCGCGGCTTGCACATCCAGCTTCCCCGGACCCAGGGCAAGCTGGTGCGGGTGGTGCGGGGCTCCGTCTTCGACGTGGTGGCCGACGTGCGCCCGCAATCTCCTACCTTCGGCCGTCACATTCATGTGCGGCTGTCCGCCGAAAACCGCCGCATGCTGTGGGTCGGTCATGGCCTTGCCCATGGCTTTATGGCACTGGAAGACGACAGCGAGATGATTTATGCCCTGGACGATGTCTATGATCCCGGCGGCCAATGGACCATCCGCTGGAACGACCCGGATCTGGCTATCGGCTGGCCGGATCTGGAGCCGAATTTGTCGCCCAAGGACGAAGCCGGCCTGACCCTGGCGGCATTTGCCGCGGCGGCTGGCCGCCGGAGATGAGCAATGGCTGATTTCAATATCTGGGAAGGCGTGTATGAGAGCTTTGCCCAGGCCGAGGCTCATGTGGTCGAGCCCAATCGCGGCGCATGGCTGACACGGCTGGAAGACCGGACCCGGGACATGGTGCACAGCCATCGGACCGGAACGCTGGCGCCGTGGGGGCAGTATTGTCTGCCGGCGGTTCTCGCGCCGTTGTACGCGACCAGGGACCGCCTCCGCGTGCTTGATTTCGGAGGTGGGACCGGGACGACCTATCTGGAGGTCGCCAACGCCCTGTTCGGTCCCGACGGGCGCGGCAACCTGGACTATATCGTGGTTGATGCCCCCGATGTGTGCGATATCGGCCGGCGCCAGCTGGGCGACGCGGTTCGCTTCCTGTCGTCACTCGACGACGTGGCGGGAGAATTCGATCTGGTCCATATGGGCAGTGTCATGCAGTACCTGGGCGATGGCTGGCGTGATTTGCTGGCGCGGCTTTGTGCCATGGCGTCTCCCTTTATCCTGTTTTCGGATCTGGTGGCGGGTCCGATCCGCAGCTTCGTCACGTTGCAGACATTTTATGGCGGGTCTCAGGCGTCGCGCTTTTATAATCTCGGGGAAATCGAGGGGGCCATGTCGTGCCAAGGCTTCGCTAAGGTCATGGACGTGCCTTACCGCGGGTCCTATCTGGGCAAGGCCTCTCCCATTCCCATGGACAACCTTCCCGCGGAAAACCGTCTGACGGACAGTCGGCACGCGCTTTTCATGCGGCGGGGTGGACCGAAATCCGCTCCATGAGCCGGCCCCCGGCCGGGAAGGGAATTTTTGTGAACCTCGCAGTTCGGGGGCGTTTCTGCGCCGGCTGCGGTACCCTAATATGGCTGTTGCCGACAGCTTCCAATTTCCAAGGGACGGACGCTCAGTGACCCAATGCCGCATCTGTGACACGCCTATCAAGGCCTTCATGACCTTTGGCCGCATGCCCATCGCCAATGGTTTTCTGACTCCGGATCAGTTCCCCCAGGAGCATTTCTTCGAGTTGGCGCCGGCCTTTTGCCCCGAGTGCGGCATGCTGCAGATCGTCGAGCAGCCGGCCCCCGAGATGATGTTCCACGAGAACTACGCCTTCTTCTCGGGCACGTCGCGCTATATGCAGATGCACTTCCAGCGCATGGCCGAGCAGGTGATGGCGACGATCCTTGCTGGCCGCTCCGATCCCTTCGTGGTCGAACTGGGCAGCAATGACGGCATCATGCTCAGGAACTTCGCCGCCAAGGGAATTCGCCATCTGGGCTGCGAGCCCTCGGAGAACGTGGCCGCCGTCGCCCGGTCCCAGGGGGTCAACACCCTGTGCGCCTTCTTCGGGCGCGACACCGCGCTGAAGATCCGGGCCGAGCACGGCCCGGCCGACGTGATCCAGGCGGCCAATGTCATGTGCCATATTCCCGACCTGCAGGGCGTGGCCAAGGGCGTGGAGGCACTGCTCAAACCCGACGGCGTGCTGATCTTCGAAGATCCCTATCTGGGCGACGTCATCGAAAAGACGTCCTACGACCAGATCTACGACGAACACGTCTTCGTCTTCTCGGCCATCTCGGTCAAGAACGCCTTCGCTCGTCACGGCCTGGATCTGGTCAACGTGGAGCCCCAGGTCACCCATGGCGGGTCCATGCGCTACACCCTGGCTCCGAAGGGATCGCGCCCCGTGGCCTCGGCGGTCGAGGCCCTGCTGGCCAAGGAGGTGGCACAGGGGCTCGATAAGGCCGCCACCTACGATCGCTTCCGCGCCAATTGCGAGACCTCCAAGCGCGAACTGGTCGCCCTGCTGACCCGGCTCAAAGGCGAAGGCAAGCGGGTGGTCGGCTACGGCGCCACCTCGAAGAGCACCACAGTGCTCAATTACACCGGGATCGGTCCCGATCTGATCGAGTTCATCTCCGACACCACGCCCATCAAGCAGGGCAAGCTGACGCCCGGCATGCACATTCCGGTGAAGCCCTACGGGGACTTTACCGCCCGCTATCCCGACTACGCCTTGCTGTTCGCCTGGAACCACAAGGCCGAGATCATGGAGAAGGAAGACGCCTTCAAGGCGGCCGGGGGGCAGTGGATCGTCTATGTCCCCTCCGTCGGAGTGGTGGCGTGATCCTGTTCTCCAATCCCGGTGCCCAGGTCCAGGCGCATCGGGCCGAAATCGATCAGGCCATCGCCCGTGTTCTCGACAGCGGCTGGTATGTGCTGGGTCGGGAGGTGGAAGCCTTCGAACGGGAATTCGCCGAATATCTGGGGACGGCCCATGCGGTCGGCGTCAATTCCGGCACCGACGCCCTGGCCCTGGCCCTTCGCGCCCTGGGAATCGGTCCCGGCGATCAGGTGGCGGCGCCGTCCCATACGGCGGTGGCCACCATCGCCGCCATCGAGATGGTCGGTGCCGAGCCCTTGCTGGTGGATATCGATCCGGTCCACTACACCATGGATCCCGTTGCGCTGGAGGCGGCTGTCACGCCCCGGACCAGGGCCGTGGTGATCGTGCATCTTTATGGTCAGGCCGCCGATATGGATGCCGTTCTGGGCATCGCCCGGCGCCACGGCCTCAAGGTCGTCGAGGATTGCGCCCAGGCCACCGGGGGCCGCTATAAGGGGCGGCGCCTGGGCACCTTGGGCGATGTTGGGTGCTTCAGCTTCTACCCCACCAAGAATCTGGGTGCGGTCGGCGACGGCGGCGCGGTGGTGACCGGCTCGGAGGCCGTGGCGCAGAGCCTGCGGTCTTTGCGCGAATACGGCTGGCGCGGTGACCGCATCAGCCATGTGGCCGGCGTCAACTCCCGCCTGGACGAGCTTCAGGCCGCGATCCTGCGGGCCAAGCTGCCCCATCTGGATGCCGATAATGACCGCCGTCGGGTCATCGCCGGGCGCTATGATGCGGAATTGTCCTCCGTCTTGTCGATCCCTGTCCGACGGTCCGAGTCCCATCACGTCTTTCATCTTTACGTGGTCCGGCTGGCCGATCGCGACGCCATGGTGGCGCGGCTGCGCGGCCGGGGGATCGGTGCCTCGATTCACTATGCTCAGGCGGCGCATCAGCAGCCCGCCTATGAGGCGCGTCTGGCCGGCGCGGGCAATCTGCCGCAGACCGAACGGGCCGTGGCCGAGATCATGACCTTGCCCATCTATCCCGAACTGTCCGACGAAGAGGTTGGAGCCGTCATTTCCGCCATCCGCACGGAATTGGCCGGTGCATAGGATCGTCATCTGGGGTGCCGGAGACCAGGGCCGAGTCGACAAGCCGATCGTGGATCGGCTGGGTCTGGGTCTAGCGGCCATGGTCGACGATACGCCCGGACTGGCTCCGCCGTTTCCCGGGGTTCCGCTGCTGCAGGGCTTCGACGCGTTTCTGGCCTGGCTGGCAACGCAGCAGGCCCATGACCTGTCCTTCGTCATCGCCATCGGCAATCCCTACGGCCATGTGCGCAGACATCTGGCCCAAAAGCTGGCGGCCTTGGGCCTGTCACCGTTTTCCCTGATCGATCCGACGGCAATGGTGAGTGCCGGCGTGGTGTTGGGGACAGGACTGCAGATGATGCCGTTTGCCCTGGTGCATGTGGATGCCGTCGTGGGCGATCAGTGCATCGTCAATACCCGCGCCACGGTCGAGCATGACTGCGTCCTCGCGGACGGTGTTGAAATCGGTCCGGGCGCTACCTTGTGCGGGCGCGTCCATGTGGGGCGCGACACCTGGATCGGGGCCGGGGCCACGGTGTTGCCTCGCCTCGCCATCGGTGCCAACAGCATCGTCGGCGCGGGCGCCGTGGTCACCCGTGACATTCCCGATAATGTGGTGGTGGCGGGCAACCCCGCCAAAGTTCTAAGGCCAAACCTAGTCAGGGCTTCCAAGCATGTCTGAAATCTATATGTCCGGCCCCTGGATTACCGAGCACGAGGAAAAGACCGTGCTCGACGCCATGCGCAACGGCTGGTACGGGCCCAAGCAATATTGGTATGTCGAGACCTTCGAGCGGGAATTCGCCGCCTGGCACGACCGCAAGTTCGCCCTGATGACCCCCAACTGCACCTCGGCCATCCATTTGTTGCTGGCCGGTCTGGGAATCACGGACGGCGACGAGGTCATCGTCCCCGACTGTACCTGGATCGCTTCGGCGGCCCCCATCAAGCAGTTGCGTGGCACAACGGTGTTCGGTGACATCAGCGAGCATGACTGGTGCCTGAGCCCCGAGACCATCGCCGCCAAGATCACGCCCAGGACCAAGGCCGTGATCGTCGTCGATCTGTTCGGCAACATGCCCGACTGGGACGGCATTCACGCGCTGTGCGCCTCCAAGGGCATCACCGTGATCGAGGATGCGGCCGAGGCTTTGGGGTCGTCCTACAAGGGCGTCAAGGCCGGCAAGATGGGAATCGGCTCCGTCTTCAGCTTTCACCGCACCAAGACCATTGTGACCGGTGAGGGCGGCATGCTGCTGCTGGATGACGAGACCCTGTTCAAGCGGTGCAAGCTGCTGCGCGACCATGGTCGCGAGCCCGGGGCCTGGTACAATACCGAGGTGGCCTACAAATACATGCCCTTCAATCTCCAGGCGGCCCTGGGCTATGCCCAGTTCCAACGCATCGATGAATTGCTGGCCTATAAGCGGTATCTCCTGAAGGGATATCGCGAGCGTCTGGGCGATATCGCCGATCTTTACCTCAATCCCGAACCGGAAGGCGGCGTCAACGGCGTCTGGGCGCCGGCTCTGGTGTTTGGGAAGAGTCACGGCATGACCAAGGCTCGCGCCATGGAGGAATTGACCGCCATGAAGATGCCGGTGCGCCCGTTCTATTGGCCGCTGTCCTCTCTGCCGGCCTATGGCAGCAAGGCGTCGGAATACGCACCGCTCAATCCCGTCGCCTACGACCTGTCGGAACGGGCGATCAACCTGCCCGCGGCCTTTAGTGTCGATGACGAGCAACTCGACACCTATTGCAACTGCATCCGGCGGATTCTCGGGCGATGACCGTTGCGGACATCCAGCTGCAGTCGATTCATTCGGTTGTCGACGACAACGGGACGCTGGTGGTGGCCGAGGTCGGGCGCCAGGTTCCCTTCGAGATTGCCAGGATCTTCAGCATCAGCGGGGTTGGGCGCGGCGAGGACCGCGGCCATCATGCCCACAAGAAGCTGTCCCAGATGATGATCTGTCTTTCCGGGGCGGTCGAGGTCACGGTCGATGACGGCAAGGGGCGCCACGCCCTGACCCTGGATCATCCGGCCAAGGCCCTGCTGGTACCGCCCGGCATCTGGGCGGAGCAGACCTATGGAGGGCCGGAAGCCGTCCTGCTGGTTCTGTGCGACCGGGTGTACGAGGAGGACGACTACATTCGGGACTATAACGATTTCATCACCTACCGTTCGTTGGCAGGACAGGCAAAATGAAAATCATCGTCGCCGGTGCGTTGGGCCATATCGGCTCGGGCCTCATTCGAGGTCTCCCCAGCCACTTTCCCGGTCTTGAAATCGTCATGGTCGACAACCTGTCGACCCAGCGCTATGCCTCGCTGTTCGACTTGCCGACGTCGGGACGGTACCGCTTTGTGGAAGGCGACGTTGCCACCATGGATTTGGTGCCTTTGATCGCCGGGGCCGACGCGGTGGTGCAACTGGCCGCCATGACCGACGCAGCGGGCAGTTTCGACCGCAAGGACGAGCTGGAAATCAACAATTTCCACGCCACCAAGACCATCGCCGAGGCCTGCCTGAAGGCGGGCGTGCCTCTGATTCACCCTTCCTCCACCAGTGTCTACGGCACTCAGAACGAGGTGGTGGACGAGGATTGCGGCCCCGACGAGCTGGCGCCGCAAAGTCCCTATGCCGATTGCAAGCTGAAGGAAGAGGCTCTGCTGGCCGAGATGGGCAAGAGTGGTCTCAGGTTCGTCACCTGTCGGTTCGGCACCATCTTCGGCACCTCGCCCGGCATGCGCTTTCATACCGCGGTCAACAAGTTCTGCTGGCAGGCGGTCATGGGTCAGAAGCTGACCGTGTGGTCTACCGCCTACGACCAGAAGCGCCCTTATCTCGATCTGGCCGATTGCATCCGCGCCGTCGCTCATATCATCGGCAAGGGCCTGTTCGACGGGCGAATCCACAATGTGCTGACCGCCAATTGCACGGTGCGCCAGATCGTCGACGCCATTCGGGTGCATGTGCCCGACCTGGAGGTGGGCTTCGTCGATGCCCGCATCATGAACCAGCTCAGCTATGAGGTGGCCAACCAGCGCTTCCGCGACTCCGGCTTCCAGTTCACGGGTTCGGTCGCCAAAGGCATCGAGGATACAATTCGCCAACTGTCCGGGGCCGGAGGGCGCAGCCTGGCATGAGGCCCCTCCCCGACCAGCCCCTGATCAGCGTCCTCATCGATACCTATTACCGTCCGGCCATGCTGCGCCATGCGGTCGAGGCCATCCGCGGGCAAACCTATGCCGATCTGGACATCGTCCTGATCGACAACGGCTCGACCCCGGAGACCAAGGCGGTCCTGGCGGAGCTGGAGGCGGCCGATTCCCGCATCAGGCTGGTGCGCTTTACCGAGAACCAGTTCAGTTGGGACGACCCCCATGTGATCGTCCGTGAATGCTACAACGCCGGTCTGGCCGCGGCCAAAGGTGATCTGGTGTTCCATCAGGCCGATGACGATTGGCTGGCACCTGATTTCTTCGAGCGGATGGTGGCGCTGTTTCGCGAGAATCCAGCCTGCACCACGGCGATCGGGGTCTCCGTGGGCGTTCGTCCCGACGGAAGTGAGGTGTCGGCGGCGGCCGCCAATCAGCGCCCGCGTTTCATGCCCGGCCACGAAATGGCCCTGGCGGTCATCGATGGCAAGCCGGTCTTCGGCAGTCCTGGATTTTGCTTCGTCATGCGGCGCGACGTCCTGGAGGCGGCGGGCGGCTTTCACGATAGCTTCGAACAGCACATGCTTTACGGAATCGTCGCCTTCGGCGTGACCGGCTTCGATTCCGAAGCCCGCATGTATTGGGGCTATCATGAGGGTCAATTGAACAAGGCGTTGCGGGATCGGGGTTGGGTTTCGCTGGGCTACACTCGGAGCCTGCTGGATGGCTTCGGTCTGGAACGCCGCTGGGCCGAGGCCTTCGGGCCGGCGGCGGCGCGCACGGTAGCTGAATTTATCGAGCGGCAGGCTTACCAGTCGGCTGCGGAAATTTTCGCGGGCTGCCTCGCTGAGTTGCGCCCGGCGGCGATCTGGCGGTCGTTCAGGGCTGCCGCTCCCCATCTTGGCTTTTGGAAGGCATTGCCGGCCGAGCTGTGGGAGCAAAAGCGCCTGTTCGCCGCCAATCTGCTGAAACTTGTCGGTTTGAAGCCGCTATTGAATCGCCTGCGTGGGCGGGGAGTGTAAGGCACACATGAGCGAGCAGAGCTTGAAGAACACGTGGCGTGTCCTGGTGACCGGCGGTGCCGGCTTCATCGGATCGGCCCTGGTGGGTCAATTATTGGCATCCGGACACTCGGTGCTTACGTTCGACAAGCTGACCTATGCCGGCCATCTGGCCAATCTCGACGGCTGGTTGGACCATCCCAACCATTCCTTCGTGCAGGGCGACATCGCCGAACGCGCACAGGTCGAGGCCGTGGTCGAGCAGTTCCAGCCCACCACCATCATGCATCTGGCGGCGGAATCCCATGTGGACCGTTCCATCGCCAGCGCGGGTGAGTTCGTCCGCACCAACGTCATCGGGACCTTCACCATGCTGGAGGCGGCGGCGGCCCATCGGGCGCGGCTCGACGGCGCGGCGCGGGAGCGGTTCCGTTTTCTGCACGTCTCCACCGATGAGGTGTTCGGCAGCCTGGGGCCCGACGAGGCCTTCGACGAGAATTCCCGCTATCAGCCCAACTCACCCTATTCCGCCACCAAGGCGGCTTCCGACCATCTGGCACGGGCCTGGAGCCACACCTACGGCTTGCCCGTGCTGGTGTCCAACTGCTCCAACAATTACGGTCCGCGACAGTTTCCGGAAAAGCTTATCCCCCTGATGATTCTCAATGCGGTCGAGGGTAAGCCGTTGCCGGTCTATGGCGACGGGTGTCAGGTCCGCGACTGGCTGCATGTGGAAGATCATGCGCGGGCCCTGGCCACCATCGTCGAGCGCGGGCGCCCCGGCGAAGTCTATTGTGTCGGCGGAGAATCGGAGCGCACCAACATGGAGGTCGTGCATACACTGTGCGCCCTTCTCGACGGTCTTCGTCCCCGCGCCGAGGGCCGGTCTCATGCCGAACTGATCCGGCACGTGACCGACCGGCCGGGCCATGACCGCCGCTATGCCATGAATATCGCCAGGATTAGGGCAGAGCTGGACTGGAAGCCGCGGGAAACCTTCGAGAGCGGTCTGGCCAAAACCGTTGAATGGTACCTGGCCAATGGGGCCTGGTGCGCCAAGGTGGTCGCAGATGCCGCCTCCCGCCTCCCCCGCGATCTGGCCCGCAAGACCGATGGCACCTTGTTCGAACGAAAGGCTTCCGCGTGACCCGACTCCCCACCAAAGGCATCGTTCTGGCCGGCGGCACCGGCACCCGGCTGCATCCGCTGACCCTGGTCACCAACAAGCATCTGCTGCCGGTCTTCGACAAGCCGATGATCTACTATCCCCTTACCACCCTGATGCTGGGCGGTATCCGGGATATCCTGATCATCTCGACGCCGGACGACCTGCCGCGTTTCGAGCGCCTGCTGGGCGACGGCCGCCGCTGGGGCATCAATCTCAGCTATGCGGAACAGCCCAAGCCGGCCGGGCTGCCTCAGGCCTTTCTGATCGGCGAGGAGTTCATCGGTGGTGCGCGCGTCGGCCTGATGCTGGGCGACAACATCTTCTACGGCCACGGCTTGCCGCCCCTGGTGCAGCAGGCGGCCGAGGGTACCGGGGCGACAGTTTTCGCCCATACGGTCCGTGATCCCGAGCGTTTCGGGGTGGTGACCTTCGATGCGTCCGGCAAGGCCATTTCCATTGAGGAAAAGCCCAAGGCGCCCAAGTCCAATTGGGCGGTAACCGGGCTTTACTTCTATGACGCCGATGTGTGCCAAGTCGCCGCCACGCTGAAGCCGTCGGCTCGGGGCGAGCTGGAGATCAGCCACCTCAACAGTCTTTACCTGGAGCGCGGCGGGCTTTCGGTCGAACTGCTGGGCCGTGGCATCAGCTGGCTCGACGTGGGCACGCCCGAGGCGCTGGCCACTGCCGGCCAGTTCGTCCACACGATCCAGAGCTTGCAGGGCACGGGTGTCGCCTGCCCCGAGGAAGTCGCCTATCGCATGGGCTTCATCGATCGCCAGGCTCTGGCCGATCTGATCCTGCCCATAGCGACGTCACAATACGGGCGCTATCTCCAGGGTCTTCTCGACCACGTTGGTGCTTTGTGAGCGGCCTTCGGCGCATCTTTTTCCTGCTTGATGTTCAGGCGCGGCGGCAATTCGCCCTGCTGGCCGTCATGACCCTGATCGGGGCCATGTTCGAGGTGGCCGGGGTGGGCTTGGTCTTTCCGTTCATCAAGATTATTACGGATCCGGACTGGATCTCGGGCTTTAGTTGGATGGCGGCGGTTTCCCGCTGGCTGGGACCGCTAGAGCACCGTGATGTCATGCTGGCGGCGGGGCTGGGGCTGATCGCCCTCTTCCTGGTGAAGAACGCCTATCTTTTGTTCTTCTACATCGTTCAATATACCATTTGTTATGGCAACGTGGCCCGCTACGGCGCCAGATTGCTCGCCCACTATATGGCGGCACCCTATTCCATGCATCTGGAGCGCAACTCGGCGGAAATGATCCGTAACGTCAGAGAGTTGCCGCAAGAACTGTTTAATGCGGTGGTGGCTGTTCTCAGCCTGACCACCGAGACGCTGGTGGTCACTCTCATCGGGGGTGTCCTGCTGGCTGCCGAGCCATTGGCAACAGCGGTGGCGGCGGCATTGCTGATCGCCGTGACCGGCATCTTTTATGCCATAGCCGGCCGATTGCTGCGCCGATGGGGTGCCGAGCGGATGCAGCGTGGCATCAGCGTGCAGTTGTCGGTCCAGGAAGCGCTCTACGGCATCAAGGACAGCCGGGTACTGGGGCGCGAGAGATTCTTCGCCGACCGCTATGCCCGGCAAGGCCGCCAACTGGCGCAGCTGCAACGATTGATCCAGGCCGTTTCACAGGTGCCGCGTCTCTCGGTGGAAGTGTCCATGATGATCGGCATGATCGTCCTGATCTTGATCATGGCATGGCGGGATGGCGGATCGCTGGATCTGCTGCCCAAACTGGGAGTGTTCGCCGCGGCGGCATTTCGGCTGATGCCCTCGGTCAACCGCATGACTCTGGCTCTGACCGAGTTCAAGGTGAGCACCGCTCCGCTTGAAGCCTTGATCCGCGATATGCCCAATGGGCCAAGCTCGGCTCCGGCGGAGGCTCCCAATGCGCGGCCCGCTTTGACGGATGCGCTGGAGTTGAGGGGGGTCAGCTTCTGCTATCCTGATGCCCAGGGGGCGGCCGTCGCCGGGGTCGACCTGCATATCCGCAAGGGCGATACCATCGGTCTGGTCGGACCGTCGGGTGCGGGGAAAAGCACACTGGTCGATATCATTCTGGGCCTGCTGGTGCCCTCGGAAGGTCAGATCCTGCTGGACGGCAAGGAGATTCAGACGGGTGGTGGCTGGCACGGGGCAGTGGGCTATGTGCCGCAGAGCATTTACATCACCGACGATACGGTGCGCCGCAATGTGGCCTTCGGTGTCGACGACGCACAGATCGACGATCGGGCGGTGCGCAGGGCTCTGACCCAGGCCCGCCTGGATGAGTTCATCGACGGGCTGCCTGAAGGGTTGGACACCAGGCTGGCCGAGGATGGCATCCGCCTGTCCGGCGGCCAGCGCCAGCGGATCGGCATTGCCCGGGCTCTGTACCACGATCCGGATCTTCTGGTGCTCGATGAGGCGACGTCGGCGCTCGATCCCATCACCGAGCGTGAAATCAGCGCCGCCGTTGAAGCCTTGCATCGGAGCAAAACTGTCATCATCATCGCCCACCGGCTCAGTACGGTCCGCCACTGCGACCGTCTGCTGATGATTGATCGCGGCCGCATCGCAGACAGCGGGACCTTTAACGAGCTTCATGCCAGGAACGGTGATTTTCAGAAATTGGTCGCGGCTTTGGCGCTGACCACTCCGACCTCATAGGAATTGCCCAACGTGACGAACGCCTCTCCCCCGCTTCACTGTCTCGTTACCGGTGGTGCCGGTTTTATCGGCAGCCATCTTGTCGATCGCCTATTGGCCGATGGGCACCGGGTTTCGGTCATCGATAATTTCGCCAATGGGCGAGAGGAAAATCTGGCCGACGCCAAGGCGTCGGCACCGGACAGGCTCACGGTTCACCGGGCCGACGTGGCGGATGCCGATATTATCCGGCCGATGTTCGCCGGGGTGGACTGGGTCTTTCATCTGGCCGCCATGGCCGATATCGTGCCGTCGATCCAGGATCCCATGCTTTACCACCGGGCCAATGTGGACGGCACCATCGCGGTGCTGGAGGCGGCCCGCGCCGCCGGGGTGAAGCGTTTCGTCTACACCGCCTCGTCGTCGTGCTACGGCATTCCCGAGACTTACCCAACGCCCGAGACCGCGGCGCCCTCGCCCATGTATCCCTACGCCCTGACCAAGTGGGTCGGCGAGCAGTACGTGATGCACTGGGCGCAGACCTACGACCTGGCTGCGGTGTCGCTGCGGCTGTTCAACGTCTACGGACCCCGCCATCGGACGGCTGGGACCTATGGCGCAATGTTCGGGGTATTTCTGGCTCAAAGGCTGGCGGGGAAGCCCTACACCGTGGTGGGTGACGGCAGCCAGACCCGTGATTTTACCTTCGTCGCCGACGTGGCCGACGCCTTCGTCACAGCGGCGAATTCAAAGATCAGTGGCGAGATTTTCAACGTGGGGTCCGACGGGACGTACAGCGTGAACCGGATCATCGAGATTCTGGGGGGCGATAAGCTTCATATCCCCAAGCGGCCGGGCGAGCCCGATTGCACTTGGGCGGACATCGCCAAGATCAAACGGGTCCTGGGATGGAAGCCCAAGGTCTCCCTGGAGGAAGGGGTGGGGATTCTGCTGGGTCATATTGATGGTTGGCGAGATGCCCCGGTGTGGACACCCGAGACCATCGGCGAGGCGACCCGCGACTGGTTCAAGTATTTGGGCAAAGACGCCAACGGCTGATAGATAGAGATTACCCACATGAGTAATGAAACTTCATCCCCGTCGCCTGCCGCTCGCGACAAGGTGCAGTCCATTGAGTCCCTGGCGGAGCGGGCTGAAAAGGCGCGCGAGGCGGGAAAGACCGTGGTTCTGTGCCACGGCGTTTTCGATCTGGTTCACCTGGGGCACGTCCGGCACGTGGAGGCGGCGCGGCGGGAAGGCGACATCCTGTTCGTCACCCTGACGGCAGACCGCTTCGTCAACAAGGGACCTGGCCGCCCTATCTTTTCCGAGAATATGCGGGCGGAGATGCTGGCGGCCCTCGCTTGCGTTGACGGTGTGGGCGTCAACCATGGCTCCAGCGCCGAAAGCGTGCTGGACGCCATCAAGCCCGACATTTATGTCAAGGGCAGCGATTACGAGAACCCCGACGAAGACATTACAGGCAAGATCAACTCGGAGCGCGAGGCGGTCGAGCGCCACGGGGGAAGGGTGGTATTCACCAAGGACATCACCTTCAGTTCGTCCTCGCTGATCAATCGTTATCTTGACGTCTACGACCCGCCTTTGCGCGACTGCCTCAATTCCCTCAGAGAGCGCGATGCCCTGAACGATATTCTCGAGCTGATCGAGAAGATCAAGGATATGAAGGTCCTGCTGGTGGGTGACACCATCATGGACGAATATCAGTTCGTGACGCCGCAGGGGAAGGCGCAGAAGGAAAATATCATCGCGACGCTGTTTCGGGGGCGCGAGGAATATGCCGGCGGTGTGATCGCCGCCGCCAACCATGTGGCGAGCTTTTGCCGCGAGGTCGAGATTATCACCGGTCTCGGTGGCGAGACCGATGACGAGGCATTCATCAGATCGCATCTGCGCGACAACGTCCGCCTGACTACGGTTTCCATGCCCGGACGGCCGACGACCCGCAAGACGCGCTATGTTGAGCCAAGCCACACGCGAAAAATGTTTGAAGTCTACGTGATGGACGATGCTCCGTTGGCGGCGGCACAGGTCAAGGTGCTGGATCAGCTCATTGCCGACCGTGCCCCGGAATTCGATGTGGTCATCGTCACCGATTTCGGCCACGGCCTCGTCGGACCGTCCACTATCGACGTCTTGGTCAAGCATTCCCGCTTTCTAGCCGTCAATGCACAGACCAACAGCGGCAATTTCGGCTTCAATATGATCACGAAGTATCCGAAGGCCGATTATGTTTGCATCGATGCTCCCGAGGCCCGGCTGGCGGTCGGCGACAAGTTCTCCGATATTCGCGACGTGGTGGGTACGATGCTGCCCAAGCGGATCGAATGTCCCCGGATGATCGTCACCCATGGCGGGCACGGCTGTTACACCTATGACTGCGCCACCGAAATGCACCGTATTCCCGCCTTCACCAAGCAGGTGGTGGATACGGTGGGTGCCGGCGACGCCTTTCTGGCGGTGACCAGTCCGCTGGTGGCGGCCGGTGGCTCCATGGAGCACGTGGGCTTTATCGGCAACGCTGCGGGGGCCATGAAGGTGGGTATCGTCGGCCATCGCAAATCGGTGGAAAAAGTGCCACTGGTGAAGTTCGTCACCGCCCTGTTGAAGTGATCTTCGAGGAAGACCAAAGAATGACTCAGACCTGGAACGTATTGGTGACCGGCGGAGCCGGCTATGTGGGCAGCGCCCTGGTGCCCAAGCTGCTGGCCGAGGGTCACAAGGTCACCGTCCTAGACCTTTATCTCTACGGCGAGGATCTGTTCGCCGATCTGCGCGGGCCCAATCTGCGCGAGGTCAAGGGCGACATCCGCGACATCAAGGTGGTCGAAGATGCCTTGAAGGGCTGTGACTGCGTCATTCATCTGGCCTGCATCTCCAACGACCCGTCCTACGATCTCGACCCCAATCTGGGCCGCAGCATCAACTACGAGGCGTTCCGCCCCATGGTGCGGGCCGCCAAGGCGGCGGGCGTGAAGCGGTTCATCTATGCCTCGTCGTCCTCGGTCTACGGGGTCAAGGACGAGCCGGAGGTCACCGAGGACCTGCCGCTGGAGCCCCTGACCGATTACTCCAAGTTCAAGGCCCTGTGCGAGCAGGAGCTGGAGGCCGAGCGCGAGCCCGGCTTCGCCGTGTGCACCATCCGCCCCTCGACGGTGTGCGGCTATGCCAAGCGCCAGCGTCTGGACGTGGTGGTCAACATCTTCACCAATCAGGCGGTCAACAACGGCAAGATCCGCGTCACCGGCGGCCCGCAGAAGCGCCCCAACATCCATATCGACGACATGGTGCGCTGCTACCTGCACCTGCTGCAGCAGCCGGCCGAGAAGATCGACGGCAAGATCTGGAATGCCGGCGACACCAACTTTCCCATTTCCGAACTGGCGGAAATCGTCCGAAAGGTGGTGGGGCAGGTTGAGATCGAGACCCTGCCGACCAACGATCCCCGCTCCTACCATGTGTCGGGCAAGAAGATCCGCGACGAGATCGGCTTCGAACTGCAATACACCATCGAAGACGCGGTTCGCGGTCTGGTGGATGCCATGAAGAGCGGCAAGCTGATCGATCCCCTCAACAACCCCATGTACTTCAACATCAAGCGCATGCAGCAGGTGAGCCTGAAATAGGGGCCGCACGGTGCTGATCGGCGTTGATTTCGATAATACCCTGGCCGGCTACGACCACGTTTTCGTGGCCGCTGCCGGGGAGCGCGGATGGTTGCCGCCTGGATTCGCAGGCGGCAAGCGGGAGGTTCGCGACGCGGTCCGGGGCTTGGTGGATGGCGAGCGCAGGTGGATGGAACTGCAGGGCGAGGTCTACGGGCCCCGCATGCCCGAGGCGGAACTGATCGACGGCGCCGACCGCTTCCTGACCCGTTGCAGGTCAGAAGGGATGACGGTCGTGGTGGTCAGCCACAAGACCGAGTTTGGCCATTTCGATCCCACCCGTACCAGACTGCACGATGCCGCCCGCGCCTGGATGACGGCCAAAGGCTTCTTCGACCAGGCAGCTTTCGCCGTGAGCGAAGCGTTCTTCGAACCCACCCGCGAGGGCAAGATCGCCCGTATCAAGGCCCTGGGCTGCGACGTCTTCATCGACGATCTGGAGGAGGTGTTCCTGGCCCCTGGCTTTCCCGCCGCCTGCCGCCGCCTGCATCTGGCCGGGGCGGCCGCCGGCCGTTGCCACGGGCCCTTTGCCAGTTATCCCGGTTGGGCCGAAATTCATGACGCCGTCTTCCCCGCCGCCTGAGGACACCGCCGCGCTGGCGGCCCTGGTGGCGAGCCTGACGGGGCTTGCGGTATCCGGTGTGGCGCGAGGCGGCCAGGGCGGCAATAACCGGTTGTACCGCGCCGAGACGACGGCCGGTCCCTTGGCGGTTAAATGCTATTTCCGCCACCCGGGCGATACGCGCGACCGGCTTGCCGCCGAGTTCGCTGCTCTTCGCTTTCTGGGGGAATGCGGTGTTTCCAATGTGCCCGGGGCCATCGCCGCCGATGCGCAAGCGGGCGTGGCGATCTACGACTGGATCGATGGTCAGCCGCCAGTGACCCGGCAACCGGGCGACATGGCACAATTGGCGGGTTTCGTTGCGGTCTTGCGGGACCTTGCCTCTCGACCGGCGGCGACCGCCCTGCCTCTGGCCTCCGAGGCCTGCCTGTCGGCGGAGGAACTGGCATGCCAGCTGGAGAAGCGTCTTGCTCGCCTGAACAGCGGTGCCGGCGAGGTCGATTCCCAGGTGGCATCCTTTCTGGACGAGCTGCTCGGACCGGCCGTAATGTCGGCGGTCTCGGCGGCACGGGGACAGTATGGTCGGCTTGGCTGGGACTTTGGCGCCGATCTGGCTTTCGAGCGGCAGTGTCTCAGCCCTTCCGACTTCGGAACGCACAATGCCCTGCGTCGCGCGGATGGCTCCCTGGTCTTTCTGGATTTCGAGTACTTCGGCTGGGATGACCCGGTCAAGCTGACGGCCGATACTCTCCTCCACCCGGGGATGGAGTTAAGCGAAGCCGAGCGGGCGGAGTTCAAGGCGGCCACCCTGGCTATCCATGGGGGTGATGGCGGCTTTGCCGGTCGGTTGAATATTTTGCTGCCGCTTTATGCGTTGCGCTGGGCCTTGATCGTCCTCAATCCATTCCTGCCCGAGCGTTGGGCCCGGCTGTCCTTCGCCACTGGGGCGGAGCGGGAAACGGTGTTGCGGGTACAGCTGGCCAAGGCGAGGCGGTTTGTCGCCATGGCGACCGGTGGCTTGGACATTGACGCGAAAGCCGCGTTCATACTATGAACCCCCTTCACTTATGCGGAGCCCAACCATGACTCATGCGGTCCCCTTGCCGGCCCTCGACGAACGCTCCATGCGTTTGCGCCGGCTGGTGATCCAGGCGCTGGACGGTGGTGGTCGTGGCCATCTCGGCTCGTCCCTGTCGCTGATCGAGATCGTGCGGGTGCTTTACGATGAGGTGATGAACCATCGCCCCGCCGAGCCCCGTTGGGAGGGTCGTGACCGTTTCATCCTGTCCAAGGGTCACGGCTGTCTGGCGCTTTATGCGATTCTGGCGGACAAGGGCTATTTCCCCGAGGCCGAGTTGGCGCGCTTCTGCCGCAATGGCAGCTATCTGGGCGGCCATCCCGAGGCTGGCAAGATTCCCGGCGTCGAGGCATCCACCGGGGCGCTGGGCCATGGCTTGTCCATCGGTGTCGGCATGGCTCTCGGCCTGCGCATCAAGGCCTCCGCCGCTCGGGTGTTCGTCGCCATGGGCGATGGCGAGATCAACGAGGGCTCGGTCTGGGAGGCGGCCATGGCGGCTGGCAAGCACCGGCTGGCCAACCTTACCGCCCTGGTGGACTACAACAAAATCCAGTCTTATGGCTTCGTCTCAGAGGTTCAGCCGCTGGAACCCCTGGCCGACAAATGGCGCGCCTTCGGCTTTGCCGTCGAGGAAATCGACGGTCATGATGTTGCGGCACTGCACGGCGCGCTGTCGTCTCCCGACGCGGAGAGCCGCCCAAAGGCGGTGATCTGCCACACGGTCAAGGGGCGCGGCGTGCCGTTCGCCGAGAACGATCCCAAGTGGCACCATAAATCCAATATCCCCGCTCCCGAGATCGCCGCCATGTATGCCGCGCTGGAGACCATCTGATGCGCAAGACATCCCTGGACATGGTTCATGAGCTGGCCCGCCGCGACAAGCGGGTGGTATTTGTCGGCTCCGACCTCGGCGTCGGCACCCTCAACGCCATGAAGAAGGAGATGCCCGAGCGCTTCTTCATGGAAGGCGTGGCCGAGCAGAATATCATCGGCATGGCCGCCGGCTTGGCCATGGAGGGGTTCATCCCCTACGTCAACACCATTGCCACCTTCCTGACCCGCCGCTGTTTCGAGCAGGTGGCGGTGGATCTGTGTCTGCACAAGCTGCCGGTCCGCCTGTTGGCCAGCGGCGGGGGCATGGTTTACGCCCCCCTTGGGCCGACCCATCTGGCCATCGAGGACATGGCCATCATGCGGGCCCTGCCCAATATGACGGTGGTTGCCCCCTCCGATGCCGAGGAAATGAAGCGGGTCATGGCGGCGTCGCTGGACCTGCCGGGTCCCATGTATGTGCGCTTCGGCAAGGGCGGCGATCCGGTGGTGCCCCAGACGGAATTCACCCTGGGTCGGGCCGCCTGGATCCGGCCCAAGGCCGAGGTGATTCTGGTCTCCACCGGCGTAATGACCGAGCGTTGCGTGCGGGCCGCCGATCTCCTGAAGGCCGCCGGAATCGTCTGCGGCGTGCTGCACATGCCGACGGTCAAGCCCCTGGATGCCCAGGCGGTTCTTGAGGCCGCCCGGGCCGCTAAGCTGCTGGTGACGGTGGAGGAGCATGTGGTCAATGGCGGACTGGGAACCGCCGTGGCCGAGGTGCTGATCGATGCCGGCGGGGTCCTGCCGGCAGTCAGGCGCCTGGGTCTGGCCGATGCCTTCACCAAGAATTATGGGTCCCAGGACGATCTGCTGGCCGAGGCGGGATTACAGCCGGAACAACTGGCCGATACCGTCAAGGCGGCACTGGGGCGGTGATGAGCCGGCAGCGGGCCGAGTTTGCGACGCAGGCCGACCTGGCGCTCGGCGAGCGCTTTCTGGCCGAAGGGCATGTGGTGCTGCCGGTAGAGGATTCGGCGGCCCTGGACCGGCTGCGGGTGCGGGTGGCGCAACTGGCCGCCGCCCATCTCGGCCAGCCGGAGCCGGCCGACATCACCGTGTTTCTGGAGACCACTCACCACCATGTGGATGCCCAGGGGCTGAATGCCCTACGTCTGGCGGTGATCGACGGCATCAATGCCGAGCCTTGGGCCCGCCCCGGCTATTTCGCGACTGCCCGCCGCGCCATCGAGAGTCTGGTGGGCAACGAACTGGCCATGCAGTTGCGGCTGAACCTGTCGATCCAGCTGCCCGGCGATTCGTCGTCTCTGCTGCCGGTTCACGCCGATGTGTGGAATGGTGACTCGCCCTACGAGGTGGTGTTGTGGCTGCCGCTGGTGAATTGCCGTGGCAGCATGAGTATGTTCCTGTTGCCGCCCGAGGCCGATGCCCGCCATGCTTCCCGCATGGCCGAGCATCCGTCGGCCGAGGACCTGTTCCGCGCCATCGAGCCGGATCTGAAATGGCTGAAAATGGAGTACGGCCAGGCCTTGCTGTTCTCCCAGAACCTGATGCACGGCAATCGCGTTAATACCGAGCCGGCAACCCGCTGGTCGTTCAACTGCCGCTTCAAGGGGTTGTTCACGCCTTATGCCGACAAGCGGCTGGGTGACTTCTTCGAGCCCATCACCATGCGCCCGGCCACGCGGCTCGGGGCTGCCTACCGGCTACCGGGGGTGGATGGCTGATGGCTTATCGCGGATACATCGCCAGTCGTCCGGTCATGGGCGAGCGCACGCCGCAGCATGTACAGAACCTCGTGGTGCGCGATTATGCCCGGCGGCGCGGTCTGACATTCGCGCTGTCCGCGACCGAATACGCCATGCCTGGCTGCTACATGATTTTGGAACAGGTGCTGGACGAGATGCCCCGTCTGGACGGCATTATCTGTTTCAGCCTGTTCATGCTGCCCCATGACGTGTCTCGACGGGCAGAGACCTGGCGGCGAGTGCGGGCGGCGGGCGGATCGCTCCATTTCGCGGTGGAAGGCCTGGCCGTCCAATGCGATCAGGAGTTCGACCGGGTCGAGGACATCTGGACGGCGCGGACCGTAATGAAGGAATCAGAATGGCAACCCTCTACAGTTCGCTGAAGTTTCTGCGGTTTTCCGACCGGCTGGAAGCGCTGCGCAGCGGCGATGTGGCGGCGCCGGTTCATATCCGGATCAAGCCCACCAACCGTTGCAATCATAATTGCTGGTACTGCGCCTATCGCACCGACGACCTTAAGCTGGGCGAGGACATGGACGAGGGTGATTCCATCCCCGAAGCCAAGATGATGGAAATCGTCGAGGACGTGCTGGAGATGGGGGTCAAGGCGGTGACCTTCTCCGGCGGCGGCGAGCCCCTGCTGTACAAGCCTCTGCCCAATGTGATCGAGCGGCTGGCGGCTGGCGGCGTCAAGGTGGCCACCCTGACCAACGGCTCCAATCTCAGGGGCCGGGTCGGTGAAGCGCTGGCCCGCCATGCCACCTGGGTACGGGTGTCGGTGGACGCCTGGGATGATGCCAGCTACATGGCATCTCGGGGTGCCAAGGACGGGGAGTTCAGCCGTCTACTGGAAAATATGCGGGCCTTCGTCGCCACCGGCACTACTTGCGTGCTGGGCGTCTCGCTGATCGTCGGACACGAAAACCACCAGCGTATCGCCGAAATCTGCAAGCTGTTCCGCGACGTGGGTGTCAATCACGTCAAGCTGTCGGCGGCGGTGGTGGCCAATGACGTTCACGCCAACAATCTATATCACCGGGCTCTGATGGCAGCCGTGACGGCGCAGATCCATGAGGCCAAGGCCCTGGAAACCCCATCCTTCAAGGTCTTGAACCACTACCACGAGACCGAGGAGCGGTTCGAGAAGGGCTATACTTCGTGCCCCTTCCTGCAGTTCCTGACCGTCATCGGTGGCGATCAATGCGTCTATACCTGCCAGGACAAGGCCTATACCGCCAGCGGTAAGCTGGGCTCGCTGGTGGGGCGGCGGTTCAAGGACTTCTGGTTCTCGCCGGAGAACCGGGAGCGGCTGCATTGCTTCGATCCGTCGAGAGAGTGCCGCCACCACTGCGTCACCCACGCCAAAAATCTGGCGATTCTGGAATATCTGGCGCTCGATCCCGATCACGGCATGTTTGTCTGAAGGCGATTCATGGCAGAGATCAACTTCCTGACCCGGTATCAGGCGGCCACCAAGCGCGATTATGTTCAGCGAGTGGTCGATCACGATAAGGCCCAATGCGCCGAGATCGCCAAGCAATGGGGTTTCGACTATTGGGATGGCGATCGTCGCTTCGGCTATGGCGGCATGCGCTATGACGGCCGCTGGCGCCCCATCGCCGAGGATATCGCCCGCCATTACGGCCTGAAGGCGGGCATGCGCGTCCTCGACATTGGTTGCGGCAAGGCTTTCCTGCTTTACGAACTGACCCAGGCCGTCCCCGGCCTTGAAGTGGTGGGTCTGGATATCTCCGCCTACGGCATCGCCAACGCCAAGGAGGAGATGCGGCCTTATCTGCTCGAAGGCAACTGCACCAGCCTACCGTTCCCGGACGGCCACTTCGATTTCGTCTATTCCATCAACACGTTCCATAATCTGCTGAATTTCGAGCTGATGGCGGCGTTGAAGGAAATGCAACGGGTGGGCAAGGGCGCCAAGTGGCTGTGCGTGGAGAGCTATCGGAACGAGCGGGAAAAGGCCAACCTGCTGTATTGGCAACTGACCTGTGAGACGTTCTACACACCTGCGGAATGGCAGTGGTTCTGCCAGATGGCCGGCTATGACGGCGATAGAGGGTTTATCTACTTCGAATGACCATTAATATAAATCAGGTCGATGGGAAATTCATCGCGTATCAATGCCGAAAAATTTTAAGGGGGGAAATCACCCTTAAGAAAATAAAGAGCATGATGCTGTTCGTACTTTATGTATTAAGCATCCCAATGACTCTTTCAATAGTATTGATTATTCGCGCATTGCGGCCATTTGTCCTGATCAGATTTGGGGCGCTGCGCTCTGACCGTATTGGTCATTACGCATCAAACACCGATCTATACTTATGCCAGAAAAGCAATGGTGAAACACCGGAGAAGTCATTCGACATATTTCATTGCAGCACATTGCCGGAGGCAAACGAGGCTTTGACGGTGATTTGGCGGCGCTGTCTCCGAATATGGCAATGGAGCAAGATTCTCTATCTGGCAAATGAGCTGTTACCTGGGTGGAGGCTTCATTGCATTGTTTTGCCCGATGATATGTTTCCGGTCGCTCAACTGCAAAGCCGTATCCCTGCTCACGCCTATTTCTCGCCGGATGAAATCAGAACTGGGTGGAAGCAAATTGAGAGAATTGGAATTCAGAGGGAGACGAAATTCATTTGTCTCAATACAAGAAGTGATGGGTTTTTAAATACTACACAACCAGATACAAATTGGGACTATCACTCATACAGAAATACTAATAGTGAAACCTTGCTCCCTGCTATATCGGCACTTGTCGATCGTGGCTACAAAGTTGTTAGAATGGGCTTGCACGTCGGCGATCCCCTGGTCTCTAGAGGTGTGGTCGACTACGCGACTAGCGAATTCCGGACGCCATTTCTGGATTTATTCCTGGCTGCACATTGCCACTTCTTTGTTGGCGATAGCGCTGGTCTGGTCGGAGTGCCGCTGATTTTCCGCAGGCCAACGGTCTGCATAAACCTCATTCCAATGCGTCATGTCTGCCGATGGCTATCATCTTCCGTTGTCGTGCCCAAGGCCTTGCGGTATGCGGCGACAAAAGATGCTGTTCCCTTAGAGGAATATATCAGAAGTGGAGCATTCAATTTTCTCAGAACGGAGAATTATGCTGCTGGCGGATATGATGTTGTCGATGCATCGCCCGAGATCTTGCGCGACGCGGTGATCGAGATGGATGACCGTCTGGCTGGGCGGTGGCAGGAGACGGACGACAGAATCCAGCGACAGGCGCGATTCTGGGCGATCATGAATCGTCACCTCCCTGACTGTGGGCAGATAACAAATATCGCGGATGCATTTCTAGAGTCCAATCCAGGACTATGCTAGAATAGTGTCTTTTTAAGTTGAGATGATGCCAAGAGTGGCGAATGTGAGGAATAGCTCATGATTACAAAAAAAGAAGATGCAACTAGCGACCGTCTGGAGCATGAACTTGATGTTCTGGCCGGACGTTGTGATGTGTCTAACCTGGAAGACATGCTGCGATTCCCGAAATACTTTCAGATAGAGACCACGAGGCTTTGCAACGCCCGCTGCCCATTCTGCGCGATTGATCAGTGGGACAAGTCGACCCCTTTCATGTCGGATGAATTGTTCCGCAAGATCGCCGACGAGATCATATCGCAGCGTGATTGGATCAAGTTTGTAGATCTGCAGCGTGCGGGAGAGCCGCTGCTCGACAAAAAGATTTATGAACGCGTTGCCTACATGAAGGATGGCGGGGTCACCAATGTCGTTCTGACGACCAACGCGTCGAGTCTCACAGAACGAAACGCTCGGCGTTTGCTGGAGGCGGGAATCGATGAGTTGATGCTCTCCATCGATTCTGTTCAGAAAGATAAATATGAAAAACTGCGCGTCGGTTTGCCCTTCGAAAAGGTGATGGACAACATAAGAGGGTTCTTCGCTTTGCGAGATCAGATCAGGCCGAGCTGCATGGTCCGTGTGCGAGGCGTTTCCTTCCATGATCTGTCGGACCCGGAGGATGCGGCCGACCTGGCGTCGTGGGAAAGCTTTTGGGAGCCTCTGCGCAAGCCTCATGACCGCATCTACATGAAGCGGGCTCACAATTGGGGAAATCAGAAGAGTGTCGAGGGCCATAGCCCAGAATATTCCTGGGTCTATCATCCCTGCATTATTCCGTGGTCCACCATGCATATTACCGCAATGGGAACAGTCGGGCTGTGCCCGCAGGATTATGACGGGCTGGCCAACCTCGGGAACATCAACGAACAGTCCATCGCTGAAGTCTGGAATGGCGAGAAGTTCGCCGAAGTCCGGCGGCTTCATGCGACCGGCGCCAGGAATGACATATCATTCTGTCAGGGATGCTTGTTGTTTGACGAAGAATTCACCCTGGAGCGGGAGCGAAATGTTGCCTCGTCGCGCGATGGGACGCTCGAGGCCTTGGTAAAAAATGCAAAGCGCATTGCCTGACATGGCGCAGGCCGAGGCAAAGAAAGGCCAGGACCATTTTGCCACGGCCACGCTGATACGGGTCGTGGAGGAACGGCTTCTGTCGCTGTACGGTGAGGGCAGGCTGCACGGCACGGTCCATACCTGTATTGGACAGGAATGGACCGGGGTGTCCGTGGCCAGCGCCCTCAGATCCGGCGATTACATCCTGTCCAACCATCGGGGACATGGCCACTATTTGGCCTGGACGGATGACGTGGAGGGGCTGATTGCCGAGGTCATGGGCCGGGAAAGTGGTGTCTGCCGGGGCCGGGGGGGAAGTCAGCACCTTCGTGGCCAGGGCTTCTTTTCCAATGGCATCATCGGCGGCATGGCCCCCGTTGCCGCCGGCCTCGCAATGGCTCATCGCCTTGCGGGCGACGGCGGGGTGGCGGTGCTGTTTATCGGAGATGGCGGTCTTGGCCAAGGTGCCCTTTTCGAAGCCCTGAATCTTGCGGCCTCCTTCAGCTTACCCTTGGTTGTGCTGGTTGAGGCCAACGGAATCGCCCAGTCCACACCGGTGGATACGGTGCAGGCCGGAAGTGCGGTAGGTCGCGCCAGGGCATTTGGCATCGAGGCCAGGGAGTCCGATACCTGGAATCCCGAAGACCTGCTGCGCGCGGTTTCCGCCACCGTGGATACGGCCAGGCGCGAAGGGCGTCCTTTGCTCCATCTGGTGCGCACATTTCGACTGATGCCCCATTCCAAGGGGGACGACACTCGGGCGCCGGATTTGATCGAAGAGTATCGTCTCAAGGACCCGGTGACGCAGTGGCTGGCCGAAGGAGGGCCGGACGCCGCCCGTGTTCGGGCGGCGGCAGTCGAGCGGGTTGAGGCCGCTGTCGCCAAGGCGGCGGCAGCTCCTCCGGGTCTTGTCCCGTCAACCTCGCCCCCCTGTTACGCCAAGCCTGTCAACCTCGTCCCCGTTCGGGCATGTGAGGGACGTCTGGTCGAACATATTCGCGCCGGGCTGGATGCCGCCATGGCCGCCGACGATCGTTTGCTGCTCTTGGGCGAAGACATCTGCTCGCCATATGGCGGTGCCTTCAAGGTCACCTCCGGGCTATCGGACAGCTACCCGGGGCGTGTGTTCAATACTCCGATCAGCGAGGCTGGCTTGGTCGGTGTCGGGGCGGGGCTGGCTCTTGCCGGGCGCCGCGTCGTCGCAGAGATAATGTTCGGAGATTTCCTGACATTGGTCGCCGACCAATTGATCAACCACGCCGCTAAATTCACGCAGATGTACGGCGAGGATGTCGAGGTTCCCTTGCTGGTGCGCACTCCTATGGGAGGGCGCCGGGGCTATGGCCCGACCCACAGTCAGAGTCTTGAGACTCATTTTTTTGGCGTCCCGGGTCTGACGGTCCTGGCCATCCATCACCGGATGGATGCCGCAGCGTTTTATGCGCGGCTTATCGCAACGGCCAAGACGCCGCATCTCATCATCGAAAACAAGGTTGCCTATGGTGTCGATTGTGCCCGGGACCGCCTTCAGGGGTTCAGCTATGTCGAGACCGACGATGATCTTCCGACACTGGTCGTACGGCCTTGCGTCCAGGCCCAAGTCACCATTCTCGGTTATGGTGGAATGTTGCTGGAGATGGAAAAGGCCATGGACCGGCTGTTTGAGGATGCCGATATCGTGACTGAGGCCATATGTCCGGTCGCCCTCTATCCAAGCAACATGCAGGCGCTCTTGGACTCGGTGTCGCTTACGCGCCGGCTGGTCGTGGTCGAGGAGGGGCAAGGCTACGCGGGATACGGTGCCGAGGCGGTCGCATTTCTCCACCAGCACCTGCCGGGTGGGTTCAGCCTTCGCCGTCTCTCCGCCTTGCCGACTGCCATCCCTTGTTCCAGGGAGGGGGAGGCTGCGTGTCTCGTATCGGCCAAGGACATCGTCGAAGCAGTCCAGGAGATTCTTTCGTGACAGACTTCATCGTCATTCGGGCGCCCAAGAATTCTGCCAACGACGAATCGGTGATGGTTGTCCGCCTGCACGTCCAAGCGGGAGAACATGTGCGCGCCGGGCAAATGCTGCTTGAGGTTGAGACCAGCAAGGCGGTTATCGAAATCGACGCTCCCGCCAGCGGCCGCTTCTTCCCGGCGGTCCAAGTGGGAGATCACGTCCCGGTAGGCCGAATTCTTGGGGGTGTTGGCCAAGATTCCGAGCATTTGGCGGCGGCCCTGGCGGCCGAGAATGTTCCGTCCGGGGAGGTGTCTGTTGCCTTGCGGACCGACGGTGTCAGATTCTCGCGCACGGCTTCGGAGATGATCGCCCGACATGGGCTCGATCCCGATTCATTTGATGGACAGGGGCTTGTTACCGCGGCGATGGTCGCCGCAGTCCTGGCACGAGCCGCCGATGGCAATTCGAAGCCTCGAAGCGGCCCCGTGCGGCGCGGGGAGAACGGTAAAGTTGTCCTGCTGGGGGCCGGGCCCGGCGCCTGGCAATTGCTATCCGTCCTGGAACACGAGCATGGCAGTGAAGTGGTCGGCATCCTGGACGATGATCCGCTCAAGCTTGGCCGGGAGTTGAACGGTGTCAAGGTGATCGGCCCGCTTTCCATGCTGACCGAACTGGCGGAACAGGGGCGGGCTGATTCGGCGATCTGCACGACGCCGACCTCCATCCCATTTCGCGCCAAGGCGCATCAGCTGACCAAGGCCGCCGGATTGCGTGGCGCCAATATCATTCACCCCAGCGCCCTTTTCGATATCGACGTGGCGATCGGGGAAGGCAATTTCATCGGCGCGTTCAGCTATATCGGCGCCGGGACGGTCTTGGGCGACTACTGCTTCCTCAGTTCGAGGACCACGTTTGAACATCACAATACCCTTGGAAACGGCATTACCACCGGGCCGGGAGTGTCGACCTCCGGATTGGTGACGGTGGGCAATCATGTCCGCTTTGGTGGTCATATCCTGGTCGAACCCAATGTCACCATTGGCAATGACGTCGTGATTGCGTCAGGAATGACCGTCACCGCTGACGTCGAAGCCAACAGCGTTCTTCGCCAGCGAGTTGCCACCCGCTGATCCGTGCTTGGCGCCAAGGTAAAATATACCTTTCAGATGTTATATTGCATAACTGAGATGGTTTGTTTGTTGCTGTTGTTGTGACATGCAAATCAAATGCTGTATGAGAGAAATGACGAACATGACTCCGCCTACCGTTCCCTACTTAGATCTTCGTGTCACCGATGATGCCGAGCGTGAAGATTTGCTGGCTGCCGTGGATCGCGTGCTACGCCATGGACGAATCGTCCTGGGTCCGGAAGTGGCGGAATTCGAGGCCAGGATTGCCGCGCGGGTGGGGCGTCGCTTTGCCGTTGGGGTGAATTCTGGTACCGACGCGCTGATCCTGGCGTTGCGTGCCCTGGGCATCGGTGCCGGCGACGAGGTGATTGTTCCGGCCCTGTCGTTCGTGGCCTCCGCCAACATCGTCAAGCTGGCCGGAGCGGTTCCGGTATTTGCCGATCTTGGTCCCGATATGAACATGGATCCGGCGGTGATCGAGGGTTTGATCACCCCGGCCACCAGGGCCATCCTGCCGGTTCACTTCGCCGGCAAGATCTGCCGCATGGAGGAAATTTGCGCGATTGCCGAGCGCCATCGCCTGCTGGTTATCGAGGACGCCGCTCAGGCTTTCGATGCTGTGCGTCATGGCCGCAAGGCGGGCTCGTTCGGCCAAGTGGGCTGCTTCTCCATGAATTGCATGAAAGTCCTGGCGTCTCTTGGAGAAGCGGGTGTCATCGTGACCGACGACGACGCTCTTCACGATCATTTGGTACAGCTGCGCTACCACGGCTTGGTGACAAAGGAATCCTGTGGCTTTCTCAGCCATAACGGTCGCCTGGACACCGTACACGCCGCCATGCTTTCCGTGCGGCTGGATCGCTTCGACGAGGTCATGCGTCGCCGTCGGGATAATGCCGCTTATTATTCCGCCCGGTTGGGGCATCTGGTCGACGTGCCGCGCGATGATGCCGATTGCCAGGACGCCTACTATATCTACGTGATTGCCACCGACCGGCGTGATGCGCTGCAGGACTTCCTGACCGCCAGGGGGATAGAAACCAAGCAGCCGCATATTCTGATGCCCGAGCACCCTGTTCACAAGGATGCGCGGGGATTCTGGGACAACGCCGCACGTGTCCATCACCGCCGTCTGAGCCTGCCGATCAGCGAAAAACTGACGGATACGCAGCGGACTTACGTGGCAGACGCCATTGTTGAGTTCTTCAATATTTGAGAGGCGTTCGCCATGCCTGCCGTGATTTACAATACCGATGATGTCGCGCTGGTCGGGCGTGACATGCTCGAGACATTGAAAGCCGAGGCGGTGAACGCGCCGCTGCGCCGCTCGCGCTTGTGTCTTCATCGCACGCCCGAGGACCCGCTGCATGAGATGGTCATCGCCTTTTGCCGCGACAGCTATGTCCGGCCTCACCGCCATCTGACCAAGACCGAATCATTTCATGTGATCGAGGGCCGTATCCTGGTGGTGTTGTTTGACGATAATGGTCGTGTGACCCACCGTATTCCCATGACGCCTCCCGGAGGGGACAATCCGTTTCTTTACCGGGTTGCCGCGCCGATCTGGCATACATTGATCCCGGAAACTGACTTCGCGGTGATCCACGAAGTCACCAATGGCCCGTTCCGGGCCGAGGATGGCGATTTCGCCCCCTGGTCGCCGGATGATCCAGAGAGTTCTCAAGCCTACCGGGCGTCCCTGGTCTGACGGATGAGTTCAATGCCATCGCTTAAGAAAATTCTGGTCACCGGTGCAGACGGCTTCATCGGCTCGCATCTGACCGAAGAACTGGTACGGCGCGGCTACGACGTGCGCGCCTTCGCCCTTTATAATTCCTTCGGGTCCTGGGGCTGGCTGGACGCCGCGGAACCGGCGGTCAGGAATTCGCTCGACGTGTTCCTGGGCGATATCCGCGATCCCCATGGGGTGCGCAAGGCCATGGAGGGCTGCGACGCGGTGCTGCATCTGGCGGCGCTGATCGCCATTCCCTATTCCTATCACTCGCCTGCCACCTATGTGGAAACCAACGTCACCGGGACGCTGAACGTGGTTCAGGCGGCGCGCGATCTGGGGGTTTCCCGGGTGGTGTGCACCTCCACCAGCGAGGTCTACGGCACCGCCCGCTACGTGCCCATCGACGAGGACCATCCGCTGCAGGGGCAGTCTCCCTACTCGGCCACCAAGATCGGCGCCGACCAGATGGCGTTGTCCTACCACCGCTCGTTCGCCACGCCGGTCACGGTGCTGCGGCCGTTCAACACCTACGGACCCCGCCAGTCGGCCCGCGCCGTCATCCCCACCATCATCACCCAGATCGCGGCGGGGGCCCGGACGCTTAAACTGGGGGCCCTGCATCCCACCCGCGACTTCTCCTATGTGGCCGATACGGCCGCGGGTTTCATCGCCATGCTGAATGCCCCGGAAACGGTGCTGGGCGAGGTGATCAATATCGGCTCGGGCTTCGAGATTTCCATCGGCGACACCGCGCGGCTGATCGCCGAGGTCATGGGCGCCCAGGTGGACATCACTTGTGACGACCAGCGCCTGCGGCCGGAAAAGAGCGAGGTGGAACGCCTGTTCGCCGGCACGGACAAGGCCGCCCGTCTGCTGGGTTGGCAACCGGCCCATGGCGGACTGGAAGGCTTTCGCCGCGGACTGGCCGAAACCGTGCGCTGGTTCTCCGATCCGGCCAATCTGGCCCGCTACCGGGCCGACCGCTACACCATCTGAGCACCGGGGGATTTTCCGTGATTCCACTTTGCGTTCCCAATCTGACGGGCAACGAGGCCCGCTATCTTCAGGAATGCGTGGACAGCACCTTCGTGTCTTCCGTCGGCCCCTTCGTTGACCGGTTGGAGGACATGGTGGCCGCTGCCGCCGGGTCCTCGCTGCGCGCCGTGGCCACTTCGGCGGGAACCACCGGCCTGCACGCCGCCCTCACCGCCGTGGGCGTGGGGCGCGACGATCTGGTGATCATGCCGGCCTTCACCTTCGTGGCCAGCGCCAATGCCGTGGCCCATTGCGGTGCCACGCCCTGGCTGCTGGACGTGACGGCGGAAAGTTGGACTCTGGACCCCGCCCTGCTTGAACGGGTGCTGCAGGCCGAGACGGTACGAGACGGCGATGTCTTGCGCCATCAGGCCAGCGGCCGGCGGGTGGCGGCGGTGCTGCCGGTGCATGTGCTCGGCTGTCCCGCCGACATGGACGCCATCCTCGCCGTCGCCCGTGCCCACGATCTCAAGGTGGTGGCCGATGCCGCCGCCGCCCTGGGGTCGCGCTATCGCGGCCGCCCTATCGCCCAGTTGGGTGCCGATCTCTCGGTGGTGTCGTTCAACGGCAACAAGACGGTGACCGCCGGCGGCGGCGGCGCGGTGATCGGGACAGATCCAGACCTGCTGGATCTGGTCCGCCATCTGACCACCACGGCGCGGGTCGGTGCCGACTATCTTCATGACCGGGTGGGCTTCAACTACCGCATGACCAATCTGCAGGCGGCGGTGGGCTGCGCGCAGCTGGAGCGGCTGGAGGAATTCGTCGCCGCCAAGCGCCGCATCCGTGCCGCCTATGACGCCGCCTTCGCCGGCAGGCCGGGAATCAGTCCCTTTCCCCAGCCCCTTTGGGCGGAAAGCGAATGCTGGTTTTCCGGCTTCGTGCTGGACCGGGCGGAGCGCATGGCGGCCTTGCGGACCGGACTGCGCGAAAGGGGAGTGGACGCCCGCCCGTTCTGGCGGCCCATGCACCTGCAGCCGGCCTTCGCCGAGGCATTGCGCACGCCCATGACGGTGACGGACTCCGTGTGGAACCGCATCGTCACCCTGCCCTGTTCCACGGCCCTGACCGAGGCGGAACAGCGTTCGGTGGTGGCCGCGGTGGAAGAGGCGCTGCGATGAAGCGGATTTGCGTCGTCACCGGAACGCGGGCCGAATACGGGCCGCTGTTCTGGGTGCTGAAGGAAATCGACGCCCATGCCGATCTTGAACTGCAGCTGGTGGTCACCGGCATGCATCTGTCTCCCGAATACGGCTCCACCTGGAAAACCATCGAGGCCGACGGCTTTGCCATCGCCGCCAAGGTGGAGATGCTGCTGTCGGGCGATACCGGCGTGGCCATCGCCAAGTCCATGGGGCTGGGCACCATCGGTTTCGCCGACGCCTTCGAGCGGCTGAAGCCCGACATCGTCGTGGTGTGGGGCGACCGGTTCGAGCTGATGGCGGCGGTTCAGGCCGCCGTGGTGGCGCGGATTCCCATCGCCCATATCGGTGGCGGCGACGTGACCGAGGGTGCCTTCGACGACGCCATCCGCCATGCCATCAGCAAGATGGCCCATCTGCATTTTCCCATCATCGCCGATTCCGCCCGCCGCCTCCGTCAGCTGGGGGAGGACCCCGAGCGGATTCACCTGACCGGCAACGCCAGCCTCGACCATCTGCGGCGCACCATTTTCCTGGAGCGGGCCGAGGTGGAGACGCGGCTGAATTTCAGCCTGCGGCCCCGCAATGTGCTGGTGACCTATCATCCGGTGACGCTGGACCCGGAGGAGGGCCGGCGTGGCTGGGCCGAAATGCTGGCCGCGCTCGAGTCTTTGGGGGACGAGGTGGGAATCGTCATGACCGCCCCCAATGCCGACAATGACAGCCGCGAGCTGATGGTGGCGCTGGAGGCCTTCGTCGGGGCGCATCCCAACGCCATCCTTCGGACCTCCCTGGGCTCGCAGCTCTATATGAGTACCGCCCGGCTGTGCGATGCGGTGGTGGGCAATTCGTCGAGCGGCCTGCTGGAGATCCCGTCGCTGGGTGTCGCCACCGTCAATATCGGGACCCGCCAGAAGGGTCGGCCGCGCGCTGACTCGGTGATCGACTGTCCGCCGGAGCGCGCGGCTATCCGCGCGGCCATGGACCGGGCCATGGCCATGGATTGCTCGGCGGTGGTCAATCCCTATGGAGACGGCCAGTCGGCGCGGCGCATTGTTCAGGTGCTGGCCGGAATCGAGGATTTCCCCGCATTGCTGCACAAAAGTTTCGTCGACCTCGCCGGACCCGGCGAGGCGGGGGAGGAGTAAGGCCGTGATTGAATCGTTCACCATCGGCAGCCATCGGGTCGGTCCGGGCTGTCCCTGCTTCGTGATCGCCGAGGCGGGCGTCAACCATAACGGTGACCTGGCTCTCGCCCACCGGCTGGTGGACATGGCGGTGCAGGCGGGTGCCGATGCGGTGAAGTTCCAGACCTTTACGGCGGAGAAGGTGGTGTCGGCCCAGGCACCCAAGGCGGCCTATCAGAAGGTCACCACCGGTGGCGGCCAGAGCCAGCTGGACATGGTGCGGGGCTTCCAATTGCCGCCCGAGGCCTTCGCGGAGCTGTCCGAGCACTGCATTCAGGCCGGAATTCTCTTCATGTCGACACCCTTCGACCTGGACAGCGTGGATGTTTTGGACCGCCTGGACGTCCCCGCCTTCAAGCTGCCGTCGGGTGAAATCACCAATCCCTTGCTGCTGCGCCGCGTGGCCGCCACCGGGCGGCCGGTGATCCTGTCCACCGGCATGGGTTCCCTGGTGGAGGTGGCGGCGGCCGTGGATATCCTGGAACGGGCCGGATGCCACGATCTGATGCTGCTTCATTGCACCTCGGCCTATCCGGCACCGGTGGAAAGCGCCAATCTGCGGGCCATGTCCACCCTGGCCGCGGCCTTCCACCGGCCGGTGGGCTATTCCGACCATACCGAGGGGTTCGAGGCGGCCATCGCGGCCGTGGCGCTGGGGGCCTGCTGTATTGAAAAGCACTTTACCCTGGACCGCTCGCTGCCAGGCCCCGATCATCTGGCCTCGGTGTCGCCCGCCGATCTGGGCGCCCTGGTGGCCGTCATCCGCCGGGTGGAGAAGGGTCTGGGCGATGGTTGCAAGCGTCCGACGGTCGCCGAGGAAGATACCCGCGCCGTAGCCCGCCGCAGCCTGTTCGCCGCCCGTGCCCTGGCGGCGGGGGCCGTGATGACCGAGGAGGATCTGATCGCCCTGCGGCCCGGCGGCGGCATTTCCCCCATGCAGGTGGACATGGTGGTGGGGCGGCGGCTGACCCGTGCCGTGGCCGAGGGGACTCTTCTGGAATGGAGCGATCTGGCATGAGCCTTGTTCTTTCCGGCACCGGTCCCGGGCTGACCCTGTCCATCGCCGATCTGCCGCTGTGGCAAGGCGTGCGGAAGGAGCCGGGCGTGCAGCGCCGTTTTCCCTTCCGCCTGGGTTTCGCCGGGCCGGGGCCGATCCGCCAGACCACCGAGGCCGAGGTGGTCGCCGAGGTGTTGAGATCCTATGCCGGGGATGACTACGCCTTTCTGACCAAGCCGCCGGGCGCCAGTGCCTGGGCCGACAGCCTGGGCGATGCCAAGGTGGCCGCGGTCATGGAGAATTGGACCGGCCAGCCGCCGCGGGCCATCCTCGAAGTGGGGGCGGGCAGCACCTATGTGGGTGAAAAGCTACTGGCCCGCTTCGGCGAGGGGCCGTCCTACACCATCGTCGATCCGGCGGTGCGCGACCAGGGCGGGCCCATCCAGGTGGTCAGCGACTATTTCCCCGCTCCGGCCCTGGAGGGGCGCCGGTTCGACCTCATCATCGGTTTCAACTGCCTGGAGCACGTCCCCGATCCCGTCGCCGTCCTGGCCGCGGCGCGCCGACATCTGGCGCCGGGCGGTCTGGTGCTGATGACCTATCCCGATACTGAGCAGAATCTGAACGAGGGCGATATCAACGCCCTGATGCACGAGCATCTCAGCTATTTCACCGAGCGATCCTCGCGCTGGGCGGCGCAGGCCGCCGGACTGGCGGTCCGGGGGCTGGAGCGCCGCGCCGGAGCCTTCGTGGCCGTGCTGGAACATCCGCCCGAGCCGCTGGCCCCTCCCCAGGATCTGTGGGAGGAGGATCTGCTGCGCCGGGCCGCCGAGATGCTGAATTCGCTGCTGCTGCGCACCGGCGGCGAGATCGCCGCCCGCCTGGAGGCGGGGGAGACGGTGGCCTTTCACGGCGCCACCAACGGCCTTAACAGCTTTCTCGCCCTGACCGGGCTGGGAAGCCATCCGGCCATTCGGGTCTTCGACGGCGACGACAGCAAGGTGGGCCAGTTCCTTCCCGCCTGTCCCACGCCGATCCTCGGTTCCGGCGATCCGTCCTATCCCGGCCACGATGCCATCTATGTCTCGGCGGTGACGTTCCTGCCGGCCATCCGCCGCTTCGCCCAACAGGTTCACGGCCTGCCGGCGGAACGGCTGCTGCCTTTGGTGGGTTGAACCATGGCCCGGACCCTGAACACACTCACCGGCGGTTTTCCTCCCGGCGTCATTCCTCCGGTGGATCTGCACATGCACACCACCTGGACCGACGGCTCCGCCCCGGTGGCCGAGATGCATGCCCGCGCCGTGGCCGAGGGCCTGAAGACCATCCTGTTCAGCGAGCATGCCCGCAAGAGCAGCGCCGACTGGTTCCCCCGCTTCGCCGCCGAGGTGCGGGCCATATCGGACCAGCATTGCCGCGCCCTGGTGGGGGTGGAGTGCAAGGTCGAGGATTTCGACGGCGCCATCGACACGGTGCCGGCCATTCTGGCCGAATGCCATCTGGTGATGGCCAGCGTCCACCGTTTTCCCGGCGAAAGCGGCATCACCACCGGCACCACCGGGCACTATACCCCCGAGCAGGCGGTCGACATCGAATTCCGGCTGTCCATGGCAGCCATGGACAATCCGGCCGTGGACATTCTTGGCCATCCCTTCGGCATGAGTATCGCCCGCTTCAAGACCTCGCCGCCGTGGGAGCTGTTTCAGGCCCTGGTGGACAAGGCGGCGGCCACCGGGGTGGCGTTCGAGGTCAATGCCCGTTACCACCCCGATCCCTGGGCGCTGATCGAAGCTTGCCGTAAGGCCGGGGCTCCCCTATCCCTGGGGTCCAACGCCCATACCCCCGACGAAGTGGGATTGATCGGCCGCTTGTTGCAAAAGGAAATCCAGTGAAGAACATCCGTGTATTGGTGACCGGCGGCGGCAGCGGTGTCGGCCAGGGTATCATCAAGGCCCTGCGAATTTCGGGATTGCCGGTGACGGTGGTGTCGGGCGACATCGCCCCTCTCAATGCCGGTCTTTTTCTGGCGGACGAGGCCACGCTGATTCCGCGGGTGGAAGACGCCGATGCGCTGGAGCGCTTTGTCGTCCTGCTGTCGCAGGGCGGCTTCCACATGGTTATGATCGGCTCTGAATTCGATCTGGCCTTTTTCTCACGGCACCGCGACACCATCGAGGCGCGCACCGGCTGCAAGGTGATGGCTTCGCCGCTGTCCACGGTGGAGATGGCCAACGACAAGTGGCTGACCACCGAGTTCCTGCGGACCAACGGCCTGCCCCACGCCGCCGCCTGCCTGCCCGCCCATGCGGACGAGGCGGCCGCCTGGGCGGCGGCCAACGGCTATCCGGTGGTGCTGAAGAGCCGGACCGGCACGTCAAGCCGCAACGTCCATATCGTTAAGGACGAGGCGGATCTGCGCCGCCTGTTTTCCCTGGTGCCCAACCTGATGCTGCAGGCCTTTGCCGGCAGCGAGGGTGACGGCCTGGCCCACGAATACACCTGCGCGGTGTTCCGGGCCGCCGACGGCAGTCTGCTCGGCCCCCTGACCGCCCGGCGCACCTTGCGCGGCGGTTCGTCTTGGGTGGTCGAGGTGGGTGACTACCACTGGCTCCATCCCATGCTCCTGGCCATCGGGGAGCGGGTCCCCAGCCTGGGTTCGCTCAATGTGCAGCTCCGGGATGGCCCCGACGGTCCCATCCCCTTTGAACTGAACGCGCGCTTTTCCGGCACCACGGCGGTGCGGGCCCATTTCGGCTTCAACGAGCCGGCCTTCGCGCTGCGCAGCTACCTGCTGGGGGAAACCCTGGCGCCGCCCAGGATCGGGTCCGGTCTGGCCCTGCGTTATCTTGAGGAGGTCTTCCTCGACGGCGTTGCCGCCACCGAACTCGATCATGCCCTGCCCCGGGGAGTGGTTCGCGATTGGACATGATCGGAGTCACCGGTGCATCGGGACTGATCGGGCGCCATCTGCTGGCGCTGCTGGCTAGAAACGGCCACGCGGTGACCGCCACCTCGCGTCGCCGCCCGGAGGCGGACGTGGCGTGGCATCCGTCGGAATTGGCCGAGTGGCGCCATCCCGACCAGTTGGACGGGCTGTTCGCTCATGTGGATGCCGTGGTCCATCTGGGGGCGGCCCTGCCGGGGGCCGATGCCGCCGCCCTGATGGATGTCAATCTCCGCGCCACCTTGATCCTCGGCCAATGGGCCGCGTCGCGGGGCAAGCCGCTGGTCTTCCTGTCCAGCGGTTCCGTCTATGGCGAAACCGGTGGGCCGGTGGATGAGGACGCACCCATGAGCGCCCAGCCGTTGGGCGGGCTCTATGGTCTGAGCAAGCAACTGGCCGAACAGGCCCTTGCTCACCTTGCAGCCCAGGGCTTGCGGCGCACCGTCATCCGTCCCACGGCCGTCTATGGCTGGGGTATGCCCGTTGGCAAACTGGTGGCGGCATTCCTGGCGCGGGCCCGCGCCGGAGATGTTCTGGAGGTCGCGCCCCCAGCCGCCGACAGCGTCAATCTGGTCCATGCCTTCGACGTGGCGAGGGCGGTGGCGGCGGCCCTGGAGTCGGCGCAATACGGGGTCTTCAACGTGACCGGCCCGGCCCAGGTGTCCATGGGCGAACTGGCCCGCGCCTGCGTGCGGGTCGCCGGATCGGGATCCGTGCGGGAACCGGACGGCGAGGCAGGGCGGCCGCCTGTCGACCGTTTCCGACTGAAGGGCTCGCGCGCGGCCGCCGCTTTGGGTTACTCACCTCGGGTCGGGCTCGATGAGGGCCTGGGCCTCATGTTGCATCAAGCCTGCCTGCCCGAAGGGGGGCTCCCATGAAACGCTGGCAAGATACGCTGGTTTCTCCCACGACGCCGGTCTTGGACGCGATCAAGGCACTGGATCTTGGCGCCATGCAGATCGTGCTGGTGGTCGACGGGCAATCCCGTCTGCTCGGCACCATCACCGACGGAGATATCCGCCGTGGCCTTCTGCGCGGCCTGCCGCTGGAGTCTCCCGCCAGCGAAGTCATGAACCCCCGGTTCCACCATGGTCGGGTGGAAGACGAGGCCGGCGTCCTGCTGGCCACCATGCGCCGCCTGCAGATTTCCCAAATGCCGCTGCTCGACGGCGACGGCCGGGTGGTCGGCCTGAAGACGTTGGAGCAGATGCTGGCTCTGGACGGCTGCGACAACTGGGTGGTGCTGATGGCGGGTGGCGAGGGCCGTCGTCTGCGCCCTTTGACTCAGGATGTTCCCAAGCCGCTGCTTCCCGTGGGGCCGCGCCCCATCCTGGAGACCATTCTCAAGAACTTCATCGAGGCGGGCTTCAGGAACTTCTTCATCTCGGTGAACTACCGGGCTGAACAGGTGGAGAGTCATTTCGGCGACGGCTCGGCCCTTGGGGTCTCCATCCGGTATCTCCGCGAGGACCGACAGTTGGGAACCGCCGGTGCCCTGGGCCTGCTTCCCGGCACGCCGTCGGAGCCGCTGATCGTCATGAACGGCGATATCCTGACCACGGTCGACTTCAAGCAGCTCTTGGCCTTCCACCAGGAACACCGCGCCGCGGCCACCATGGCCGTGCGCGAATACCATTTCGAAGTGCCCTACGGGGTCGTCGAGGTGGAAGGGACCCGCCTCAAGGGGATCGAGGAAAAGCCGGTTGTGCGCAATTTCGTCAATGCCGGAATCTATGTCCTTAATCCAGAGGTGCTGAATCTGGTCAAACCGGGGCAGCCGCACAATATGCCGCAAATCTACCAGACTCTGATGGATGGCGGTCAGGATTGCGCCGTGTTTCCCATACGGGAATATTGGCTCGACATCGGCCGGCTAGACGATTTCGATCGGGCCAATCTGGATTTCCATGAGGTGTTCCGCTGAGGACCGCGCCGGGTGTGGATGGGACAAGCCCGGGTGCGCCCATCAAAGCCGTCTGGCGACGGAGCACCCCTCGTCGTGTCGTTGTTGACAAGGTCAGGTGATGAATATTCTCCTTATTACCACTCCGATTCGCGTCCGCCCGACGAATTTTCCGCCCATCGGTGCGTTGTCCCTGTTGAAGGCGGCCCGCAAGAACGGGTTCCCCTCCACCCAGTTCTACCATGTGGACGGCAACCGCCCGGATTACGGCGCAGTGCTGGAGCACTTGGAAAAGGTGCGGCCGGACGTGGTCGGGATCAGCGCGGTCGTCTCCACCGCCTACGCTTACACCAAGCGCCTGTGCGGCGACATCAAGCGTCTGTTGCCCGACACCCTGGTGGTGGTCGGCGGCAATCTCGCGGCATCGGCGGAAATTCTTCTGCGCAAAGCGGGCGCCGATCTGTGCTGTATCGGCGAGGGCGAGCGAGTTTTCGTGAACGTGCTGCGTCGCGCCGAAACCACGCATCGTCCGGCCGATTTCCTTGACATTCCCGGTCTCGCCCTGCTCGACGGCAATGGTCGGCTGCGGACGACCAGCTTTGAAGCTCCGCTCGGCCGCGATGAGATCTATGACTACGACATCGCCGATCTGGTTGCGGCCTGCGACGACATCGAGACCTATATCAATCCTCTGTTCATTGACGATGAGTGTCAGTCGTCGGAATTCAAGTTCGACCAGATGGCGTGGCAGCCGCATCGTCGCAACAAGAAGCTGGCCATCATCCCCGGGGCTAAGGGATGTGTCGCCCGTTGCACCTTCTGCCATCGGTTCGACAAGGGGATCCGTTATATCCCCGTCGATCGGATCATGCGTCAGATTGAAATTCTGGTGCGTGACCACGATGTGGGCTTCATTTCTTTCGGCGACGAGAATTTCGGCACCGACAAGCGCTGGCTGGCCGAATTGTGCGCCCGGCTGAAGCCGCTGGATCTGCTGTGGCGGGTGGGCGGCATGCGTGTCAACTGCGTGTCGCCTGAAATCATCGCCATGATGCAAGACGCCGGCTGCCGCTTCATCGCCTATGGGATGGAAACCGGCAGTCCCCGCATGTTGGAGGTGATGGAGAAGAAGACCACCATCGAAGACAACCGCAACGCCATCCGCTGGACCATCGAGGCGGGAATCGCCGCTCCGATCCAGATCGTCCTCGGCATGCCGGGCGAGACGTCTGAAACGGTGCAGGAGACCATCGAGTTCTGCAAACACGGTCAGACCTTCCGGCCGGAGCAGAACCCCAACGATCTCTCCATCAACTACGCCCAGGCTCTTCCCGGGACTCCCCTTTACGAGTTTGCGCGCTCGCGTGGGCATATCCCCCTCGATCTCGATGGAGAGGAGAGGTATCTCCTGTCCATTTCGGATCACGACGCCCACGACGAGGTGACCACGCTCAATCTGACCGACTATCCGGCGCTGATCTGCCAAAGCTGGCGGCCGCGAATGACGGTGGAGGTCAATTACGCCTATGTCGCCAAATTCGGGCTGGAGCACTATCACAAGGTGCTCCTGAACGACGCCAATTATTTTAAGAAGAAGCGGCGCGACGACGGCTATTTCGCTAATCCAAAGCGTCTGGTCGACACCTCTATGACGGTAGATTCCATGCATGGTTCCCGCGACGCCATGGAAGTGGAGGATGAAAACACGCTCCCATCACTATGGGGATTGCTGCGGCAAGGCAATCTTGGCCTGGCGATGATCTGTTACCCTATATTGTTCTATCGCCTCCGCCGACTGATCCCCCTGATGATTTTGGCCAAAAATGCCAAACGGGTGGGGCTGGATTGCGCCGTGCGGCAGCTTGCCGAAACCATGCGGTGGCTGCTGCGTCGGAACTGGCGGGGCGGTCCCTTCACCTATAAATCTCTGCGTAAGATCGTCAAGGACGATATCGGACCGATTCCCGGCGATCGGGACGGAATGGACGTTCTTCGTCAGGGCCGGTAAGGGCCCGGGAAGATGAGCGTGGATATGACCGGTTGTCACGAGGTGCCCTGTTGAGCGTTCTGGAGATATGGTTCGAACGCATGGGCGTCGGGCATCTGGTGTTCGGATTGTTGCGATATGGGTGGCGTGATCGGGTGTTCGTCTCGCCGGAGTGGAGTTCGTCCGCCGAAAGACTGGCGCAACTGATTGAGCGACTGACGGGGGTGGCCGTGGCGCGTGCCCGGCGCCCGCTGCAATTCGCCGGCCCGGTCCAGGGTGGACGAGCGTTGGTTTACGGGCAGGAGCGCGAGTTGCTGGAGGTTTCGGCCGCCTTCGCCGATTCCTGTCCGACTCCGCCCACCTGGTGTTGCGCGGAGGATTTTCGCCGGATTCTGGGGGCGTATTTCATCACCTTCAATCGCCACTCCGTCGCTTTCGCCTGCGGTGTCGCCGCCAGTCTGGAGGGACGCGCCGGGGTCAAGGCGATTTGTCATGTTGCCTTTCCCGTCGTCGGGCGATTCGCGGCAAGCCAGATGAACACGCGGGCATCACCGGATTTCCGGGTGAGCGCCTTTCCGACCCTGTCGGGTCTGATCGAATGCCTGCGCTTTCTTCCGGGCCATCCCCGCCATTGGTTCCGTCTTTTGGTCGGTCATCGCAATGAGGACTGCGCCGTGGATCCATTCGCTCGCGAGAACGGCGCCATCCTGGAACAGGCCTCCTGGCCGAGCATCAACAGTCACCCCGACGGCGGCCACCTGTATTGGGAGCCGGCCAGCGGGCTGGCCCCGGCCCAAGTGGTTCTGTATTGCGACCGCTCCGACACGCTGGCCGATGAGCGCCTGCGGCGCAAGGCGGCCGACAAGGGATGGGGCTGGATTGATGGCGCCAGTATTCTCGCCCATCTTGCCGATCCCGGCGGGGCCATCGCCGAGGCATTCACCCGGGCAAAAAGCCTGTTGCCGCGCAGACCGAATGTCGTGAGTTGGATGCACTGGGTGTTGGCCGTCTCCAACGGGGTGACCTTTCGGGCCTATGGCGATCTCATGCGGCGACACAATGTGGCCGCCATTCACCATTACGCGGATTTCGGCCCCGAGGCCGTGACGCTGCGCCTGGCGGCCAATCACTCCAATGCCATCGTGATTTGGGGGTTGTGGTCCGTATTGCCGTTCCTGATCGCCCGGCATTTCTGGGCTTGCGCCGATCTGATCCTTGCGTGGGGCGCCTATGACCGGGATTACTTTCCTGCGGCGGGGTTCGATTTCAAGGCGATCGCCCAGGTGGGGCCGGTGAGTTCGGACAGTATCGCCGATGGCGATACTGCCAGGGCCGCGGCGCTGCGTGCCGGATTGTCGCCGACAACACGCTTTGTCGTCGCCGCGTTCGATACTTCTCATCACCCTCTGGCCTACAATTCCGAAGCGCAACAGCTTTGCTTCATCGAAGCACTGGTCGATCTGATCGAGCGGCATGACGATTGGGCCCTGCTGCTCAAGCCCAAGAAGTCCGGGGACGACCGCTATGGAGCCGACCTTGGGCGACGCCTGAGGATTTTGGCGGATCAGGGGAGGTGCCTGATCACGGAACCCAGGGAAAAAGTGGGAGTCGTCGGCCTGGCCGCCGATCTGGTCGTCGGCTATCCCATCAATACCGCGGCGATACTGGCAAGCCTTCGCGGCCGTCCCCTGGTTCAACTGGATTTGGGCGGATTGGTGCTTGGGCCGTTGCGGGAGTCCGGCATTGCCGCCGGTCTGGTGCACACGACCGTCGACTCGTTTCACCAGGCGGTGGAGCGGGTGGCTGCCGGCGATTCCGGTATCGGCGATATCGGCGTGTGGCGCTCGTTGATCGACGCATTCGGCGACGGCGAGGGACCGCTGCGGGCCGGGAGGCTGATCGGCGACTATATCCGCCTGAGAGTCGAACACGGCCACGACAAGGCCCTGGCCCTGGCCGTGGAGCGGTATGCGGAGAGGGAGGGAAGCCACCGGGTCTGCCGCCCGGACGCTGTCGTCGAGGGGCTGTGGGAAGCCGAGCGTCGGCAATATCGGCAGGTGGCAGGGGAGGCGCGCTGATGTCCAACCGGATTCTTGCCCTGATCTGCGCCCGTGGCGGTTCCAAGGGGTTGCCGGGCAAGAATGTGCGGCCCCTGGCCGGGCGTCCCGTCATCGCCTGGTCGGTGGAGGCTGCCCTGGGATCGTCCCTGATCGATCGTGTGGTGGTCAGCACCGACGATCCCGCCATTGCCGAAGTCGCCCGTGCTGCCGGGGCCGAGGTGCCGTTTCTCCGGCCGGCGGAGCTGGCGTCCGACACGGCCAGTCTCTACGACGTGATCTTTCACGCCCTGGAAGCCTTGGACGAGGAGCCCAGCCATGTGGTGCTGCTGCAGGCTACGTCGCCGTTGCGCATCGCCGCCGACATCGACGGCTGTATCCGGTTATGCCTGGACCATGGCGCTCCGGCTGCCGCCTCCCTGTGCGAGCCCGGAAAAAGCCCATATTGGATGTTCCTCCTGGACCCCGACGGGACCGTTCGGCCGGTGATCCCCCACGACGCGTCGGGCGGCCGTCGTCAGGATCTTCCCGTGGCCTGGGCGCCTAACGGTGCCGTCTACGTCGCCGAGACCGCCTGGCTGCGGCGCGAGAGGAACTTCTGGAAAGCGGGCGTCACACTAGGTTATGTCATGCCTCTGGAACGCTCGGTCGACATCGACAGCCTATTGGATTTCCGCGTGGCCGAAATGTTGATGAGTGATCGTTTGGGGCCTAAGGCCGGCTGATCCACGCATCACACCAGGGTCCGGCCGACCCGACGCTTGCCCTTGGCGGCTCCATGCGCCACCCTCTCCCGGCGGCGGCACATCGTCTAAAACAGGATGTTTTCCCCATGTACGATATCCGGTTCTTCCGTGCCTCCAAAGAGATCAAGGACGACATCGTCGCCGGCCGCTACTCGGCCAAGGACGCCCCCGCTCTCGCCGCACGGCTGGACGCGGTCCGTGATCCGAAGCCCTTTGTCTTCAACATGGAGACCACCAATTACTGCAACATGACCTGCGTCATGTGCCCGCGCACCACCCTGATGGACCGCAAGAACATCTGGATCGACGATGCGGTGTTCGAGACGGTGCTCGATCAGGTCCGCACCCATTCCCAGACGGAGATCGAGGATTTCTGGAAGTATATCGAGACGACCTATCACGTCTCGTACCAGCAGCCCGACGAGAACGCCTTCTATTTCTATGTGGTATCGCGCTGCCTGATCCTGCACGGCTATGGCGAGCCTCTGCTGGACAAGAAGATTGTCGACCGGGTGCGCTCGTGCTCGAGCCGCAACATCCCCACCTATTTCTCCTGCGTTCCGGCCAATCTGACCGTGGAGCGCGCCCGGGAGGTGATGGAGGCCGGGTTGTCCGTGCTGAAATTCTCCATGGACGGCCTGTCCGACGAGATGCAGAAGCGTGTGCGCGGCAAGCGCAACAACTTCGACGAATCGTTTCAGACCATCCTGGACATCATCGAACTGAAGCGCGAGAAGGGCTATCAGACCCTGCTGGTTCCCACCATGATCGCCCTGTCCGAGGATGACGAGGCCAAGGCCATGCACCAGGAATTCCTGAAGCTGTGGGAAGGCCGCCCGGTCTTCGCCTATGTGAAGAGCCAGGACAATCGCTGGTACCACGAAGAGGACCAGGACCTGTCCAACCGTTCGCACTACCAGAGCCAGTATTGCGAATACCCGTGGACCTCGCTCACCGTCATGGCCGATGGCTCGGTGGTGCCCTGCACCCAGGACTACAATGTGGAAATGGTGCTGGGCAATGTGCGCGAGCAGAGCCTGGAAGAGATCTGGAACGGCAAGCCTTATGCCGATCTGCGGCGCTGGCACGTGGAGGGCACCTTCCCCGACGGCCATAAATGTTCCGGCCGCTGCGACCAGAAGAAAGTTTGCGGGTATCTGAAGGCATGAGCGGATTGGACGGAAAAGTCGTTGCCGTCGTCGGCGGCCTGGGCCTGATCGGGCGAGGCCTGGTGGAGGGAATCGCTGCTGCCGGCGCGCGCGTGGTGGTGGCCAGCCGCAGTGCCGCAGCGCCCGGCGCCCTGGCGGTTTTCGACCATTTGCCCGAGGAGCACCGGGTGCGCATCCACGCGGTGGCGGTGGATGTCTGCGACCCGGCCTCGGTGGAGGCCATGCTGTCGGCCGTTGCCGGGCAATGGTCCCGGTTGGACGGGCTGGTCAACTGCGCCTATCCCCAGCAGGACGCCTTCGGCACCCGCTTCGAGGATGTGGACTACACCACCTTCCGCGACAACGTGTCGCGCCATCTGGGCGCCTTCTTCCTGGTCAGCCAGAAGGTGCTGGCTCTGTTCGCGGCCCAGGGCGGCGGCAATCTGGTGCAATTCTCCTCGGTCTACGGGATGATGAACCCGCGTTTCGACATCTATGACGGCACGGCCATGACCAAGGAGATCGAATACAGCGTCGCCAAGGCGGGGCTGATTCACATGACCTCGTATCTGGCCAAGTACTTCAAGGGGAAGGGAATCCGGGTGAACTGCATCAGCCCCGGCGGAGTGTTCAACAACCAGGACCCCGCTTTTCTGGCGCGCTACAACGCCCATTGCAACGCCAAGGGCATGATGGATCCCGCCGATCTGGTCGGGGCCGCAGTGTTCTTGCTGTCCGATGCCTCCGCCATGGTTAATGGCCAGAACATCGTCGTCGACGACGGATTCTCGCTATGAGCCGGGCCGTCGCCATCATTCCCGCCCGGGGTGGTTCCAAGGGTATCCTGCGCAAGAACCTGCGTGAAGTGGGCGGCGCGCCGCTGGTGGTCCACACCATCCGCCAGGCCCTGGAGTCAAGTTCGGTCGACCGGGTCTATGTCAGCACCGACGATACGGAAATCCGCGACGTGTCCCAGGCCGCCGGCGCTCATGTCATCCACCGGCCCGTCGACATTTCCGGCGATACGATCAGTTCCGAGGCGGTGATCCACCACGCTCTGCCGGTGATGCGCCAGGAGGGCGACTTCGATCTGGTGGTGTTCCTGCAGGCCACAGCTCCGCTGCGGGCCAAGGGCGATATCGACGGCGCGGTGGCGACCCTGGTGCGCGAGGAGGCCGATTCCCTGCTGTCGGTGTCGCGCTCCCACCGCTTTCTCTGGCGCCAGGGCACCCAGGGACCCGAAGCCATCAATTACGATCCCGCCCACCGCCCCCGCCGCCAGGACCTGGAAGCCCAGTTCGTGGAGAACGGCTCGATCTACGTGTTCAAGCCGTGGGTGCTGGAACGCTATGACAATCGCCTGGGCGGGCGCATCGCCCTTTACGAGATGACCGCCAGCGCGGCCTTCGACATCGACGACGAAATCGACCTGGCGGTCATCGACCTGCTGATGACCCGCCGCTTTGGATGAGCCGATCCACATGATCATCGACAAGAATATCGCCAAGTATCTGGTCTTTTCCGAAGACACGCTTAAGAACGCGCTGGTGAAGATCAACGACAACAAGGAACGTGTGGTTTTCGCCGTGGACGAGACCGGGCGGCTTGAGGGCGTGCTGACCGACGGCGACGTGCGCCGCTGGCTGGTCGCCGCCGATCCGGTGGATCTCGGCATCGCGGCGGGCAAGGTGGCCAACGGCGACTTCCGCTCTGCCCGTCTGGGCGGAGACCGCCACGCCATCGAAGCCATGCTGGATTCCCGAATCAATTTCGTGCCCCTGGTGGACGATTATGGCCATCTGGTGGGCGTGGCCCGCGCCCGGCGTCCGGTCATGGATATCGGCGGCTTCCGGCTGGAGGAGAGTTCGCCGGCCTTCGTCATCGCCGAGATCGGCAACAACCACCAGGGCAGCCTGGACATGGCCATGCGTCTGATCGACGAGGCGGCCGGTGCCGGGGCCCATTGCGCCAAGTTCCAGATGCGCGATCTGGCCAGCCTGTATGCCAATGCCGGTGACCATACCGATGCGTCCGAGGATTTGGGCTCGCAATACACCCTGGACCTGCTGTCGCGCTTTTCGCTGAAGACCGAGGACCTGTTCAAGGCCTTCGACCATTGCAAGGTCAAGGGGCTGATTCCGCTGTGCACGCCGTGGGACCTGGCAAGCGTCGAGGCGCTGGAGCGCTACGGCATCGCCGCCTATAAGGCGGCCTCGGCCGACCTGACCAATCACCAGCTGCTGGCCGCCATCGCCGACACCGGGCGGCCGCTGCTGCTGTCCACCGGCATGTCGGTGGAATCCGAGATCATCGAGGCGGTGGAGGTGCTGCGTCAGCACGGCGCCCAATACGTCCTGCTCCATTGCAATTCCACCTATCCGGCTCCGTTCAAGGACATCAACCTGGCCTACATGGACCGCCTCAAATCCATCGGCGAATGTCTGGTGGGCTATTCCGGCCACGAGCGCGGCTTCGCCGTGGTGCTGGCGGCGGTGGCCCGCGGCGCCAAGGTGGTGGAGAAGCACTTCACCCTGGACAAGTCTCTGGAAGGCAACGACCACAAGGTCAGCCTGCTGCCCGAGGAATTCCGCGCCATGGTCGACGCCATCGGCCAAGTGGAGGAATCCATGGGCTCGGCCGAGGCGCGCGGCCTGACCCAGGGCGAGATGATGAACCGCGAAACCCTGGCCAAGAGCCTGATCATCAACTGCGACATCGCGGCAGGGGCGGAAATCCGCGACGAGATGCTGGTGGTGCGCAGCCCCGGCAAGGGCCTGCAGCCCAACCAGCGCGCCAAGCTGGTGGGACGCAAGGCCAAGCGCGACATGAAGGCCGGCGACTTCTTCTTCGCCAGCGACATCTCCGATTCCGACGCCAGGCCGCGCCCGTTCAAGTTCCGTCGGCCCTGGGGCCTGCCGGTGCGCTATCACGATTACCGCACCCTGCTGCCCATGACCGCCATGCCGCTGATCGAGTTCCATCTCAGCTATGTGGATATGGACCTGGACCTGGCGCCCTTCTTCGACCAGCCCCTGGACGTGGATTTCGTCATTCACAGCCCCGAACTGTTCGCCGGCGACCATGTCCTGGACCTGTGCTCGGAGGACGAGGCCTATCGCGCCCTTTCCATCAGCAATCTGCAGCGGGTGATCGACCTGACCCGGCGGCTCAAGCAGTGGTTCCCGCGCACCCGGCGGCCGCAGATCGTCACCAATGTGGGCGGCTTCTCCATGGATTCCCATCTGTCGGCGGATCAGGTGGCCCATCTGCACACCTTGCTTGACGACAGCCTGGCGCGTCTCGACATGGTGGGCGTGGAGATCATCCCCCAGACCATGCCGCCCTATCCCTGGCATTTCGGCGGTCAGCGCTATCACAACCTGTTCGTGGACGCCGCCGATATCGTCGGCTTTTGTAAGCGCCACAACATGCGCGTCTGCCTGGACGTGTCGCACTCCAAGCTGGCCTGCACCCATCTGAAGACCACCTTCAGCGGTTTCATGGAAGAGGTCGGCCCCTATGTCGCCCATCTGCATCTGGCCGACGCCAAGGGCGTGGACGGCGAGGGCATCCAGATCGGCACCGGCGACATCGACTTTGCCGCCATGGCTCGCCAATTGGACCGGCTGGCCCCCCAGGCCAGCTTCATCCCGGAAATCTGGCAAGGTCACAAGAATGACGGCGAGGGCTTCTGGGTGGCGCTCGACCGGCTGGAGGAATGGTTCTGATCCGGGCCGATCCAGCCGATTCAGCAAGTTCGGAGATGTATGGGCGCTTTGTCCGGCATGCCCTGGCGGGGGTGCTGCTGATTGCTGCCTTGGGGATTTCGCTCACCTACCTGATAGATCCTTACGGCGAGCACGGGCAGGAGGACGGCCTGTATCTGGCGGCGCGTCCACCGACCATCGACCGCTACCGCGATTTTCTTGCCAAGGAGCCGCATGTACTCGTGTTCGGCACGTCGCGCTCTCACATGATCTCGGACGAAGTGGTCGGAGAGAAAGTGCTGAACCTTTTCGCCGTCTACGGCTGGCCCCAGGCCGTTTCGGCTTTCCTTGGCGGCCTGGATGAGGTGCGGCTGCACAACGTCCGTGGAATTATCTACTGTCTCGATCTCCATACATTGGTGGCCCCGGATGTGGGGGCCATCTACGAGCCAAATGGGTGGTATGGGCGGTTGCGATATCGGCTGGATAACCTGCGGGCTTATATCCGTGACAGTGCCGGCAAGGTGTGGGCCAAGGTGACGGGACGGCACAGCTTTCACATCCACGCTCGCGGCTTCAAGGTTCAGGACGAACGTTACGGATGGGATGAGATCTGGCGTCCCGGCTGGCGTAAGGAGAGCCAGCGTATCGACCCTGTCGAGGTGGCACGCCTGGCGGAAATCAAGCGGTTCGCAGAAGATCGCGGCATTCCGATTCTGTTTATGACCCCGACGCTGCCCGACCTGACGCTGAATCGCGACATCGATCTTGATGCGCTGCGGCGTCAGCGGCGTGCCATCGTCGGGGCGATTTCTGAATATGTGGAATTAACTCGTATTCCGGGCATTTCCGATCGCAGGGAGATGTTCAGCGACGCCAGCCATCTGAACGCGGCGGGCCAGAGGGCGCTGTTCGCCCGCTATCCGTGGCGCGACCGGGTGGCGAACCGCCAGAATATCGAAGGCTTTCTCAACGAACTGGTCCCGGAAGGACGCTGACGGGATGCTGTTCAGTTCCTATTCATTCATTCTGGCCTTCCTGCCCGTGACACTGCTGCTCTATTACGGGCTGGGCGGCGGGCGGCCGGTGCTGGGCAAGACGGTGCTGGCGGCGGCCTCGCTTCTGTTCTACGGATTGTCGCCGGTCGGAAGCCTGTGGCTGATGCTGGGCAGCATCGCCATGAACTGGCTGCTGTCGCGCCTGATACTGTCTTTCCAGCTGGGGTCTGGAATACGCCATGGGGTCCTGTGGGGAGCGGTCGCCGCCAATCTTGGGCTGCTGTTCCTGTTCAAGTACAAGGAGTTCGCCCTGGGACTCTTATCCGGCGATCTGGCGAGCCATACGGCAGCCACGGCCATTCCGCTGGGTATCTCCTTCTTCACCTTCACCCAGATCGCCTTTCTGGCCGATGCGCATCGGCGACAGGTGGATCACCACACGCCCCTCGACTATCTGCTGTTCGTGACTGTCTTTCCGCATCTGATCGCCGGCCCCATCATCCATCACCGCGAGATGATGCCGCAGTTTTCTGACCCGCAAACCTACCGGTGGAATAGCCGCCACGTCGCCGAAGGATTAACCTTGTTCGCCATGGGGCTGGCCAAGAAGGTTCTGCTGGCCGACACCATCGCCGTTCATGCCGATCCGGTGTTTGCCGCGGCGGCCCCCACCTTGATCGAGGCCTGGTGCGGCGCCCTGGCCTATACCTTCCAAATCTACTACGACTTCTCCGGCTACTCCGACATGGCGGTAGGGCTTGGGTTGATGCTTGGGCTGAGGTTGCCGATCAATTTCGCCTCTCCTTACCGAGCCGGGTCGATCATCGAGTTTTGGCGGCGCTGGCACATCAGTCTGTCGCTTTTCTTGCGCGACTACCTATACATCCCCCTCGGAGGGAGCCGGAAAGGCAGTGTCCGGCGCCACGCAAACCTCCTGGTTACCATGCTGCTGGGTGGATTGTGGCATGGTGCCAATCTTACCTTTGTCGCCTGGGGTGCGCTGCACGGGGTGGGGCTGCTGATCAATCACGCATGGCGGGCGGCCCGTGGCGTGGGGCGCCCGCCAGGACGGCTGGAACGCCTGGCAGGGGCGGGTTTGACCCTCCTGCTGGTCGTGGTGGGCTGGGTGCTGTTCCGCGCCAATGACCTGAGCTCAGCCTTTGCCGTCTTGAGAGGGATGATGGGATTGAACGGTGTGGTGATCCCGGAGTCCTACGCCACGCTGCCGCTGGTCCGTGGTCTGGTGTCCATGGGGGTGCCGGCGCGTTATCTGCCTGATTTCCATGGGATCGGCGAACTGGCTCTGCTGGCGGCCATGGGAGCGCACGTTACCCTGCTTCCCAATAGCCAGACCATGGCTCTCGATCGTCAGGCTCCCCGCGCCCTGAACTTTCGCCCAACGATGGCGTGGTCGGCTGGGGTCGCCATTCTTCTCGCGGTCGGCCTGTTTGCTATTTCCGGGGATTCCCCGTTTCTATATTTTCAATTCTGACTTTATCCGATCGCGGTGGCTGGCAGCCTGGGAACGCTCGGGACAGCGAGCCGGGGTCGAGTATGGTCGGGAAGGAGGTAAGGTGGATACTTTGATGTTTGATGCGCATGCTCGGATGGAAGCCGAGCATTGGTGGTTTGTCGGACGTCGTCGGGCCTTGCTTCCCTTATTTGAAAGTGCGATGGCGGGACACGAGACCGATTTGGTCGTGGATGTGGGTTGTGGCACCGGTGGTACCGTCGGCACCCTGGGCAGAAGCTACCGCATGATCGGAATCGATCAGTCGGCTGAGGCGATCACGGCGGCCAGGCGGAACTACCCCGAGCAATCGTTCATCCTGGGGGCGGTTGCCAGCGAATTGGCTGAACTGGCTGGCGAGGCGGCACTTTATCTCATCATGGATGTGCTTGAGCATGTGGAGGATGACCGGGGCTTTCTGGCCACGGTTGTCGACCAGGCCAGGACGGGAAGTCACGTCCTGGTAACGGTCCCGGCCGGGCGCCACTTGTGGTCCCGCCACGACGAGACCGCATCTCACCTTCGCCGTTACGAGTGGGATAGTCTCTCCGCCCTTATCCAGGGGCTGCCGGTCGAGACCCGCCTGCTGTCCTATTTCAATTCCCGCCTCTATCCCCCCATTAGCCTTGCCCGGTGGATCGGCCGGCGGCTGGCCGTAAGCCTGGGCCAGAACAACACCGATTTCGCCATGCCCCCCGCCCCGGTCAACGGTCTGCTCGCGCGCCTATTCGGCGGTGAGGCGACGGCCCTGGCGGCCGCCCTGGACCAGGGAAGGCCGGCCTATCGCCAGGGCGTCAGCCTGGTAGCCTTGCTGAGGCGGCGCTGATCCTTGGGCATTTCCGTATCGGACGGTCAGCGTCCCGACGGCATGATTCTGATGGGTGGTGCATCAAACAGATCAGTTCCGCCATTGATCCGCCGAACCTCCAGAACAAACCGGTGGTAGTCTATTGCCGGGATCATCGGGGGTTGCTGACGCAGGGCGAGGATGATCAACAAGATCATCCCGGCGGTGCTGATGATCTGAAGGGCCATCCCGGCCACCGCCATAATCATCAGGGATGACCAGCCGATGATGGGAATGCTGGTGAACAGCTTCTCGATGATCAGCCACAGCGTCGCCGTTCCCAAAAAACCCGTCGACACGATAGCGGCCAGCATGACACGTGCCGCCAGGATATCGGCGTAGACCGTCAGGCCGCTGAAGGCGTGAATCAACAGCCGAAACATATTCATTTTTGACTGCCCCAACAGACGCTGCCCTCGTTCTGTCGGGATCGAATCGTAGGGGAGCCGGGCTCGCTGGATGCTGGCGGGAAAATGGCTCCACAGTTCGGCGATGTGGGCAAGACGCTTGGTGAGGTGTCGGGGAACGACGCTGAAGTTGCCGGCGGAAATTGGCAGTCCGGTCGCCAATCTGTAGACTTGCCGGTAGCCCCAATACATGATCTTGAACAGGCGGCTTTCGGAGCGCTTGGAGCGGCCGGCAAAGACGATCCGGGTGTCGCGGCTATCCGCGCAAGCCCGTAGCAATTCCGGAATATAGTCCGGCTTGTCCTCATGATCGCCGTCCATCACGACCATGTAATCCGATTGCGCATATTCCGCGACATAGGCGACGCCGCAGGCCACAGCTCGCTGGTTGCCTTGATTGCTGGCCAGGGTAAGAATGTCGATGGCACCGATTGACGGATAATTGCCGCTTTCAATCTCATCCAGGCCCGTCATATCGGTGGACCCGTCGTCCACGATAACCACCCGGGCTTCCATGTTCAGGGGTATCAGAACCTTATCGATTTCTGGTATTAGCTTCGCCACGGATGGCCAGTCGTTGTATGCGGCGATGAGGACCGTGACCGACTTGCCGGCAAGCTGGTTGACATATGTAGTAGCCATTGTCAGGAAAATTCGTCACTGCTGTGAAGGCTGGCGATTTGCCGAGATTAGGCCGTTCACGGGCACCGTGCAACCATGCTGACAGCTATGATAAGGTCCCCATGGCGTATGCGCGGTGGTGGAGTCGCGTTTGGAATCAATGTGTTGATGCATTGATAGGGTGTGTGGATGTTCTTTGATTTTATCAAGCAAGATGAGTTGCAGGGTTTGGCGCGTCTCGCGCCATTTATTATATTTATAGTATTGGCTGTCATGCTTTCTGTAAAGAAGGTGGGATATCGCAATGTAAAAACAAGAAATATTATTACAATCTCCATATTGGCTATTATGGGCATGGCTGCCGAGTATGTTCTGCCCGGCAACTCGTCGTTCATCAACTTTGTTGATGAGGGCGACGTATTTGTTCCGATATATCTATATTTTGAGGGATTGTTCGCAGGGGGAAGCTTCGCGCAGGCGGTCGCAGGCGGTAATGATGCCATCGGGATGCTGGCGTCGGGCGGACAGTTCTTCAGCCTTGAGATGCTGCTTATCAAGGTGTTTCCCTTGTGGGCGGCCATCGCGATTCACAAAGTGTCCGTGTTTGGCATTTCCCTTTTGGGTTCATGGCTGTTGCTTCACCGTGGCATGGGGCTTGCCCCCATTCTGGCGGTGGGATTCGGGGTTTGGTACGGCCTGAGCTCATTCGACCTCTATATGTATTCGCTGCAGCATGGCATTAGCATGGCGGCCATTCCGCTGAGTATTTATCTGATGGTGGTCAGGGCGGATAAGGGTGATCAGTATTATCGCTGGATTATCCCCCTGGCGGCATTGTTATCGACCAGCACGCTACTGACCCACAGCATGATGGCCCTTATGTTCAGCCTGATGGTCGCCACCATCATGTTGGGACTGGGAAACTGGCGCCGGAAAGTGGCGGCGATCACTATTCTTTTTGTTTTTGTCTGCCTCAATTGGGCCGACGTCATCACATCCTTCACGCAGTTGTCGCAGGGTGCCAGCCGTCAGCCTCACCTATTTTCATTTCACTCATTGTTGTCATTTAATTTCTGGAGGACGTCGCAAGGCGAGAAGCTCGTCTTCTTCTATATATCACTTATAATATCTTTGGCTATTTGTGTCATATATGCTCGGCGTGATGGTCTAAGGTACCTGTCGGGACTTGTATTCTGTCTTCTGGCTAATCCGATTATCATGCTGATTCCTTGGGAGCGGCTGGGGTTGGGATTTGTACTGGGTATTGATTTCGGCCGGTTGACGTACGGCTTTGCGGCGCTCGGTCTGATTCCAATGGCGCGGGCCAGTCTTATCGTCGCGGAGCGTTGGAAGTCACCTCTGGCTCAGGGGGCGCCACTGGCCGTTTGCCTGTCGCTTGCCATAGGTGCCCTGTTGTTTCAGAAGGCCTCCACGATCGTCCAATACCTGGGCGAGGGGGGGCAGGCGGTTCTGACCAAGGTGCCAAACCTGCGGGACCGTCCCTGGCAGACGGACCCGCATGGCCGAGTGGTCACCATACCGCACCTGATTGTGCCGTTTGCACCATTGGCTTATGGGCTCGAGACGTTTGACGGCTATCTCAATCTGCAGCCGATGATCAAGGCCAGGTTCTGGAGCTACGCCAAGAAGCATCTCCCCATATATTCAGGACGAAATACGTTTATTGAGAATCAATTATACCTCAACCGTCCCATGGCATTTGACATGAGATGCTGTGACAGGTTCAGTCTGGACGACATGATCGACCAGGACTTCCTCCGGCTCGGAGGTGTGCGCTATGTCGTCAGCTACGTTCCCCTTGGGGGCAACGGGCTTCGTCAGATATCGGGTCCACACGCCTACGTGGCGCGCCACAAGAAGCCGTTCCGCCAGAAGATTGAGGAGGACTTGAGACAGATCGCCTCGCCCGGCGAGGTGTTTGTTTATGAAACCACGAATTCGCAGCCGATCGCCTTCTTCGCATCCTCGGTCACCGCGCTGTCGGCCGAGGCGAGCGACGAAGAGGTCTACCAAGCGGCAATCGCCGGCGTCGCCAGTCGCAAGGTGGCCGTGCAACTGCCCGTGGCTCCGCTGCCCCAGGCCACAGGTCAGGTGGCCGCTTTGGACTATGTCCCTGGCGGTTACGTGGCCAAGGTGATTGCCCCGGAAGGCGGCTTATTCGTCCTGAACGTTCCGAAGACCCGGTTTTGGACTGTCAGTATCGATGGCCGGCCCGCCGAGGTGTTTGCCGTCAATGGCATCCAGATGGGGGTGGAGATCTACCCTGGGGCAAGGGAGATTCGATTTGAGTACCGTCGTCCTCGAGTGGCTGATCTGCTGCGGCGCCTGATTCACCGGTAGGCACGGACCTGATCCCGGAGACCGGGACCGGAGGGCGGCGCACCCCCTATGTGATCAGGGCCAACGATCCGGCGTCCTGCCGCCGGGAAAGGGGAATTGCTCGATCACCGTCCATCTGGTTCCTTCCCGATGCAGAAGGAACGCGGCATTAACCGGCTCCAGCGACAGAGCCGCTGCACCGGAATAAACGAAGGCCCAGTGGGCGGGCTGGGCGTCGAGCCAGGTGCGGACGTCGCCTCGCGTGAACGCCGACAAAAACGAATCGATCGTGACCCGGCCGCTCCATTCATAGGAGGCCATCACACCGGCGACGCCGGTACCCTGGGGGTCGATCACCACGGCGTGTTCGCCCGCCGGAATCATGGCTCCCGCCGTGTGCAGGGACTGCCGCAGGAACGGCTTGGTGCGGTCATGGTCGAAGCGGATCTGGCCGAGGATCAGCAGGGGCCCTGCCAGGACCAGAACCAGCGCGAACCACCCCAGGGACCGGGCCATGGCCCGATGTCCGATCCGCGCCAGCCCCCGTCCGGCGAGCATGGCTGCCGGCAGCATGATGACCAAGCCGAGATGGGTGTTGTAGCGCCAGTATGAGGCGACGTGCTGGGATTCATAATCGCCGAACACCACCACATAGGTGACCAGCAGGAACAGGTTGTAGCCCAGGAAGGCCAGGGCGGCCAGGGCGCACAGGCGGTCCAGCCGGGTGCGGTCGCGGACGAGGCCCCGCAGCCCAAGAAACACCATGACCGCGCCGAGCCCAAAATGACCGCTCTTGTTGCCGGCCACATCCAGCATGGCCAGCAGGATCTGGGGGATCTGCGCCACATGCCATTGATTCATGGGCAGGATCGTCATCTCTCGCCCGGCGAGATAGTGATCCACATGCCAGCGCCAAAGTCCCGATGCCATGGCTGACGGCAGCACCATGATCAGCCAATGGGTCCGAAACAGGCCTTTCCATCCTTCCCGACGCAGGGCCAACAGGCCACTTCCGCCGAAGACACAGCCGAAGAGGGCCGCATTACCCGGCTTGACCCCCATCAGCGCCGCTCCGACCAAGCCGAACGCCAGAGCCCAGCGGCCTCGGGAATGCCGATCGTCATCGCACGCCACCCGCTCACCCATCAGCGCCAGGACCGCTGCCAGAAAAGCGGTTGGAACGTCGGCATAGGCCGAAAAGGCCAGCTTGTGCACGAAGGTGGGAGACGCGGCCGTGGCAGCCAGAAGGGCCACGGCCGCCCCCGGCAGACTTAGCTTGCCCGCGGATTCCTCGCGCGCCAGCCCGGCCAGCAGCATGGCGAACAATGCCAACAGCAGGACATTGAGCAGCGCGGGCACTGCCTCCGAGAATCCCGACAGGGTCATGGCAGCAAGCCCGACCATGGGCCAGCCATAAGGATAGGCGGCGCAACATGTTGCCATGGCCGGAACCGACGGAGCACCCGGAACCGCATGGTTGGCTTGGACATAGCGGAAGGCATGCAGCCAGTGGCTGAACTCGTCCCATTCGGAGCCGCGCCGGTCGGACAGCAGCAGCAGCAGCGGCAACGTCACCATCAGGATTGGCAACCCGATGCCTGCCCACGCTCCCAGTTCCCGCCGATCGCGGATCAGGGCAAAGGCGGCGGCGGCGGCCGTCAGGATAAGGCCGATCCGCAGGTCCAGCCCCGCGACCCCAAGCGCGGTCCCCGCCAGAATCAACCCGCCCATGCCGGCTCCGAACGCAAGCGCCGGCTCTGATCTGGGCAGCAGAAGGCGCCCGGCGAAGGTGATGGCAAGGATTGCGGCGACCGAGGCGGCAACGGGACCCGGCTGCAATGTGATCCGACCGAGGATGGCCCAGGAGTCAGACAAGAAGGAGGCGATCGCCATGAAAAGCACTGTCCTTGCCGCAATGAGGGACCTAGATATCCGCAGCCGGTGGCGAAGTCCAGACTCCTAAGGCGGGTCGGACTTGACCCTGCCGCCACTCTCCCTTAATCAGAGGCGTTCGGCGCCCGGCAGCTGTCGGGTATTCCGGGGCCGGGTATTCCGGGGAATGTGGACGTCCATGAAACTGCCGCCGCTGTCGCGCGCCTATCTGGCTTTCGCTCACGATGTGTCCATGGCGGCGCTGTCCTTCGTCATGGCGCTCTATCTTCGGCTCGGCGATGACACCTGGATCTGGTGGGACCGTCTCGATCTGGGCCTGGCCACTGCCCTGTTCACCCTGGTCGCCGCCTCGGTCTTTCTGTCGCAGCGGCTCTATCGCGGTGTCTGGCGGTATGCCTCGGTCAACGACCTGGTGGCGCTGACCCGGGCGGCGACACTGACCATCCTGGTCTTTCTCGCCCTGCTGTTCCTGACCACCCGGCTGCAGGCCCTGCCGCGCTCGGTGCTGCTGATCAATTGGTTCGTGCTGCTGGCCCTGCTGGGCGGGCCGCGCTTCATCTACAGAACCTTCAAGGATCACCATCGCAACCGCCGCCGCGCCCAGGGCGACCATGTGCGGGTGCCGGTCTTGCTGGTGGGGGCCGGCGACGAGGCCGAGCTGTTCATCCGTGCCGCCCATTCCCCCGACGCGGAATACCGGGCGGTGGGTCTGCTCAGCTCGCGCGGGGCGCGGGTGGGCCGTCATATCCACGGCATCGACGTTCTGGGCTCCACCGACGAGATGGGCGAGGTGGTGGCGGCGCTGAAGGCCAAGGGTCAGGCTCCGCAGCGTCTGGTCATCACCGACCATCGCCTGGACGGGTCCGAGGTGCGGCAGTTGCTCGACGACGCCGACCGCCTGGGCATGACCTTGGCCCGCATTCCCAGGATGATGGACCTGAAGGATGGGGTGGAGGAGCGCGTCACCATGCGCCCCATCGCCGTCGAAGACCTGCTGGGCCGTCCCCAGGCAGTTCTCGATCGCGTCTCCATGGAATCCATGATCAAGGGCCGCCGCGTGCTGGTCACCGGCGCCGGCGGGTCCATCGGCAGCGAGCTGGTGCGCCAGATCAGCGATTTCGGCCCGGCCTCGCTGGTGCTGTTCGAGGCCTGCGAGTTCAACCTCTATGCCATCGACCAGGAGATTTCCCTGCGCCAGCCGGGCATGGAGCTGGTGCCGCTGCTGGGTGACGTGCGCGATCCGGTGCGGGTGGGCGAGGCCATGGCGCGCTACCGGCCCGATCTGGTGTTCCACGCCGCTGCCCTCAAGCATGTGCCCATGGTCGAGTACAATCCCGACGAAGGCATCCTGACCAATTGCGTCGGCACCCGTCTGGTGGCCGATGCCTGCCGCGCCAATGGCGTTTCCCTGATGGTGCAGATCTCCACCGACAAGGCGGTCAATCCCACCAACGTCATGGGCGCTTCCAAGCGGGTGGCGGAGATGTACGCCCAGGCCCTGGATCTGGCCGAAAGCGACGGCGGCGGCACGCGCTTCGTCACAGTGCGCTTCGGCAACGTCCTGGGCTCCACCGGCTCGGTGGTGCCGCTGTTTCAGAAGCAGCTGGCCGAGGGTGGGCCGCTCACCGTCACCCATCCCGACATGACCCGCTATTTCATGACGGTCCGCGAAGCGGTGGAGCTGGTGCTGCAGGCCTCTGCCTTCGGCATCGGCCACCCCGCCTATCGCGGCAAGATTTTCGTCCTCGACATGGGCGAGCCGGTCAAGATCGTCCATCTGGCCCGCCAGATGATCCGCCTGGCCGGGCTGCGCCCCGATGTGGACGTCAAGATCACCTTCACCGGCCTGCGTCCCGGCGAAAAGCTGTTCGAGGAGCTGTTCCACGGCTCCGAGCCGACCATCCAGACCGAGATGCCCGGCATCCTGGTGGCCGAGCCCCGCGCCGCCGATGCGGCTGAACTTGGTGCCGCCATCGATGGCCTGGAGCAGGCATGCCGCCGCCACGACGCGGATTCCGCCCTTGCCGGCCTCGGCCGGCTGGTTCCCGAATACGCCGCCCATCCACCCCCCCCGAATTGACCAAGCCCTCCGGAGAGCCTTTCCCATGTCCGACATCCGCCCCGTCCGCCGCGCCCTGCTTTCGGTTTCCGACAAGACCGGCCTGATCGAATTCGCCCGCTTCCTGGCCAAGTCGGGCGTCGAACTGCTGTCCACCGGCGGCACCGCCAAGGCCATGCGCGATGCCGGCCTGCCGGTGATCGACGTGTCGGATTTCACCGGCTTCCCCGAGATGCTGGACGGCCGGGTCAAGACCCTGCATCCCAAGGTGCATGGCGGCCTGCTGGGCATTCGCGGCAATGCCGAGCATGAAAAGGCCATGGCCGCCCACGGCATCAAGGAAATCGACCTCCTGGTGGTCAACCTCTATCCCTTCGAGGAGACGGTGGCCAAGGGCGCCGATTACGAGACCTGCGTCGAGAATATCGACATCGGTGGGCCCGCCATGATCCGCGCCGCCTCCAAGAACCATGACTCGGTCACCGTGGTGGTCGACGTGGAGGATTACGCCGTGGTCAGCGCCGAGATGGAGGCCAACCAGTGCGGCACCACCCTGGGCCTCAGGAAGCGTCTGGCCGCCACCGCCTACGCCCGCACCGGAGCCTACGACGCCGCCATCAGTCAGTGGTTTGCGCGGGAGCTGGGCGACACCTTCCCGCGGCGCGTGGTGGTGGCGGGCGAGCTGAAGCAGTCGCTGCGCTATGGCGAGAACCCGCATCAGGCCGCCGCCTTCTACACCAACGGCTCGCCCCGCGCCGGCGTCGCCACGGCCAAGCAGCTGCAGGGCAAGGAGCTCAGCTACAACAACCTCAACGATACCGACGCCGCCTTCGAGCTGGCCGCCGAATTCGACCAGCCGGCCATCGCCATCATCAAGCACGCCAATCCTTGCGGCGTGTCGGTGGGCACCGACCTGAAGAGCGCCTATCTGCGCGCCCTGGCCTGCGATCCGGTCTCGGCCTTCGGCGGCATCGTCGCCATGAACCGCCGCCTGGACAAGGTCACCGCCGAGGAGATCGCCAAGCTGTTCACCGAAGTGGTGATCGCCCCCGAGGCCGACGAGGACGCGGTGGCGGTGTTCGCCGCCAAGAAGAACCTGCGCCTGCTGGTCACCGGCGGCATGCCCGACCCCTCCGAGCCCGGCATGACGCTCCGCCCGGTGGCCGGCGGCTATCTGTTCCAGACCAAGGATAACGGCCGGGTCATGCTGCCCGATCTCAAGGTGGTGACCAAGCGGGCGCCGACGGAGCGCGAGCTGGCCGACCTGCTGACCGCCTTCCGCATCTGCAAGCACGTCAAGTCCAACGCCATCATCTACGTCAAGGACGGCGCCACCGTGGGCATCGGCGCCGGCCAGATGAGCCGGGTGGATTCGTCGCGCATCGCCGCCTGGAAGGCCCAGGAGGCGGCCAATGCCGCCGGCCTGGCCGAGCCTCAGACCATCGGCTCGGTGGTGGCGTCGGACGCCTTCTTCCCCTTCGCCGACGGCCTGTTGGCGGCGGCGGCGGCGGGCGCCACGGCGGTGATCCAGCCGGGCGGCTCCATGCGCGACGCCGAGGTGATCGCCGCAGCCGACGAGAAGGGCCTAGCCATGGTCTTCACCGGCATGCGTCACTTCCGCCACTAAGGCTTTTGGGGCGCCCCGGCACGCCGCTGCAACAGCTTGCCGGGGCCATGGAGTTCATCGCCGTCCATGACCAGACGCCCCGACACCGTCCGCGTTCTGATCAATGCCCTGCACGCCAAATCGGGCGGCGGCGTCACCTATTTGCGGAATATCCTGCCCCATCTCGCTCGCCAGGAGGGATTGGAGTTGCACCTGCTGCTCCATGCCGATCAGGGCGAGACCATTGGCGAACTGCCGCCGGGAATTCATCTGCATGCGGTGACCTTCACCAACGGCTTCGGCCGCCGGTTGCTCTGGGAGCAGATGGCCCTGCCCGGCATGGCGCGCCGGCTGGGAATCGACGTCACCTTTTCCCTGGCCAATTACGGCCCGCTCCTGGCGCCCCGTCCGGTGATCATGCTGCGTAATGCCCTGGGGGTATTCGGCCAGGAATATCGCCTGTCCAAGTGGCTGTATTGGGCGGGCCTGACGGCAGCGACCCTGGCCTCGCTGGTGGGGTGCCGGGCGGCCATCGCGGTGTCCGATTACGCCCGCCGCGCCATGGGATTCGGCATTCCGGCCCTGTTCAAATCCAAGATCGCCGTCATCCACCATGGCGTTGACCGCCGCTTCACCCCTACCGACCAGCCAACGGAGCGGACGGAAGGGGCCTTGCTGGCCGTGTCGGACATCTACGTCCAAAAGAATTTTCATACCCTGATCCGAGCGGTGGCCCGGGTCAGGCAGACACACCCCACCCTTCGCCTGGACATCGCCGGACGGCTGGTGGATATGGAATATCATCAGGAATTGTCGCGGCTGGCCGGAGATTGCGGGGTGAGCGACTGCGTCCGCTTCCTGGGAAGCCGTACTCCGGACGAACTGGTTGCGCTGTACCGTGGCTGCGATGCTTTCGTCTTTCCCTCCACCGTGGAGACCTTCGGCAATCCCCTGGTCGAGGCGATGGCCTGCGGCACGCCGGTGATCTGCTCCAACAGCGCCGCCATGCCCGAAGTGGCGGGCGATGCCGCCTTGCTCATCGATCCCCTGGATGAGGCCGCCCTGGCGGCGGCCATTTCCCGCGTTCTCGACGAACCGGAACTGCGTGCCGATCTCATCCGGCGCTCCCTGGCTCGGGCCGCCGATTTTTCTTGGGAAAAGACCGGCGCCCTGACCGCCGCAATTCTGAGACGGGCAGCGGGCCGCTAGCCCTTTCCGTTCAGCGCAGGTGTTGGTACAGGATCGAGGCGATGCGCTCGCTCGCCTTGCCATCCCAGAATTCGGGAATCCGGCCGGTCTTGCCGCCGCTGGCCAGGACGTCGCGCCAAGCGGCCAACAACAGGGCGGGATCGGTGCCCACCACCGTGTTGGTCCCCTCGCTGACCGTGATGGGGCGTTCGGTATTCTCGCGCACCGTGATGCAGGGAACGCCCAGCGCGGTGGTTTCCTCCTGCACTCCGCCCGAATCGGTGATGACCAGCCGCGCCCCGGCCATCAGCCCCAGCATCTCCAGATAGCCGGCGGGTGGCAACAGCACCGTCCGGGCATTGTCCAGACGATCCATCAGCCCGGCCGCCTCAATCCTCGCCCGGGTGCGCGGATGGATGGGGAACACCAGCGGCGTCTGGCGGGCGATTTCGGCCAAGCCGCCGAGCAGCCTGGCCAGCACCACGGGATCGTCCACATTGGACGGCCGGTGCAGGGTCACCAGGGCGTAGCCCGTGCGGAAATCCGCTCCCACTGCCTCCAGGGTGGCGGTGGCCGGGACGGCGCGGGGCCGATTCATGACCAGGGTATCGATCATGACATTGCCGACGAAGTGAACCCGGGCCGGATCAATGCCTTCGCGGGTCAGATTGGCCAGGGCGTCACGCTCGGTTGTGAACAGCAGATCGGAAATCTGATCGGTCAGAACCCGGTTGATTTCCTCGGGCATGGCGCGGTCATAGGAACGCAGGCCGGCTTCCACATGGACCACCGTCACTCCCTTCTTGGCAGCGACCAGGGCGCAGGCGATGGTGGAGTTCACATCGCCCACCACCAGCAGGGCCTGGGGCGCCAGATCGTCCAGCACGGGTTCGAAGCGCCGCATGATCTCGGCAGTCTGCTGGGCGTGGCTTCCCGAGCCCACTTCCAGGTTCACGTCCGGCCGCGGCAGGCCCAGATCGGCGAAGAACCGGTCGTTCATGGCCTCGTCGTAATGCTGGCCGGTATGGACCAGGGGGGCCGCCATGCCCGCCCCCTTCAAGGCGCGGATGACCGGCCCGATCTTCATGAAATTGGGCCGGGCGCCGACGACGCACAAAACCTTGGGAGCGGCCATGGCCGACACCCTCAGAACCGGCGCTGGGCGATCAGATCACCCGGCATATGGCTCATGCGGATATACTGGGCCAGAACATGCATCAGCGCCTGATGGCAGTCTTCCACCACGCCGTAATTGTCGGCTTCCACATGCAGGGCCACGTCGGCCAGATCTCGCGTCCGTCCGCCCTCGAAGCCGGTCAGCGCAATGCTCTTCATGCCGATCTCACGGGCCTTGAGAATGGCGCGCGTCACGTTTTCCGAATTGCCCGACGAACTGATGGTGATCAGCACGTCGCCTCGGCGGCCAAGCAGGCCCACCTGATAGGAAAATACCTCCGCATAGTCGATGTCGTTGGCGATGGCGGTCAACATCTCCACCGTTGCCGACAGAGAGTGGACGCGGGGCTTCAGGCCGGTGTCGGTGCACACACCTTTGGTGTGGTCGCAGACCAGATGATTGGAGATGGCGGCAGATCCGCCATTGCCGCAGGAATAGAGCTGGGCATCAGCCGCCAGCGCCTCGCTCAGGAGCTTCGCCGCCGCCGCAAGGTGGTCACGAGACACGGTCGCCAGGGCGCGGTTCACCTGCTCGGCGTAGGCGTCCAGAAAGCCGCCGATATTGGGAAAGCCTTGATCGGGAAAACTCATATGACCTACTCGTCTCGCATTTGACTGGGCGACAATAGGGGTGCCAAGGCGGTGGCCCAAGCCGCCAGAAACCACATGGTGCACTGCCACCAGCTTTGCCAGAAGCCAAAGCTGACCGATGAAACGACGCAAGCCCCCACCAGCAGGGCACCGCCGCAGACCGCCATGGCCGGCGACTGCCTCGGGCCGACGGCCAGCCATCCCAGGCGCGCCAGCAGGACGGCAAATAATAGGGCACCGACACCCCCCAGTTCCAGCCACCATTGCAACACAGCGTTATGGGGGTGAAGGGGCAGGTGCTGTTCGGCGACCTCGGCTCGGCTGCTACCGTCGCTGCCGTGCCGGAACTCGAAATAGACGATCTCGTCATCCTCGCCGCCGGGAATGGCACGGGCGGAATCCATCCCCCAGCCGAGAACAGGACGCTCGAAGATGCGATCGGTCACGAAGCCCCAAATGGTCAGGCGATGGTGGGAGGAATAGGGGACGAAAGCCCAATTGGCGCTGACCTGCGGCGGGGGCAACATCCGGGTCCCGAGGGGAATGAACACCACCAGGGCGGCAAGAAAGGCGCCCACGGTGATGCCGAGCAGCCTCGATGGTTTGCGGAACAGGGCCAGGGCCGCCAGTTCGATTCCCAGCAGAACCTTTGCCGCAAGGGCCTTGGATATGATCATCATCGTCACGACGGGTATTCCGGTCGCCGCCAGCTGACGCTGCCGCCTTTCGACCCAAAGGAGCGCCATGGCAGGAAGCGCGGCGAGCGCCGTAACGCAAACGCCTCGATTGAAGACCTGAATCGAAACCCAGTAATATGGCAGGAGATCCCGATTTTGCATCGCTCTCAATAGAGCTTCCAGACGCCGGCCGCTCACCAACCCGATCACGAACAGCCCCATGCCGAGGACGATGCCGATCATCAGGGCGGCACCGACCTTTGCAGCGGCCTGCGATCGCAACCGCTTGGCGGCGCCAATCAGGATGACGCCGCCAAGCGTGTTCAGCGCCAGTTGCGCTGCCGCCAACAAGGAGCGGGCCGGGTCGACGGCCCACAGGGCGGTCAGCCCCGCCCAGCCGCAGATCATGCAGAGAATGAGCCCCAGAAAGCGGGGAAAAGCCGTCCAGAGACGCTGACGCCATTCCAGAAGCAGAATCCCAAGGACAGTGGCGATAAACAGCGGGGCCATGCCCAACGGCGCCAGCATGCCGATGCCGGGGGCAACCAGCGCCGCCAGGGCCAGGATATGGGAGGCATCCCAGGGGCTTGCCATCGCCCGCCGTATTTTGCCGACGATCTCCATCATGCCCCCGCCCCGATTGCGGTGGCAGGAACGGGCTGCAAGCCGCGTTCCCAGGCGTCAAGCACCAGCAGCGACCAGATTTTCAGGGAATGGTCCCGCCGTCCGCCGGCCTGCTCGGCCAGCACGGCCGCCACGGCGGGTGCGGCCAGGCCCAGTTCCTCCAGCCGCTTCGGCGTCAGGCGCTCGGCCACCATGGCCTTCAGAGGCCCTTGCAGCCACATGCCCAGCGGCGGATTGAAGCCCAGCTTGGGCCGGTCGACGATGGCGCGCGGCAGCAGCTTGCGGGCCACGGCGCGCAGAAGGGTCTTCTTGCCCTCGGCGAAGCGCAAGGACGCATCCAACCGTCCCGCCGCCTCGATCACCCGGTGATCCAGCAGCGGCAGCCGCAATTCCAGGGCGTGATTCATGCTCATGGCGTCGCCATAGGCCAGCAGATTGCCGGGCAGGAAGGTGGCCAGGTCGGTTTCCTGCATGGCGTCCAGAGCGTTCTCCGACACCACCTCGCCATAGCGCGCCGCGATGGGGCTGGCGGGAGTCCGGGCGAGGCGCAACAGCTCGCGGCGTTCGGCGGGCGAAAAATACTCCACCCAGGCGGCGTAGGTTTCCGCCCCGTCCAGCCCGGTGCTGGCCAGGAATTCCCGGGCCCGGCGCCAGGCGTGGCGGCCGTCGCTGCGCTCGGGGATCATACGGGCCAGGGGCGCCAGCAGATTGCGGCGCAGGACACCGGGCAGCAGCCGCACCCTCTCGGCCAGCAATCCGCCCTGATAGCGGGGATAGCCGGCGAACACCTCGTCGCCGCCGTCGCCCACCAGGGCGACGGTGACATGCTGGCGCGCCAGGCGCGACAGATCGCCGATCAAAAGGGCGGTGGGATTGCCGAAGGGCTCGCCGAACCGCTCGATCATGGTGTCCAGGCCATCGGCCAGACCGGACGAGGCGGGCAGTTCCACATGACGGCTGCCCACATGGGCGGCCACCTGGGCGGCAGCCTCGCGCTCGTCGTAATGAACTTCGTCGAAGGTCATGGTGAAGGTGCGCACCGGATCGGCGGCGCCCTCGGCCATCAGGGCGGCCACCACCGAGGAATCGATGCCGCCCGACAGGAAGCAGCCCACCTGCACGTCCGAGACCAGGCAATCCTTCACCGCCCGACGCAGCACCGGCAGCAGTTCCTCCACCGCCTCGTCCTGGCCGGGCCGGCGGCCGCCGCCATAGATCGGACGCCACCACACGCCGATAGTCGCCGCCTTGCCCGGACTCCAGCTCAGCCACGAGCCGGGCGGCAGTTTACGAATCCCGGCATGGATGGTGCGGGGCGCCGGAACGTAGAGACAGGCGAGGTACTCGGACAGAGCCTCGCGGTCCAGGGACAGATCGATGCCCGGCACGGCGCGCAGGGCGTGAATCTCCGAGGCGAAGGCGAGACCGCCGCCCGGCAGCGCCGCCCAGACCAGGGGCTTGATCCCCACCCGGTCGCGGGCCAGCAGCAATTGCCGCGTCTGGCGGTCCCACAGGGCAAAGGCGAACATGCCCACCAGCCTCGGCAGGCATTCAACGCCGTCCCGCATCAGCAGGCGCAGCAGAACCTCGGTGTCGCTGGCGCTGGTGAAATGCTCGCCCACCGCCTCCAACTCCGCCCGAAGTTGGGCATGGTTGTAGATTTCGCCGTTATAGGCCAGGACCCAGCGGCCGCAGGGCGAGACCATGGGCTGGGCGCCGGCCTGGGAGAGGTCGATCACCGCCAGCCGGGCGTGAACCAGACCCATGCCGCTGTCCGGCTCGGTCCAACGGCCCTGGCCGTCCGGGCCGCGATGGGCCAGACGCGCCAGCAGGCCCGCCAGGATGGCGGGCTGGGCAGCGGTGGTTCCGGCGATGCCGCACATGCAGTGGTTCCTTGGTCGCAGACTCCCGCTCTTTACCCTGAAATCGGCCCCAGGACCAGTTTCTCGACTTTGGAAATGAAATCCGCCGCCCGGGCGTGTAGTGTCTGGCCGCGCTTCGCTACAACAACGGGAGAGGGCCGATGCCGGTCACCGAAACGGTCACGCTGGGCAAGGATGTGCGGATCTTCCAGCCCGATCTGGTGAACCTCTACGGCTGTTCCATCGGCGACGAGACCAAGATCGGCGCCTTCGTCGAGATTCAGGGCGGCGCCACCATCGGGGCGCGCTGCAAGATCTCCTCCCACAGCTTCGTCTGCGAGGGCGTCACCATCGAGGATGAGGTGTTCGTCGGCCACGGCGTGATGTTCACCAACGACGTCTATCCCCGCGCCACCACCCCGGACGGCGCCCTGGCCACCGCCGCCGACTGGACCTGCAGCCCGACCGTGGTGAAGCGCCGCGCCTCCATCGGCTCGGGCGCCACCATCCTGCCCAACCTGACCATCGGCGAGAACGCCCTGGTAGCGGCGGGGGCCGTGGTCACCAAGGACGTACCCGCCAACGCCATCGTCGCCGGTGTCCCGGCCGTGGTGGTGGGCGAAGTGGCGGACAAGCGCTAGAAATGACCGATATCTCGTCCTACGCCTATCGCTGGCCCCATGGCGATCTTGCGGCCGATTCCCACTGGTCGCCCACCGCTTCGGGCCGCTTCCTGACCCGGTCCATGCCGGAAAGCCTGGCCGACCTGGAAGCCGATTCCCGCTGGCCGTCATTCTTTCCCTGTCCCCTGGTGCTGGTCACCACAAGGGACGGCGACAGGGTGCTGCTGGAGAAGGTGGTGGGGGCCTCGGTGGTCAACCGCTTCCCCTATACCCTGGCGCTCAGCTTCTGCACCCAGTCCCTGTCCAGCCGCCATTACGTGCGCCGCACCTTCATCGACGCCCTCGAGCGCTCGGGCTCGGCCTCGGTGCAGTTCCTGCCCCCCGGCCCGGCCCTGGACGCCGCCATGAAGGCCATCGTCGAAGGTCCGGAAGAGCAGACCGACCAGCGCATCCGGACCAGCGGCCTTGCCACCCGCCCGGCGCGGACCAACGACGCGCCGGTCTTTACCGACGCCCACATGGTTTATGAATGCCGTCTGGTGAAGCCCGGCCGCGACTTCGAAGGCGCCGCCATCAATGCCCGGCCCTATGCCGACGTGGGCAGCCACCGCATCTTTTTCCTGGAGATCAACTCCATCCAGTTGCGCAAGGACATCGCCCGGGGCCAGAGCCAGATTCACTGGCGCGCCCTGCCGCTGTTCACGCCCGTGCTGGACTCGGCCACCGCCGCCACCGGCGACGCGGACGAGGCCCTGAAGCGCCTGGGCTACGTCAAGGGCTACACGCCGCGCTACGCCTTCCCCAGCGCCGGCACCACCGCCTTCGAGGCCGACGGCGAGGCCGACGGCATGGCCTACAAGGATCTGGCGCCGCTGCCCAAGGATCAGGTGGAGGTGGACAACGACCGCGCCCGCTGGCCGTGCTTCTTCCCCTCCTCGGTGGGCATGATCACCAGCTGGACCGCCGACGGCAAAGCCAACGTCATGCCCTGCGGCTCCACCACCATCGTCAGCCGCCACCCCCTGGTGGTGGCGCCCTGCGTCTCCTACGCCGCCATCAACGACCGCTATGCCCGGCGCCAGTCCCTGGACGATATCCGCCGCACCGGCCGCTTCGGCTGTGGCGTGCCGTTCATCAGCGAGGCCATGGTCGACGCCATCCGCTATTCCGGCAACGTCTCCATCGTCGATGACGGCGACAAGCTGGCTCATGCCGGCCTGTCCCTGGCCGAGGGCGGCGCCAGCCCGCTGATCGACCAGATGCCGGTGCATTTCGACTGCAAGGTGACAGGCGAGATCTGCCTGGGCACCCATGTGATGTTCCTGGGCGAGGTGGAGCGTCTGTTCGTGCGCGCCGACGTGTCGCCCGCCAACCCGCTGGAATGGATTCCCTGGGCCGATGTGCGCCCGGTGCAAGGAGCTTAAGGAATGAGCGGCAGGATTCTGGTCACCGGCGGGGCCGGTTTCATCGGCAGCCATCTGGTGGATCTGCTGGTCTCCCAGGGCCAGGCGGTCACCGTGCTGGACGACTTCTCCACGGGCGAGGCCGCCAATCTGGCCGAAGCCGGCGGGGCGGGCGACGTACGGGTTCTGACCGGCACCATCCTGGACCGCGACGCGGTGGCCGCCGCCATGGAGGGCTGCGACCGCGTCTTCCACCTGGCGGTGCAGTGCGTGCGCAAATCCCTGGGCCAGCCCATCGAAAACCACGACGTCAACGCCACCGGCACGCTGTACCTGCTGGAGGAGGCCAGAAAGCGCCAGGTGTCGCGCTTCGTCTACTGCTCGTCGTCAGAGGTCTATGGCAACGGCCGCGATTCCTTGCTGAACGAGGACAGGACGGTGTGCGAGCCGGTCACCGTCTATGGCGCCGCCAAGCTGGCCGGCGAGCTTTACGCCAAGGCCTATCACCGCACCTACGGCCTGCCCACCGTGGTGGTGCGCCCGTTCAATTCCTATGGCCCGCGCGAGCATTACAAGGGTCAGAGGGCGGAGGTGATTCCCCGCTTCCTGATCCGGGTGCTGAACGGCCTGCCCCCCACCATTTTCGGTGACGGCAGCGCCGGACGCGACTTCACCTATGTCACCGAGACCGCCCGCGGGCTGGCCATGGCGGCCCAGTGCGACGCCCTGGTCGGCCGCGAGATCAACATCGCCTATGGCCGCATGGTGACCGTGAAGGAGGTGGCGGAGTCCATCACGCGGCTGTGCCAGCGCCCCGACATCGCCCCCAGCTACGGCCCCGGCCGTCCCGGCGACGTCAAGGCCCTGCACGCCGACACCGCCCTGGCCCGCTCGCTGCTGGGCTTCAAGGCCGAGATCGGCTTCGAGCAGGGTCTGGAAACCTATATCGACTGGTTCACCCGCCACCACCCCGACCCGGCCAGCCTGCTGGAAGACAAGGTGGAGAATTGGGAACTGCCGAAGTAAGGCTCAGGGCCGCTTGACGATCACCAGCCGGGCGTCCCTGAAGCGAACCACGCGCTCGACCCAAGGCTGGCTCTCAAGCGTATCGAGCTCTGCCGGGCGAGCCGCCGCGCCGCCCTCCACGTATTCCGCATAGTTCAGCGGAGAACTGAGATAGAGGTTTGGCCATCCCTTGCGGGCAAGGATACCCGGAAAGTCTGATGATTCCTTCAGCGCATCCTGGATTTCCTTGCTCCAGTAGTCGGAATCCTGTCGGAGCGAGCCGCCAACATAGTTCCGCAATCCCATGCCCGGTTCGCAGAAAAAATACATCAGCGGCCGGTCGGCGACCCACTCCACCGGCACCCCCTCGGCGGCCAGGGCCAGCGCAATCCCCCGGTCGATGATCTGGCCATCGTAGATTTCTCGCCCCCAGTTCAAGGCCTTGCCCGGGCCATAGCCTGTGGCGGCCCCCACCGTCACCCACAGGAGGGCCATCGCCAGTGTGGAAGCCAGCCCGATGCGGACCACACGGGCCGCCTTGTGCGCCGGGGCCAGCCAGCGCAGGGCGAAGGCAGGGTAAAATGCGCCAAACATTGCCGCCAGCAGATAAGGTTTGTTGCTGACTCCCGAGGAACGGTAGCCGGTCACCAGTTCGAGGCAGAGCGGCAGGAGCATCACCGCCAATGGCGCCAATAGCACGGATAGACGCCGCGGCTGCCGCAAGCAGCGTTTCCGGTCCGCAGCCAGCAGGAACAGCAGCGCGGCCAGCCACAGGCTTCTGGGACCCAGGGGCGTCCACGAGCCTCCGGTCATTAGCCCCCAGTCGTGCAGCATACCCTTCAGATGATACAGCCAGCCGCTGCCGCCCATGACCAGCAGGCGCCCCCCCGGATAGAACGGGGTCGGGTGCAGGATATAGCCGATCTCACGCCACGCCAGCAGCCCCAATAATCCGGCGATGGCGGCCCAGGCGGGCCACCAGCCCAACAGAGTGCGGAACCCCCATCTGGTCATGGCCCAGGCCGCCATTCCGATCATCAGCAGGGCTGCGAAGAAGGCGGCGTAGTGGCGTGCCAGCACGAGAAAGGCCGCAGCCGTGGCGGCGGTCAGGATGGACCTTCGGCCGCATGGTCGCGAGGCCAGCGTCGTCATGATAAGTGAGCCGCCCAAAATCATGACCGTATCGCCCCAGTGGCGGCCGATGCCCGCTCGCACCTGAAAGTCGGCAAACATCAGGCCGCCCAGGATGACGAGATAGGCCACTTGGGCCAGCGGGCGGCGGCGCAGCGCGGCGAGGGGCAAAAGAACGGCCAGCCCGACCCCCAGGACGGACGTCGCCAGGTACGGCGGATAGAAATGCTGCGCGCCAAGCCCTCCGGCCAGTGCGCTGACTCCCAGCATGTCCACGGAATAGAACAGGCTGCCCACCGGCCCGATTCCGAAGGCGAAATCTCCGGGAAGCAGAAAACTGCCGGCGACGAACGACTCACGCAGATAGAGGGGGACCCAGCCCAGTTGCGATGAGAGGCTGGTGGACGGATTTATCTGCACCGTCCGCAGCGCCCAGAAGGCGCCACCGGCCAAAATCATCAACATCCAGTCGGTCCGGTCGAGCGGTCGCTGCGCCAGGGGACGGGGCAGGGCCCACCGGCGCAGGATGAACGACAGCATTCCCACCAGGGTAACGGTCAGGGGCAAGTGCCAGGCAACAGGGCCGAGCGCCCCCCGCAACAGGAAGAGAGCCATGTCGGCTGCCGCCGTCAGGACCAGCAGGCCGAATGAGGCGCCCTCGATGCCCGGTCGCCCGAGAACACGGCCGATCAGGACGGCGGGTATCAGAAAGGCGACCACCCATCCAGCGGTCAAGGCTTCCTGCGGACCCGACACCAACAATGCCAGGAAGGTCTCGAAATCAGCAATCATGGACGGGAAGAGGGGGGAGTTGTCTTCTTTGCCTCAACCACGAAGGGCGGTCTCTGGCGGGATTGATCCAGCGCACGCCATAGATACTCGCCTAAAATGCCCATCATCACCATTTGGATGCCGCCAATGACCAAGAGAACCACCATCAGGGACGACCAGCCCTCCGGCTGGCCGCCAAACAGACGGGCGCCGATGACGACCAGGGCATAGGCGAAGCCCATCAGGGCCGTGACCAGCCCGACGCCCGACATCAGGCGGATGGGGAGGTAACTGAACCCGGTCACCGAATCGATGACCAGTTTGAGCTTCTTGGCCAGGGACCAGCTAGAGCTTCCGTGAAGCCGCTCGCCCCGGCGGTATAAAATGGACGATTGACGAAAGCCAACCCAGGACAGGAGGGCGATCAGGCTGACGTGCTGCTCATTGAACCGCAGCAACGTGTCGACGACAAAGCGGTCGAGCAAAAACACATCCGCCCCGTTGGGTGGCAGGTTGGGAAGGTCGACCACACGTCGCATCAGCCAATAGTAGAGCTTGGCGAACCAGAGATTCGCACCCGTGTCCCCCCTTGCCTCGCGCTCTGCCCAGACGACTTGGCTGCCGACACGGCGCCATTCCTCCAGCAGCGACAAGATGACCTCCGGCGGATCTTGCAGGTCGGAGGACATCACGACGGCACAATCACCCCGAGCTTCCTGCAGACCGCAAAGAATTGCCTTGTGCGAACCAAAATTGCGGGAGAAGCGAATCGCGCGCACCCGGCTATCAACGTCGGCCAATCCTGTCAGGATCTGGAATGTCGAGTCCGACGAATGATCGTCAACGACCACCCATTCCCACTGGATTCCCGCCTGATCCAGAGTTTCCTTCAGCCGCTGGTGCAGAACCGGAAGGTTCTGCTCCTCGTTATGGGCCGGGCTGACCACACTGAGCAGCATCCCCCCTCCTATCGCAGCGAGTTGCGCAATGCGGCGATCACCTGATCCTGATCGCCGACGGACATGTGGGGAAACAGCGGCAATCCGAGATTTCGGCGGTAGACATCCTCGGATACCGGCAGAGGAAACCGTAACGGCCGTTGGTTGTGGGCCTTTTCCAAATGACAGCAGAAGGTTGGACGACGGGTCTGAACACCTGCCTCCAGCATGGACTGCATGACGGCATCACGATCGATGCCAGGCTGCAGCAGCACATTATAGGTCTGCCAGTTGCTGCGTGCCCAGGACGGCTCGACGGGGAATTCCAGGCCGGGCAGGTCGGACAGAAGCTCCACGTAGCGAGCCGCCCACTCCCGGCGGGCCTTGATGATGGCAGGCAGACGAACAAGCTGGCGCCTCGCCACGGCAGCCTGGATATCCGTCATGCGATAATTATAGCCCACCTCATCGAAGGTCTCGATGATCACTTGGCTGGAATTATTGCGGGTAAGGTCCGACACGCTCATGGCGTGCTGGCGCCAACGGCGGACCTTGGCGTCGAACTCGGCATCGTTGCTGGTAATGATGCCGCCGTCACCGGCGGTCAGCACCTTGCGCGGATGAAACGAAAAGCATGCGGCGACACCTTGCGGCTTGCCGATAGGCTCCCACTGGCCATCGATCTGAATCTCGGACCCGGCGGCGCAGGCGGCGTCTTCGATTACCGGCAGGCCGTGTCGATTGGCCACCGCCAGGATGGCAGCCAGATCACAGGGCATGCCGAACTGGTGTACGCATAAGATCGCCTTGGTGCGCGACGTGATGGCGGCCTCGACCAAGGCCGGGTCCATGTTGCGCGTTCCCCGCTCGATATCCACGAAGACCGGCCAGGCCCCCAGGTAGCGGATGGCGTTGGCCGTGGCCAGGAAGGTGTAGCTGACGGTGATGACCTCGTCGCCCTCGCCCACACCGACGGCCCGCAGGGCCAGATGCAGCGCCGTGGTGCAATTGGAGACGGCGCACGCATGGGTGGCGGTGGTCGCGCCGGCAAATTCCCGCTCGAACTCCGCGACGCGCGGCCCCTGCGTCACCCAGCCAGACATGACGGCGTCATAGGCGGCCTGCGCCTCTTCCGGTCCCAGCATCGGTCTGGAGAATTGGACAACCCGGGTGTCGTTCATGGACTGATGGCCTTTCGAGAATTCCTCAGCCTTCATAAGCCCCCGGGGACATGCTTGCCAAGGCCAACCTCGGCATTCGACCGCCAGATTGGCGAGCACCCCGAAAAAATGCTATCGTCCGTCCCTTCACTTTCCATGATGAAGGACCAGTTCGCCCATGGCCGACCCACATGGCTTCGATCATCTTTTCGACGACGATACAAATCCGGCGTTGAGAAATCAAATCCTGACCTACCGCGTTTCCGAGACGATGACCGACCGCGAACGAGCCAGATTACTGAACCTTCCCGAGGGTTGCCGCATCCGTGAACGTGCGAAGATTCTTGCACCCGAGAACTTTGTTTGCGGCAAGAACGTGTGGATTGGGGAGGGGGCGATCCTTGACGCCATGGGCGGCCTCGAAATCGGTGATAATTCACAGATCGGCTCGTACGTCATGGTCTGGAGCCACTCCAGCCATAAGCAGGCAATCCGGGGTGAGACGGGAACATCGCGGGACCGTATCGAGTATAAAAGAACGAAAATAGGCAGTAACGTCCATATTCCCGGCCCGACGGTGATCGCTCCGGGCGTCACCATCGGCAATGGCGTGATGATTGCGCCGCTTAGCTTCGTGAACGAGGACCTTCCCGACAGGGCTGTGTTCAGCCCCGCCAGGGAAATGCGCCGCTTGCGCACCAGGATTGACCAGTTGGAAAAGAAGCTGGAAGAAATACTCTCTTCTCGAGACAGCTAGAGGCTGGATTGCTGCCGCGCGGCAAAATAGGATCCCGCTATTTTCCAGCGTCAATTTGAGTTGTTGTGCATGACGGCGGAGTCAATGTCTCGATATAATTATTTATATTATGGAGGATCTTGTTTATTTCTCGTGGTTGTCATTATATTTCTGATGAATATGTAAGATTTGCCATATCAGACTGGATATGAAGCCTGACTTCTGCCTGCGGCGGCCGTGTCTATCAATGAGGGATTGTCTTAATGAGTGATGCCTTCTCTTCTTTTGGCTCTGGCCGCGTCTGCACCAAGCATTCCGGCAGAAGCTGTGGGGTGGCATCATTAATTATTCTTGTCGCTATGACATTGCCATCCATAATTCTAGTTCTAAGCATGGCCGTCGGTCCAATGAAGCACTTGGATGAGCCGTTGGATATAATATGGATGCAGTTTCCGCGGACCATCTCGGCCTTTAATTCCCAGGGCTGGTTATTTCAGGGGATGGGTCTTGACTCGGTATTGAGCCAGCGTCTGGCATGTGTCGCTATTGAGGTGGCCGCCAGCTTGTTGCTTGCCAAGGGAGTTCTGGCCTATTTCAAGGTGTTTCTTGACCTGGAAATTGAGGCATTTTGGGTCTACGGGCTGTCGTTGACGGGCGCTCTGCTCTTCCCCCATGTCCTCTACCTCACTCCGTTGCCGTCCTATCTGGTCAGTTCTTCATTCAACGCCTGCTTTGGCCTGGTGTTGTGGTCGGTGGCGGCCGGCCGGTCCGCGCGGATGTCCTTGGTCGCCGGAATGGCCATGGGGGTCGTCCCGATATTTTGGCCGCCGATGGCTGCAATTGCCCCTCTCTTCATGAGTGTTTTCATTCTCGGCACGGCATGCGGCCGCGATGGAATGCTCAAGGGCGCCCGGCAATTGGTATTCATTATGTCGGGATTCATTGTCTCCTTTGGTGGGTTCTACGTAATCACGGGAGATGGGCCGCGCCTTCTTGCCGCATTGGCTGTTATCTCTCGGACCAGCAGGCCCATTTCTGTTGTTTTGACCCATAATGTCGACGACGCATTGCATATCATCAGGTCTGCGCTAACCATGCGGGCATTTCCCCCGTTTGTCGCAGCGATTGTGGTCGTGGCCCTGTCTTGGGTGCTCAGGCGGTTCACCACACTGGCAGACGTGGCTTTTTCCGGACTGGTTGCGATCGGTTGTTTGGGGTTCGCGGTGGGAACGGTGCTCCACACAACCTTGTATTTCCCCTTGCCGGCTGGAATGGCGATTGCGTTCGCATCGACGATCGCCCTTTCCCGTCACGCCTTCGAAGGGAGAGTGGTGGCCGGTCGCTTCCAAGCTGTCTGGCTGTTGGGCACTCTGTTTCTATTGCCCTATGTGCCATTTTTCGGATCGAGTCGGGGTGTGGTCTCAGTGGCGGACTGCAATGTCGCCCCGCTCTTCATACTGTGCGGTCTTGCTCTTGGGGTATTGGCAGCCAGGGGAAGAATATGCGGCTTCGCGGCGCGGGGGGCTGCAGTCGCACTGGCGTTCTGGGCGACGATGATCACGGCCGAGCGGGCGATGCTTTTATGGCGTGAAGGAAGCGTGCCCCTGGCGTCTCCGTTGCCGGAATTTCGGGCGTTGCGAGCCACGCCCGAGCAGAGGCTGTTTAGCGACGAGCTATATGCGCTGCTGGCGGGGGCCAATGTCACGCGGCAAGGATGGCGTGTGGCAGGCTGGCTTTCGCCGACGGCCATGGCGCTTTCCGGGTTGCGTCCATTCGGGAGTGATTTCGGCCTCGGGGCCGGCAGCCTGTCCGAGTGTGAAAGCCTCAAGGCGGACACGCTGGAGCCGGAGGAGCGTCTGGTTCTGATCGGCTCCGGGTCGCCGGGAGCAAGCTATGTGCAATGTCTTCGTGCGGTCGGCCTGGACTTTCCCGAGGCATTTTCCGAAATTGGGCGCCTGCCGCCCGACCCTCTCATACCGCAAGAGGGGCGTGGGCAGGACTGGATTGTGTGGGTAGAGAAGGCGAAACGGTCATGATCGATATCGGCCACTTGTTCGTGTGCCCCCTTTGCCGGGAAGGTCTCACGTCCTCGGGCGACGGTTACGCCTGCACCTCATGCCACCGTCATTTTGGAAAAGCAAATGGGGTCTGGGATTTCAGGGTCGAGCCCGCCGCTGCCGAGCCGCCGCTTTACAGCGATCCCTTTTTCCGTCGCCACAGGGAATGTCTGGCGCAATTGCACGCCCAGCATTACGGCGAAAACTCCATGTCCGGACAGCTCGAGGACCGCTTTAAGCAGGTCGCCCGGAAGCTGATGGAGACGGAGCCTGATTTTGTCGGAGATATCGGCTGTGGAACCGGCGGTGCTTTCAGTACCTTCGGCCCGCCATCGCGGATGATCGGGGTCGATCAAGACATTAAGCTGTTGGAAGTTGCCGCGCGCAGATATCCCGAAGCCACTTTGGTGTGCTGTGACCTTCTGCGCTCTCCGCTGCGCCAAGGTGCGTTTCCCGCCCTCATCTGCCTTTGCTGCCTCGAGCACGTATACTGGCTGGAGGACTCGTTGGCGGTAATGCACGATTTGCTGGCTCCGGGCGGCCGTCTCTACGTCATGATTCCGACCGAAGGCGGGCTTGCCTGGTCGACGGCCCGTAACCTCTTCACCTTGTCCGTGAATGCAAAAATATCAGGCATGACAAATGATCAATACCGCCACGTGATGCGAATTGAGCATTGTAATAATTTTGAGGCTGTAAACAGCGCACTGTTCAAATTTTTCGAAATAGAGCGCTTTAATTTCTGGCCGATGGGTATTGGTGGGCATCACTTGAACCTCATTGGCCTCTACTCCCTGAAGCGGAGAACATCACAGATGATGGCGCTCGCTTCCAAGAGTTAGTTGTTGACATAAGGCTGCCGAATGGTGCTATTTTCCCCGAGTTTTCAGTGATGTCGGCCTCGTGCCGGGATGAGGCGAAGGCCAAGATCAATGTCGTCTTATGAGGGGCAGGCTAGGGAAGATTCGGGGGAATCCTTCGAACTGGTCAGTGTGATCGTTCCTGGTTACAACGAAGCCGACAGCATTGAAGAGTTGTACAGGCGGGTCGGTGCCGCGCTTGATGGCATTGGTCAACCGTTTGAATTTATTTATGTCGATGATGGAAGTACCGATAATTCTTTAGAAATTATCGAGAAGCTGCGCAAGACGAAGCGCAATATCAGGGTTATTTCCCATTACATCAATCACGGCAAATCGTTGGCCCTGATGCAAGGATTCGACGCGGCTTGCGGTGATGTTGCCGTGACGATCGACGCGGATCTCCAAGATTTGCCGGAGGAAATCCCGGCATTACTTGCCGAATTGCGGCGCGGTTTTGATTTGGCCAATGGGTGGCGCATTAATCGCCGGGATACGTTTGCCAAACGACAGGTTTCGCGTTTCTACAACGCTTTGACCAACCGTTTTCTGAAATGCTCGGTCCACGACATCAATTGCGGCCTCAAGGCCATGCGCCGCGATGTATACAAAAGCCTTCAACTGCGAGGCGACCTTCATCGCCTGATACCGGCTCTGGCGGCCGGCACCGGTTTTGCCGTTTCCGAGGTCAAGGTGGACCACGCCGACCGGAAGTATGGCTCGTCCAAATATCGACTGCTGCGTCACCGCGGTCTGCTGGACATCATCGTGGTCGCGGCCAGCCAGGCGGGCCGGACCCGTCCGTTCCATGTGTTCTTCGAACTGGGCATCACGATTTTTGCCATCGTCGGCCTGCCGTCCTTAATCGCTTGGTTGCTGGTGCAGTTCGTGGCAGAACCCGGTGGCGCCTGGGCCCGGGTCTGGAGCACGGGAACGCTGCTCTTGTTCGCCTGGTCGCTTTGCGTCGCGACCATGCTTCCCATCATCGGCTTCGTCATGGACATCAACACCGCTCGTTATCAGGATTATGACTGGCGGCGGAAACTGCTGCGCCCAGGGAAGGCGGACCCTGCCGGTGAGCCCTGATCGGGTTTGGCCTCAGCAGGCTTGAATTCCGCAGCCCGGATATGCAAGTCTCGATTAATCGCTAGGACGAGCGCGTTAAACCCCTGGTATTTCTGCGGGTTTACTTGCGACAACGGGACAATGTGGCAGGCTCTTGGCAATGATTGATGCACTTCTCATTTACCCGCGACTGGGCACTATGGATGCGCTGGTCACGGATATCCCACTCAGCTTGATCTATGCTGCTTCGGACAGCGTCAAGCGTGGATATGCCGTCAAGGTCGTCGATCTGCGTATTGAGCGGGAGGACTGGCGTGAGGTGCTCGCCCCTTACCTGCAGCAAGGTGTGAAGCTGGTCGGCATATCGGTGATGACCGGCCGGCCGCTGGTCAATTCCCGCGACATTTCCCAATTCGTGCGCGAAGTGGCGCCTAAGACCAAGATCATCTGGGGCGGGCCGCATCCCACGGTGGTTCCCGACACGATCAAAGAGACGTACATCGACTATCTGGGTCGAGGCTACGGGTCGGAATTGCTGGCCTCCTTGCTTGATCTGCTCAGCGGCAAGCGGGACGACATGGAGATCCCTGGTCTGTCGTACAAGCAGGCTGACGGGACTCCGGTGCACATTCCCCGTCCGAGCACTTTCGAGACTCTGAGCTACAAGGATCTTCCCTACCAGCTGATCGACGTCAACCATCCGGGATACGTCCGCAGCTACAATAACCAGCGCATCTTCCCGATCTTTACCAGCATCGGCTGCCCGTATAAGTGCAATTTCTGCGTCTCTCCAGCCGTTTATCGTGAGATCAACGGCGCCAAGTGGCGACCGCTGGAGAACGAGGAGGTCATCAACCATATCGAATAGGCCGTAAAGGAATTCGGCGCCAAGCACATCGTCTTCCTCGATGATACCAGCTTCCCGAAAATCGATCGCATGCGCTCCCTGTTCGAGGACATTCTCCAGCGCAAACTGGATGTGTCCTTGGAGTTCCGCGGCGCCCGCATCAACGAACTGGCCAAGATGGATGACGACTTCCTCGACCTCATGTGCCGGGCCGGCGGCCGGGTGCTGATGGTCGGCGTGGAATCCGGCAGCGACCGAATCTTGCAGAAATTCCAGAAGGGCATCACCCGCGCCCAGGTGATCGAGGTCAATCGCAAGCTGGCCCGGTTCCCGCAATTGGTGTGCATGTACAATATGCTCTACGGCGCACCCGGCGAGACCTACGAGGATCTTCTGGAGACCAAGAACCTGATCCTCCAGCTCATGAACGAAAATCCGTCGGCCTATGTGGGGGCCGGAGGTGACTGGAAGCCCATTCCCGGGACCCAGTTGGTGGAGATCGCCAAGCAGGAGTTCGGCTTTAAGGAGCCGTCCACCATCGATGAGTGGATCGAGATCGACACTTCGGATGCCACGGAGAAGATCCGCCATCCCTGGTACACCGACCGGCAAGACAACCTGATCCGCGTCCTGCAGGCCGGTGTCTTCGTTATCGACCGCAAGTTTATCAAAGAAAGCGCCAAGAACAAGACGTTGGTCTACCGGGTGATACGCACCCTGGCCCGCATCTATCGCCCATTCGCCATGGCGCGTCTCAACCACGATATTTATTGGCTTCCCATCGAATACGACCTGATGCGTATTGCCGGGCGGGTGGTGGCAAGTCTCAAGAAGCAGGCGGCCTGACCCATGGCAAAAGCTGTATTCCTGAAGCCCTCCGCGGGGGGCAAGGACCGCAATATCGTTCGCGACTTCATTTATGGTTGCTGGTGTAACGGCAAGCGGGTGGGCGGCATGTCCATGCCTCCCCTGCACGAGTTGATGGCGGCAACCCATGCCCGCCAGGACGGACTGGAGATCCTGTTCGTCGACGCCCAGTACGAGCCCGAGCGTTTCGCCGCGCTCGAACGGCAGCGGTTCGACGGTGTCATTGCCATCTGCATGATGAGCTCGACGCAGTCCTTCCGTCAGGACCTGGAGGTGATCCGCGCCATCAAGCAGCTCAATCCCAAGGTCAAGAGCGTGCTGTACGGGTCGCATCCCACTTTCATGCCCAATTTCTGCCTGAAGGAGCCCGAGGTCGACTTCATCGCCACCCGGGAGGCGGAGGAGAGCCTGCGCGAACTTCTGGGTGCGCTCCTTAACGGCGACAATTGGGAAGGCATCGCCGGCATCGGCTGGCGCGACGCCGATGGCAAGCCGCAGATGAGCCCGACGCGGGCGTTCGCCAACATGAACGACCTGCCCATTCCGGACCGCAGGCTGTTGCCGGCCAAGGTCGACTATTTCAACCCCATGGTGAAGCGGGTGCCCTTCACCACGATGATCACCTCGCGCGGCTGCCCCGCCCGCTGCAACTATTGCACGGCGCCGACCTTCTACGGCAACAAGACCCGCGCCCGCAGCACCGCCAAGATCATCGAGGAACTGCGCGAGATCCGGGATCTGGGTTATCGCGAGATCTTCTTCCGCGACGAGACCTTCTCGGCCTACAAGGGCCGGAACATGCAGGTCTACGAGACCATGCTGTCCGAGAACCTGGACTTCACCTGGATCGCCAATGGTCGTGTCGACATGATTGATCGCGAGCAATTGGCCCTGATGAAGCGGGCGGGGTGCCACACCCTCAAGTTCGGCGTCGAGACCGGCAGCCAGATGATGCTCGATACCTACAAGAAGGGCACGACCATCGAGCAGGCGGTGGAAGCGTTCCGGACGGCCCGGGAGGTGGGGATCAACACCCATGCCCACATCATCTTTGGCGGACCGGGCGAGACACTGGACACCATCCGCCACACGGTGGATTTCGTCTCCAACACGCTGAAGGCGACCACCGCCACGTTCGGAATTCTGACCCCCTATCCCGGGACGGAGCTTTTCGACATGGTCGCCGAGCGCCACCCCGAGATCATGGACGGTTCCGCCTCGAACATGGAGAATCTCCATACCGAGAGCTTCTATTCCTCCGCCCTGTGCGATATTCCGCCTGAGACTTTGTCTAAGGAGATCGTCCGCGCCTACCGTGGCTTTTATCTCCGGCCCGCCTATCTGCTGCACAAGCTGCGGCTGATCAGCAGCATCGAGGAGTTCATGGTCAACGTGATCGCTGGGCTGAACGTGGTCTCGTTCGCCGTTTCCGGAAAGAAGTAGCAGCCCCCTGGGGGCCATAGACCCGGGGGAAGGGTATGTGCGGCATTTTCGGTATGGTCCGGGGGGGCGGTCGGCCGGTTGAGTCCAATGTGCTGGCCGCCATGAAGACGGCCTTGCATCATCGTGGGCCCGACGGCAACGGGATCTTCGCCGAGGGGCCGGTGGGTCTGGGCAATACCCGGCTGGCGGTGGTCGATACCGCCGGCGGCTCCCAGCCGGTGATCGACCCGTCCAGCGGCGCGGCCATCGTCTATAACGGTGAACTCTTCAACCACCTGGAACTGCGCGCGGAACTCGAATCGGTGGGCTGGTGCTTCCGGACCCATTCCGATACCGAGGTGGTGCTGGCTGCCTTCTGCGTCTGGGGCGAGGATTGCGTGCTGCGCTTCAACGGCATGTATGCCTTCGCCGTGTTCGATCCCAAGGCTCGGAGGGTATTCATCGCCCGTGATCCGGCGGGCATCAAGCCGCTCTATCTGACCGAGACCGCGGATGGTCTGGCCTTCGCGTCGGAAGCCAAGGCGCTGTTGCCGATCGCGGGACGCCGCCCTGACTGGCAGGCGCTGTGGGGCTACCTCACCTATGGCTATATGGCGCCGGATTGCTCTCCCTTTGCCGGAATCACCAAGTTTCCCGCCGGTTCCCTGGCCTGGATCGACCTGGAGCTGCCGGCGGCGCGTCTTGCCGTCAGACCCTATTGGCAGCCCCGGTTCGGCTGCGGGGCTCCGCTTGCCGAGGGCGAGGCCGTCGACCGACTGGATGCGCTTCTGTCCCAGGCGGTCAAGCATGAGTTGATGAGCGACGTGCCGGTGGGGCTTTTCCTGTCCGGCGGCCTGGATTCCTCGGCGGTTGCCTATTACGCCGCCCGCCGCCACGGACAGGCCATTTCCTCGTTCGGCCTGGCCTTCGAGGAAACGACCCACGATGAGTCGAACGATGCTCGCACGGTCGCCAGGCATCTGGGGATCGAGCATAAGGAACTGATGTTCTCTCCGGCCCTGGTGCGCGAGGGGCTGCGCCGGGTAACGGAGACCATGGATGAACCCTTCGGCGATTCCACGGTGGTGCCGCTGCTGATGTTGTCGCGCTTCGCCCGCGAGCATGTCACGGTGGTCCTGACCGGGTGGGGTGGGGACGAGGTGCTGGCTGGCTATCCAACCTTGACCGCCCATCGGGTGGCCAGCCTGTATCGCCGTTTGCCGGGAATGCTGGCCCATGGCTTGGTGCCCGCCCTGGTCGACCGGCTGCCGGTCTCGGACAAGTATCTGAGCTTTGAATTCAAGGCCCGGCGCTTCCTGCGCGGTATGAAACTGACCCCAGAACAGCAGCATTTTCTCTGGATGGGCTATTTCGACGACGCCTTCAAGCATGCCCTCCTGACTCCAGATGTGACGGCGCAGGTGGCGCAGCAGGACAGCCTGGCGCACTTTGCCGGCATGGCCGCCGGGATGGCGGAGCCGACCCTGACCGACCGGATCATGCATCTGGACTTCCGCTACTTCCTGCACGGCAACGGCCTTTTTCAGGCGGATCGCATGACCATGGCCGCCTCGCTTGAGGCGCGGGTTCCGTTGCTGAACAAGCAGATGCTGGATTTCGCTCTGCCGCTGCCCGCCGGGCTCAAGATGGCGGGTGGCACGCCGAAGGGATTGCTGAAGAAGGCCCTGGCCCCCCATCTGCCGCCTGCCATCCTGAGCAAGCCCAAGAAGGGATTCGGGCCGCCGTCGGGGCATTGGGTCCGTTCGGTGTTTGGCCCGTTGCTCGACCATTTGTTCAGCCGCGAGCGGATCGAGGCCCAGGGCATTCTCAACCACGCCACGGTCGCGCGCCTGCTGGCCGAGCATCGGGAACTCAAAGCCGACCACGGCCGTACGCTGTGGGCGCTGATGTCATTACAATTGTGGTATGACCGTTTCATTCTGGATCAGGCGTCCCCCCTGGAACGCGCGGCATGATCACGTCCCTGGATGCACCGGCCCGCCGCGCCTTTTACCGCGCCGAAGTATTGCGTTACGCACCAAGGCTGCTGTCCCAGTTGGATCGCTGCCCCCTGTCGGCGGCGGCCGGTTCCGCCGACCGGGAATACTGGGCCTGGGCGACAAAGGACTTTGCCAACCAGGACATGCAGCGTGGCATTCGGGTGCTGGCCTACCTGTTTGCCAACCAGTTTCCCGGCAATCCCTTCGCGGGCCAGCCCGCCATGCTGGCCTGGATCGAGCGGATGGTGGGCTTTTGGAGCCGTAGCCAGAGCATATCGGGAGCGTTCGACCATCTCTATCTGAACGAGAACAGTTGGATGGCCGCGGCGTTCACCCTGGTGGACATGGCCGGTGCCTTTGATCATGCCGGCTCGGCGGTTTCAGCGGAATGCCGGACGCGCTGGCTCGAGACCATGCGCCGCGCCGCTGTCCACCTGGTGGAGCGGGACGAGGAGCACGCTTTCATCAGCAACCATCGGGCTGCCGGTGCGGCGGGATTGCTGGCCGCTCACCGGTTGATGGGAGATGAGTCCTTTCGTCGGCGCGGCCAGTCGATCATGGACGAGATCTACCGGCACCAGTCCCCCGAGGGCTGGTACGCGGAATATGGTGGTGCCGACCCCGGCTATCAGACCCTTGATACTCATTACCAGGGGCTCTTTTATCGGGAATGCGGCGAGGCTCGGGTTTTGGACTCCGTCTCGGCGTCCATCGAGTTTCTGTCCTACTTCGCTCAGCCTGACGGCAGCGTCGGAGGGGAATACGGCAGCAGGGCCTGTCCCCATTTCTTTCCCGGCGGCTTCGAAGTCTTTGCGTCTCACCTGCCGCTGGCCGAGGCCCTGGCGGGCCATTGCGTCGCCGGGCTCGCGCTCGGTAAATCCGCAGGCCTGTCCGAGTCCGATTGCCGCAACGAGATTCCCATGGCGACGAGCTATGTGGTCGCCATGGAGGCGATGGACCGGGACACATCGCCCCGGACCGCCATACCGCTGCCCCTTTCCCGCAGATTCGAGCGCGCCTGGTCGGAAGCCGGTATGATGGTCCGCAACGACGGATGCCGCTATACCATCATTGGCGCGTCCAAGGGGGGGACCCTCAAGGTATTCGACCTGGCCAGCGGCAGCCTGGTCCATTCGTCCTGCGGCTATGCGGCCAATGATGCAACGGGACGTGACGTTTCCACCCATCTGTGGACTCTCAACCCCGACTACACTCATGGATTGGCTGTGGGCGAGAATCCGCTTGCGCCGGCACGCCTCGTCACCGTCAGGGCGCCGTTCTTCCGCTTTCATCGCCGCCGTCTGATGTCGCCGCTGAAACTGCATCTGTTCCGGCTGTTCAACATGACCGCCGGACGGATTATCGCCGTCAATAATTTTGTACGGCGGGTATTGATCGTCGGCCAGTTTATCAGTGGCCGCCATCGAAGCTCTGCGTGCCTGACGCGTGTCATCAGTTTCGGCCAAGAAGGCGGAATCTCAATCTCGGATCGCTTTGACGGGCTCGGAGGATTCACCGGGCTGCGCGAATACGGGTTCCTGTCCACTGTCTACATGGCATCAGCCAAGTATTTTCGCCCGCAGGACATGAGCCACGAGTGGGTAAGTGAAGAGCTTGATCCCGCAATCGAGCGGGTGACCGATGTTCCGGCACCAGAAGGTGCTCCTCAATAGCGTTCGTACCACCGCCAGACCTGCGTTTCCACGGCCGGAGGTCGTCCAGGAAGCCTGGTCTGGCGAGACATTCCAAGATGCTTGATCGTCCCGAGCGATTGCGGGATTATCCGCACGCATTGAACGCCCGAGGTGGGTTTATGAAGGTTGTCATTCTGTGCGGCGGTTTCGGGACGCGGATCCGCGACGTGGCCGACGACATTCCCAAGCCGATGATTCCCATCGGGAATCTGCCCATCGTCTGGCACATCATGAAGAGCTACTCGGCGGCGGGTCACAAGGACTTCGTGCTGTGCCTGGGTTATAAGAGCCACGCGGTGAAGCAGTTCTTCCTGAACTACGACATCCACGGCGGCGACTTCACCATCGCGCTGGGAGCCGAGAAGCAGATCACCCATCACGGCGAAGTGCGCCACGACGACTGGAGCGTCACCCTGGCCGAGACCGGGCTGAACGCCATGACCGGCGCCCGCATCAGGCGGATCAGGAAGTATCTGGGCGACGACGAGAACTTCCTGCTGACCTATGGCGACGGGGTTTCCGATGTGGACCTGGACGCTCTGCTGGAATTCCACAAGTCCCACGGCAAGATCCTGACGGTGACCGGCGTCCATCCGCCCGGCCGCTTCGGCGAGATCGAGCACGCCAACGGTCAGGTTCAGGGCTTCAACGAGAAGTCGCAGACCACCTCGGGCATGATCTCGGGGGGCTATTTCGTCTGCCGGCGCGAGATCTTCGATTACCTCGACGACCGCGAGGATCTGGTGTTCGAGGTCGGCCCGGTCCGCGCCCTGGTGGCGGCGGGCGAGATGATGGTCTACGAACATCACGGCTTCTGGCAGTGCATGGACACCTACCGCGACTGGAGTCTGCTGCGCGATCTGTGGGACAGCGGCAAGGCGCCCTGGAAGTCGTGGGAATGAGCAAGGGCTCTCCAATCCTTCTGACCGGCGGCTTCGGCTATCTCGGCGGTCGTATCGCACGGCACTTGCTGGCCCAGGGCAAAAAGGTGCGCATCACCACAAGGCGTGGCCCGGAGAGCTGGCCCGACTGGGCCAAGGACGCCGAAGTGGTGCGTCTTAAGCCCTCCGACGATACCGCCTTGCTGGCGGCCTGCCAGGGCGTGTCGGCCCTGGTCCATCTTTCGGCCATGAACGAAGTGGATTGCACCACCGATCCGGTGGGCGCGCTGGAGGCCAACGGCGTCGACACGGTGCGGCTGCTGCAGGCGGCGCTGAAGGCCGGTGTCGGGCGCTTCGTCTATTTCTCCACCGCCCGGGTCTATGGCGAGCCGCTGATCGGGCGGATCGAGGAGAGCATGATCTGCCGCCCGGTCCACCCCTATGGCATCAGCCACAAGGTGGCCGAGGATTACATCCTGGCCGAGCACGCCAAGGGCCGCATCCAGGCGGCCTGTCTGCGGCTGTCCAATGCCCTGGGCGCGCCGGCCGATCCGCTGATCAACCGCTGGACCCTGGTGGCCAACGATCTGTGTCGCCAGGCGGCGTCCACCGGCAAGATGGTGCTGAAAAGCAGCGGCGTGGCGCTGCGCGATTTCATCCCCATGGCCGAAGTGGCCCGCGCCGTCCAGGTTCTGCTGGAGGTCGACGGGCCTAAGTTGGGCGATGGCATCTTCAACCTGGGTGTGGGCCATTCCTCTTCCATCCGCGATCTGGCCGATCTGATCCTGGCTCGGGCCGAGGCGGTGCTGGGCACCCGTCCGGTGCTGGAGCGCCCCGATCCCAAGCCGGGCGAGGTGGCCGATCCCCTGGACTTCCGGGTGGACAGGCTGGCGGCGGCGGGCTTTGCCGCGTCCCGAGATCTGGCGCCCGAGATCGATCAAACCCTGATTTTGTGCCGCAAGGCCTTTGGCTGACGGAGTTTCTTCCATGCGCGTCCTGGTTACCGGTCATAACGGCTATATCGGCCCCGTGATGTTGCGGGTGCTGCAGGCGGCCGGTCACGATTGCGTCGGTCTCGACACCGACTACTTCGTGGGCTGCGAGTTCGAGGCGGCCAGGGCGCCCTGCCCGGAACTCAAGGTCGACATCCGCGACGTGGAGCCGAAGCATCTGGAAGGCTTCGACGCTATCGTCCATCTGGCCGCCCTGTCCAACGACCCCATGGGCGACATAAACGACGACTGGACCTACGACATCAACCTGCGGGCCACCATCAAGCTGGCGGAATACGCCAAGGCCGCCGGCGTAAAGCGCTTCGTCTACGCCTCGTCGTGCTCCATCTACGGCTCGTCGGGCATCGCCGGCTTTGTCGACGAGACGGCGCCCTTCGCGCCGCTGACCGCCTATGCCATCAGCAAGGTGAAGTGCGAGGAGGCCCTGGCCGCCCTGGCCGGGCCGGGCTTCTCGCCCACCTATATGCGCAACGCCACGGCGTTCGGCGCCAGCCCCCGGCTGCGCGTCGACATCGTCTTGAACAATCTGTGCGCCTGGGCGGTGACCACCGGCAAGATCAACATCATGAGCGACGGCAGCCCCTGGCGCCCCGTGGTCCACATCGAGGACATCAGCCGCGCCGTCGCCGCCGTGCTGGCCGCCCCCGTCGAAGTGGTGCACGATCAGGGCTTCAACGTCGGCCTGAACAGCGAAAACTACCAGGTGCGCGACATCGCCGGCTTCGTCAGGGCGGTGGTGCCCGAGGCCGAGGTCACCTATGCCGGCGGCAACAATCCCGATCCGCGCTCCTACCGGGTCAGCTTCGACAAATACGCCAAGGCCTTTCCCGACTTTCCCCTGACGTGGACGGTGGCGGCCGGCGCCCGCGAGCTGGTGGACGCCTACCGCGCCCACGGCCTGACCCTGGACGAGTTCCAGGGACGGCGCTATATCCGCCTCAAGCAGATCAAGCACCTGATCGACACCGGCCTGGTGGACGACAGCCTGCGCTGGACGAAGTAATAACGGCGTGACTCCTGATGGGGCTCCCGCCCCGGCCCCGGTTGGAGGCGATGCCTCCAAACCTCCCTTTGATTCATAAATACGAAGAGGGTTTGGGGCATGGCCCCAAATGGGTTCGGGCGATAGCCCGATACGGTCACCCCAGGACAAGGAAGTGCCCATGTCTTCGAAGATTCACGGCCTCAACATCATCCCGCTGCGCAAGATCCCCGACGAGCGCGGCACGATCATGCACATGCTCCGGGCCGACGCGCCCCATTTCGACAAGTTCGGCGAGGTCTATTTCGCCACCGCCTATCCCGGCGTGATCAAGGCCTGGCACCTGCACACCAAGCAGGCCCAGAACTATTGCTGCATCCAGGGCATGATCAAGCTGGTCTGCTACGACGACCGCGCCGACAGCCCGACCAAGGGCGTGCTGCAGGAAATCGTCATGGGCGATTTGAACTATGTGCTGGTGCAGATTCCGCCGCTGCTGATCAACGGCTGGAAGTGCATCGGGACCCAGACGGCACTGCTGGCCAATTGCGCCGACATGCCCCACGACCCCACCGAGATGAAGCGCATCGATCCCTTCGACCCGGCCATTCCCTATGACTGGGCGTTAAAGCACGGCTGATGACTCCGCGCGTCTCCATCGTCATTCCCACCTATAATCAGGCGGATTTTCTCAAGGAATGCCTGGATTCAGTGCTGGCCCAGAGCGTGGCCGACTGGGAATGCGTCGTGGTCAACAATTTCTCCGCCGATCACACCCGTGACGTGGTCCTGGCCTATGGCGATCCGCGCATCCAGCTGATCGACTTTGCCAACCAGGGCGTCATCGCCGCCTCGCGCAATGTCGGTATCCGGGCAGCCAAGGCCGAATGGGTGGCCTTCCTCGATTCCGATGATCTGTGGGAGCCGGTCAAGCTGGAACTGTGCCTGGCGGCGGCCACCGATCAGGTGGATCTGGTTTCCCACCCCGAGCACTTCCTGAAGGACGGGGTCACGGGCAACGTCACCGAAGCGGCCCCGGCCGAACGGTGCGGCTTCGAGCGTCTGGTGCTGGACGGCAATTGCCTGTCGCCATCGGCGGTGCTGGTGCGCCGGACCCTGCTGGAGCGGGTCGGTGGTTTTTGCGAGGACCGTGAGGTCATCACCGCCGAGGACGCGGATCTGTGGCTGCGTCTTGCCGCCTTGGGGGCGCGCATGACCTGTGTCGACCGGCCCCTGGGCTTTTACCGCCTGCACGGCGAGCAGAACTCCAAGGGCGTGGCCCGGCATATGGAGGCCTCGCTGACTGTGCTGGAGCGCCATCTTCCCGCCCTGCCCCACCGGGGTGGCTGGCGGGGGCGGCGTGCCCGGGCGCGGATCATCTACGGTGCGGCAAGGACCGAGCAGAAGCTGGGCCGGGGCCGGGCGGCCCTGTCGCTGCTGGCCCGTTCGGCCCGGCTGTGGCCGTTCCAGCCGCGTCTGCTGCCGGCCTTTCTCCTGTGCCTCCGGGCTTTGCCCGGGTCGTGAACGTGAATTGGTTTTGACCCGCGCCCGCGATTGTTCCAGTATCGCGGCGCTTTTCAGCCCCCATCGGAGCCCCGGACCACCATGATCAAAGTCGGCGTTATCGGTTTCGGTTACTGGGGCCCCAATCTCGTCCGTAATTTCGCCACGTCCGACCGCTGCAAGATGGTGGCCGTGGCCGACCTGGATTCAAAGCGCCTGGCTGCGGCCGAGCGCTCCTATCCCGGCATCCGCACCACCACCAATCCCGCCGATCTGTTCGCGGCGGCCGATATCGACGCGGTCGCCATCTCCACGCCGGTGCAATACCATTTCGATCTGGCCCTGGCGGCGCTGCAGGCCGGCAAGCATGTGCTGGTGGAAAAGCCCATGGCGGCGTCGGCCGCCGATTGCCGCCGTCTGATCGACGAGGCGGCGAAGCGCAAGCTGACCCTGATGGTCGACCACACCTTCATCTATACCCCCGCCGTGCAGAAGATGCGCGATCTGGTCCAGACCGGCGAGCTGGGCGAGATTTATTATTACGACTCGGTGCGGGTCAATCTGGGCCTGTTCCAGCACGACGTGAACGTGCTGTGGGATCTGGCGGTGCACGACCTGTCCATCATCGAATACGTGCTGGGCAAGGTGCCGGTGGCGGTATCGGCCACCGGCATCAGCCATGTGCCGGGCGCGCCGGAGAACATCGCCTACCTCACCATGTTCTTCGAGGATTCGACCATCGCCCACGTCAACGTCAACTGGCTGGCCCCGGTCAAGGTGCGCCAGACCCTGATCTCGGGCTCGAAGAAGATGGTGGTCTTCAATGAGCTGGAGCCCTCCGAGAAGATCAAGGTCTATGACAAGGGCATCGTGCTCAACGATGACCAGGAACAGATCAATAAGTTGATCGCCGGCTACCGTACCGGCGATATGTGGGCACCGCAGCTGGCGGGAACAGAGGCCCTGGCCGCCGAGGTCAGGCATTTCGCCGATTGCATCGAGACCGGCACGGCGCCGCTGACTGATGGCGAGATGGGCTACAACGTGGTCAAGGTGCTGGAGGCCGCGTCCAAGTCGCTGGCCCAGCGCGGCGCCTCGGTGGCCGTCGAACGCTGAGTTTGGAGACGTACAAATGATTCCCTTTCTTGACCTCAAGGCCCAGTACCGTCAGATCAAGGACGAGGTCGGCGCCGCCATCATGAAGGTGGTCGACAGCGGCGCCTATGTGGGCGCCGGTCCCGAGGGCAAGCCCTTCGAGGCGGAATTCGCCGCCTATTGCGGCGTCGCCGATGCCGCCGGCGTCAATTCCGGCACCACGGCGCTGCATCTCGCCCTGCTGGCCGCCGGCGTCAAGCCGGGCGACGAGGTGATCACCGTGGGCGCGACCTTCGTCGCTACCACGGCGGCGGTTCTTTATGCTAACGCCAAGCCGGTCTTCGTCGACGTCGACTCCGCCACCTGGACCATGGACCCGGCCAAGATCGAGGCGGCCGTCACGCCCAGGACCAAGGCCATCCTGCCGGTTCACCTGCACGGCCTGATGGCCGACATGGACCCCATCATGGCTATTGCTGACAAGCACGGTCTTAAGGTGGTCGAGGACTGCGCCCAGGCCCATGGTGCCGAATACAAGGGGCGTCGGGCCGGTTCCATCGGCCATGTGGGCTGCTTCAGCTTCTATCCCGGCAAGAATCTCGGCGCCTATGGCGAAGGCGGCGCCATCGTCTCCAACGATCCCGAGATCATGAAGACGGTGCGCATGCTGCGCGACTGGGGCCAGGCCAAGAAGTACGACCACGTGCTGAAGGGCTTCAACGCCCGCCTGGACGAGATCCAGGCCGCCGTGCTGCGGGTCAAGCTCCGGTATATCGAGGGCTGGACCGAGGGCCGCCGCGCCGTGGCCGCCCGCTATGAGGCCGGTCTGGGCGGTCTGGGCATCGGAATTCCCAAGCCGCCCGCCCATTGCCGCCACGTCTACCACGTCTACGCTATCCGCAGCGCCGACCGTGACGCGCTTCAGGCCAAGCTGCAGGAGGCCGGCGTCGCTACTGGTATCCACTACCCGGTGCCGGTCCATCTCCAGACCGCCTATGCCGATCTGGGCTACAAGGCCGGCGACCTGCCGGTGACCGAGCGGATCGCCAGCGAATGGCTGTCGCTGCCCATGTTCGCCGAGCTCGAACCCGGCCAGGTGGATGCCGTGATTGCGGCGGTGAAGCAGGCTGGCGGCTAGGGCTGGCGCTTCAACTCACCATGACGGACTCTAGGTGTCGCTCGAGCGTAGGCGGAAGAGCGTGGCTTCGCCCGGGCAGTTGAAGCGGACAGGGGGAAGTCCGGTTCCCACGCCGCGTGAGGTGTAGCCCCACATGTTTTCCAACCGCCAGAGGCCTGCGGCCAGATGCTGGTGGGTGTCCAGCGCCGTGAAGACGGCTTTCCCTCCCGGCAGGCAGATTTGGCCGCCGTGGGTGTGTCCGCACAGATAGAGGGCCGCTCCGGCATGGGCGGCCCGGGTCGCCAGATCCGGGGTGTGGGCGAGGACGATAGTGAAGCCGGTGACCCGAGTGTCAAAGGCCTCGATGGCGGCAGGCGTGAAGAAGCGGTTGACGTCGTCCAGGCCCAAGACGGTGATTTCCGCGCCGTGGCGATGCAGGGTCAGGCGGTCATTGACCAGGGTTGAAACACCATGGTGGCGAAATTCCTCCGCCATCTGCCAGCTATCGTGGTTGCCAAGAACGGCGATCGTGCCCTCCGTGGCCCGATAGGCCTGGAGCACCGGTGACAGAATCTCCAGTGTCTGCGTCGCCGATGGTTGTCCACGGGTCTGGTAGTCCCCCGTGAGTACGGCGAGGTCGACACGGACGCCTTTGAGGCATGCGGCAAGCTCCGCTTCCAGGCCGGCAACATTTCCCACGTGCAGATCCGAAAGGTGCAGGATCGAGAAGCCGTCAAAGGCCGTCGGCAGTCCCGGGCAAGGAAGGTCCAGATCCAGCAGCCGCACGCGCCGGGCGTTTTCCCGTCCGCGATTCCATAGGCCGGCAAGACGGAGAGCCAGTGCGGTCAGCCATTCGAAACCGACAAGCAGCGACGTGGGGCGTGGCCCCAGAATGCTGCTTCGTCCCGGAAGGGCTTCCATCTGCTGGCGTTCGCGGCGCCACTGCTCATGATCCGCAGGCATATTCAAAGCTTCCCTCCGTGCCCGGGCGTCGGGAAAGCCCCGAGCGGTCGAAAGATAAGTGCACGTGCTGGCGGCACGGCCCCATACTGGGCTATTCTGCTCCGGTTTGACGAAGGGATTGTTAGACGAGATTGCTCTTGCGGAGATTGACCTGTTGCTGACCCGCTGTGCCAAGTTCCGGTTGGGGGTATGGCTCCTGCCTCCATCATGACCGTCCGGCTGGTTTCGCCCCGGGATAAGCCGACCCTCAGCGAGGCCGGAGAGGGGTGGGTGGCCATAGGGGGCGACGAGGTTGATCTGGACCCGAGCCGCCGCATCGAGACGGCGACCGCCCTGGAAGCCGCGTTTGCCGCCGTCATTCCCGACTTTCTGGCCTTGTGCCGGAACCTGGGCGCCGATCCCTCGGCGGTTCTGGCTCACACGCCCTCGGCGGCGGCTAATGTCTCCGACCTGGGGCTGATGATGGCCTGGAGCCGTCTGGTGGAGACTTGGGCGGGCGAGGGGCGCAAGACCGTTCTCGTTTGCGCCGACCCCTGGTTGTACCGGCATCTGGCAGGACTGCCCGGCGTCAACGCCGCCCCACCGCCATCGCTGCCCGGACCGCTTCCCCGTCTGCGGGGCTTTGCCGCCCGTCTGCGCTATGGCCTGCGGGCCGCCCTGGGCGTGCGGGCGAAGCCCACCACCCCGCAGGGGCGGTCATGGCTGTTGTCTTATGCCAATCCCCAATCGGGTCCGGACGGCACCGACGCCTATTTCGGCCCGCTGATGCGCGAACGGGCCGATCTTTGCCGGATGCTGCACGTGGATTGCCCGCCGGAGGAGGCCCGGCGCCTGAACGGGGGCGGCCGAAGCTTCAGTCTCCATCACTGGGGATCGGCGCTTTTTGCTCTGACCGGCTTGCCCTTCGCCCGCTGGATTCCGCGCAAGGAGATGCTGGACGGGCCCTGGGGTTGGCTGGTGCGGCGGGCGGCGACGGGCGAGGCCGCCACCGCCCAGGGTGCGGCCATCGCCTGGCAAATCCATTGCCAGCGGCGCTGGCTGGCGGATGCGCACCCCCTTGCCGTGGCATGGCCCTGGGAAAATCACGGCTGGGAGCGCGATTTCTGCCGCGCCGCCCGGGGCCTGGGGGTGGCGAGCGCCGGCTATCAGCATTCCTCGGTGGGGCGGTTCGAGCTGAACCATCATGTGGACGCCAATCCCGACGGTCTTGCCAGCCTGCCCGATCGGGTGCTGTGCACCGGCGCCGTGACCCGCGACGCCCTGACCCGCTGGGGATTGCCCGAATCCCGCAGCCGCGTGGCTGGGGCATTGCGCTATGGCTTCGCCCGAGGACCGCGCTGGGATAGGGACGCCCCGCTGTTTGTCGCCTTGCCTGGCGACATGGCCCTGGCGGCCCAGATGGTCGGCGCGGTGTCCCGCGTGGCGCCTGGCTTGGGGCGCAAGATCCTGATCCGTCCCCATCCCGTCTATGACGTAGCCGTTCCCGAGACCCACCTGGTGACGCGGGCGGCCACCGGTCTCGGCGGACAGGCGGCGGTGTCGGCGGTAATCTACGCCGCCACCACGGTGGGCCTGGAGGCGGTGCTTTTCGGCCTGCCCACCATCCGCTTCATCGCCGCCGGTTGCATCGCCCATGATATTCTGCCAAACACCGTGAATGTCCCCGCCGCCGATGAGGCCGGATTGGCTGCCGCCATCGAAAGGGCCGAGCCGCCGCCCACCGTCGCGCGTGACGATGTCTTTGCCCCTGTGGATCACGATGTGTGGCGCCAAGCGCTACCCCTGCCCAAGGCCGCCTCATGAGCGCATCCCGTTTCGCCCCGCCTTCGCCTCGCCCCGAGATCGCCGATTCCGGCCTGACCCGCCCCGACTGGGTGGGCAATAACCCTCGCGATCCGGGCAAGCTGTGGCTCGACAAGAACGAGAACACCGATCCGGCGATGATCGAGCTGGTGCGGTCGGTCATCGCCTCGGTTCCTGCCGACGCGGGCTTCACCTATCCCGACCTGGGGCCGGTGTATCGCAAGCTGGCCCCCATGGTGGGCGTGCCGCCCCAATGCCTGCTGCTGACCCCGGGGTCGGACGGCGCCATCCGCGCCGTGTTCGAGGCCTATATCGCGCCGGGCGACAAGGTGCTGCACACGGTTCCCACCTTCGCCATGTACGGGGTCTATGCCCGCATGTACGGCGCCCAGGTGACGGGGCTGGAATACCGTCCCTCCAATGCCGGGCCGGTGCTGCATGCCGACGACGTCGTCGCCGCCATCGCCACGTCCAAGCCCAAGCTGGTCGGACTGCCCAATCCCGACAGCCCCACCGGCACGGTGTTCTCCCAGGCCGATCTTCGCCGCATCATCGAGGCGGCGGGAGAGGGCGGCGCGCTGATCCTCATCGACGAGGCCTATTATCCCTTCCACGCCGAGACGGTGCTGCCCTGGGTGATGGAGTACCCCCATCTGGTGGTCTGCCGCTCAACCGGCAAGGCCTGGGGCATGGCCGGCGTCCGCGTGGGCTATGCGGCGGCGCATCCCGACGTGGCGGTGATGCTGCACAAGGTTCGTGCCATGTACGAGGTCGGCGCGCTGTCGGCCGCCGTGTTCGAGCGCATGCTCGACCACGAGGATGCCATGCGGGAATCGGTGGCGCGGATCAGCGCCGGCAAGGCCCATTTCCTGGCCGCCATGGACGAATTAGGCTTCCAGACCCTGAAGGGACAGGGCAATTTCCTGCATGTGGCCTTCGGGGCCAGGGCCGAGGCGATCCATGCCGCCCTGGCGCCGCAGGTCTATTACCGCAAGGATTTCGCCGAGCCCTGCCTCAAGGGCTTCTCGCGTTTTTCCGCCACCACGGCGGAGCTGTTCAACCCGGTGATTGAAGCCATCCGGGATGTGGTCAAGGGAGAGGGACAGTCATGAAGACGGTCAAGGTTGCGCTGATCGGCTGCGGCCGAGTCGCCGGGCATCACCTGCGCTCCATCGCCAAGGTGGAGGGCGGCGAGATCGTTGCCGTCTGCGATCTGGCCGAGGACAAGGCCAAGGCCTATGGCGCGGAATATGGCATTCCCTTCTTCACCAACTACCACACCATGCTGCAATCCATGCCCGAGATCGACGTGGTGGCGATCATCACGCCGTCGGGCATGCATTTCGAGCACGGCATGGACGTGCTGACCCGCTACGGCAAGCACATCATCATGGAAAAGCCCACCTTCATGCGGCCCGAGCAGCTGCACGTCGCCTATGACGAGGCGGCGAAGAAGGGCGCGAAGATTTTCCCCGTCTTCCAGAACCGCCACAACAAGGCGGTGCGGAAGGTCAAGGAGGCGCTGTCCAACGGCGAACTGGGCGACATCCGCATCATGAACGTGCGGCTGCGCTGGTGCCGGCCGCAGCGCTATTACGACCTGTCGCCGTGGCGCGGCACCTTCAGCCATGACGGCGGCGCCATTTCCAACCAGGGCATCCACCACGTGGACCTGCTGCGCTTCCTGGGCGGCGAGGTGGACAAGGTCAGCGCCACCATGCGCACTCTGGGCGCCGAGATCGAGGTGGAGGACACCGTGGTCTCCACCTTCACCTATCCCGGCAAGGCGGTGGGCTCGCTGGAAGTGACCACTGCGGCCCGGCCCGACGATTTCGAGGCCTCGGTGTCCATCGTCGGCTCCAACGGCCTGGCCCAACTGGGCGGCTGGGCGGTCAACGAACTGCAGGTCTTCACCCCCGATCCCTCCGCCTGCGCCACCTATTCGGAAAAGATCCCCGACGCCTACGGCTTCGGCCACACCACGGTCTACGCCAATCTGGTGGCCGATCTGAACGGGGTGCGGCCCTTCGACGTGACCCGCGAGGATTGCCTGGCCTCACTCAAGCTGTGGCACTCGTTCTACCGCTCGGACGAGGCCAATGGCGCCTGGACCAGTGTGGATTCCGACGAGCAGTCGCCCCGCCTGGGCCGCGCCAACGACGCCGTGTCCAACCTCTACCGCACCCCCGCGCCCTGATCATGAGCAAGCTGCGGGTCGGCATCGCCGGGTATGGAGTGGTGGGCCAGCGTCGGCGCCAGTTCATCGACCAGCGTGACGACATGGTCACCGTCGCCGTCTGCGACCGCACCTTCAAGGGCGAGGGGGTGCTGCCCGACGGCCTGCGTCACTACACCAATGCCCAGCGGCTGATGGAGGCGGAGACGCTGGACGCGCTGTTCGTCTGCCTGACCAATGACGTGGCGGCCGAGGTGACCTGCGCCGGGCTGGAGCGGGGGCTGCACGTCTTCTGCGAGAAGCCGCCGGGACGAGACGTGGCCGATATCGAACGGGTGATCGCCTGCGAGGCCCGCCACCCGGGGCTGAAGCTCAAATACGGCTTCAACCACCGCTATCATGACTCGGTGCGCGACGCCCTGGCGCTGCTGGCCTCGGGCGAACTGGGCCGGGTGCTCAACATGCGCGGCGTCTACGGCAAGAGCCAGTTCATCTCCTATGGGGCTCATTCCGACTGGCGGACCCAGAGGGCGGTGGCCGGCGGCGGCATTCTGCTGGATCAGGGCATCCACATGGTGGATCTGATGCGGCTGTTCGGCGACGAGTTCGACGAGGTCAAATCCATCGTCACCAACGATTTCTGGAAGCACGATATCGAGGATAACGCCTACGCCCTGATGCGCTCGCGGACCGGCGTGGTGGCCATGCTCCATTCCACCGCCACCCAGTGGCGGCACCGCTTCAATCTGGAAATCACCCTGGAAAAGGGGGCGCTGATCCTATCGGGCATCTTGTCGGGCTCCAAGAGCTACGGCGCCGAGACCCTGACGGTCGTCTGGGCTGACGGGGATGACAACGGCGACCCCAAGGAACAGACCACCCGCTATAACCGCGACCCCAGCTGGGCCGACGAGATCGCCGAATTCGCCGACGCAGTTTTGCGCGGCGGCGCCGTCGTCGCCGGGTCGTCCAATGACGCCCTGGAAACCATGCGGCTGGTTTATCGCATCTACTGCGCCGATTCCGCCTGGAAGGCCCGCTGGCATTTAAGCGACGAGATTTAAGGAGAGAGTCCCCATGACCCGCATCATCGGCCTTATCCCAGCCCGCATGGCCGCCAGCCGCTTTCCCGGCAAGCCGCTCTTTCCCATCCTTGGTCGCCCCATGATCGAGCACGTCTTCGAGCGTGCCAAGCTGTTCGGCCGCTGGGACGCCCTGGCCATTTGCACCTGCGACGAGGAAATCCGGGCCTTCGCCCAGTCCAAGGGCTATCCGGTGATCATGACGTCGGACAAGCACACCAGGGCGCTGGACCGGGTGGCCGAGGCGGCGACCAAGTGCGGCGTCGACGTGGCCGACAGCGACATCGTGCTGAACGTTCAGGGCGACGAGCCCATGATGCATCCCGACATGATCGCCGCCACCATCAAGCCCATGGAGGAGCGGTCCGAGGTGCGCGGCACCATGCTGGCCATGGACATCGTCGACGAGGCCCAGTTCCGCAATCCCGACGCGCTGAAGATCATCCACGACCTGTCGGGCCGGGTGCTCTATACCTCGCGCCAGCCCATTCCCCATTGCAAGACCTTCGGTCCCGAGCTGGAAGCCAAGCGCATCTACGGCATCTTCGGCTTCAAGTGGGACTTCCTGAAGCTGTTCACCGAACTGCCGCCCAGCCCGCTGGAGATCAAGGAGGCGTGCGATTCCAACCGCCTCTACGATTACGGCCATCACCAGCACATCGCGCCCTATCCCTTCCGCCCCAGCTTCTCGGTGGACAGCCCCCACGACATCGGCATCGTCGAGGCGGCCATGAAGGACGATCCGCTGTGGGGGACGTACTAACGCCATGACCTCCCTGGCCGGCAAGCTCGCCCTGGTCACCGGCGGCACCCGCGGGATCGGGGCCGCCATCGCCGCCCGTCTGCTGGCCGATGGGGCCAAGGTGATGGTTACCGGCACCCGCCCCGGCGGTGAAGGACCGGCGGGCAGCGGCTATCTGGCGGTGGATTTCGCCGACGCGGCCGCCACCACGGCCTTTGCCGAACAGGCGGCCGGGCTGGGGGTGGATATCCTGGTCAACAATGCCGGGATCAACAAGGTCAGCCCCTTCGCCGAGATCGACCCCGCCGATTTCGCCCGCATCCAGCAGGTCAACGTCACCGCGCCCTTCCTGCTGGCCCGCGCCGTGGTGCCCGGCATGCAGGCCAAGGCCTGGGGTCGCATCGTCACCGTCAGCTCCATCTGGGGCCGCATCTCGCGGGCCGGACGTGGCGCCTATTCCGCCAGCAAGTTCGCGGTGGACGGCTTGACCGCCGCCCTGGCCGCCGAGGTGGCCCAGTTCGGCATCCTGGCTAATTGCGTGGCGCCCGGCTTCATCGATACCGAGCTGACCCGGCAGGTGCTGGGCGAGGACGGCATCAAGGAGCTCACCGCCCAGGTCCCGGCCCGCCGCTTGGGGCGGCCGGAGGAGATCGCCGCCTTCGTCGCCTGGCTGGCCGGGCCGGAGAACTCCTATATCAGCGGTCAGAATCTGGTCATCGACGGAGGCTTCACCCGTGTCTGAGTCCATGACCATCGCGTCTCACAAGGGGCCGTACCACGTCCAGTTCGACGAGCAGGGGCTGGAGCGCCTGAACGCCGCCGTTCCCGCCGACGCCCATTTCATCATCGATGCCCGGGTGGCCGAGCTTTACCGCGAGCGCATGGGTGCCATCCTGGCCCACCACTCGGTGCTGCTGATCGAGGCCGTCGAGCCCAACAAGTCGCTGGAATGCTTTCCCGCCTATGTCCAGCATCTGGTGGCCAAGGGCCTGCGCCGCGATCACCTGCTGATCGCCATCGGCGGCGGCATCATCCAGGACATCACCTGTTTCCTGGCAGCCACCATGCTGCGCGGCGTCAAATGGCGATTCTACCCCACCACCCTGCTGGCCCAGTGCGATTCCTGCATCGGCTCCAAGTCCAGCATCAATTGCGGCGACGCCAAGAACATCCTGGGCACCTTCACGCCACCCAACGAGGTGGTGATTGCCACCACCTTCCTCGACACCCTGGACCCGCGCGAGGTGCGCTCTGGGATCGGCGAGATGCTGAAGGTCCACGCCATCAGCGGACCCGAGGACTTCACCGCCCTGGCGAGCCGGTATGACCGGCTGTTCACCGAGCGCGACGCCATGATCGCCACCATCCGCCGCTCGCTGGAGATCAAGAAGAGCTATATCGAGGTCGACGAGTTCGACCAGGGGCCGCGCCTGGTGTTCAACCTGGGCCATTCCTTCGGCCACGCCATCGAGGCGGCCACCGATTTCGCCGTGCCCCATGGCATCGCCGTCAGCATGGGTATGGACATGGCGAACTGGACCAGCTGGCATCTGGGAATCGGTACCGAGGCCCATTTCCGCACCGGCCACGGGGTGCTGGCCAAGAACTACGCCGGATACCAGGCCACGCCAGTGCCGCTGGACCGCTTCCTGGCGGCGCTGGCCAAGGACAAGAAGAACACCGGGTCGGGCAGCGTCACCCTGATCCTGCCCGACAAGGAGGGCAGGGTGTTCCGGGGCGTCCACGCCGCCGACGAGACGTTCCGGGGCATCTGTGCCCGCTATCTGGCGGAAGGCCGCTCATGACCGACACCACCACCCGCGTGGCCGTGGCATCGCGGTCGTTTTCCAAGCACCCGGTGCTGCGGGCCGAGCTTCAGGCCCGCTACGCCAACGTCACCTTCAACGATGCCGGCCTTTCCTTGAGCGGCGACGATCTGGTGGCCTTCCTGTTGGGCCACGACAAGGCCGTCACCGCCCTGGAAAAGCTGGACGAAGCCGTGCTGTCGCGCCTTCCCGATCTCAAGGTGGTGGGCAAGTACGGCGTCGGCCTCGACATGATCGATCTGGCCGCCATGAGCCGGCTGGGCAAGCGGCTGGGCTGGACCGGCGGCGTCAACCGGCGCTCGGTGTCCGAACTGGTGATCGCCTTCGCCATCGCCCTGCTGCGCCACATCCCCCAGGGCAACGCCCTGATCCGCGACGGCGGCTGGCGCCAGTTGATGGGCCGCCAGCTGAGCGAGCGCACCGTGGGCATCGTTGGCTGCGGCCATATCGGCAAGGATCTGTCGCGCCTGCTGAAAGCCTTCGGCTGCCGGGTGCTGGCCCACGATATCCGGGACTTCCCCGAATTCTACGCCGCCACCGGGGTGGAGAAGATGGATCTGGAGCCCCTGCTGGCCGAAGCCGACATCGTCACCTTGCATCTGCCCTTTGACGCCTCCACCAGGAATATTCTGTCGGCCGAGCGCCTGGCGCTGATGCGTTCCGATGCGATCCTGATCAACGCGGCGCGCGGTGGTCTGGTGGACGAGGCGGCGCTCCGGGTCATGCTGGCAACCGGCCGTCTGGCGGCGGCGGCCTTCGACGTCTTCGCCACCGAGCCGCCCGAGGACCGGGCGCTGATCGAATTGCCCAATTTTCTCTGCACCCCCCATGTGGGCGGTTCGGCGGAGGAGGCGGTTCTGGCCATGGGCCGCGCCGCCATCGCCGGGCTGGACGAGGCCCGCGATCCGTTGGACTACAAGGGGCAGGGTTGATGCGTGCATTGGTGCCGGCGGCCCGGGATCGAGACATATTCACCGAATCGGTGACGACCGTGACCGCGATCTGGCGGTACGGATGTTAGCCGTGCCGGCTGAGGGCCGCCTGATTCTGACCACAGTGCCGGATGACTTTGATCCGGCTCATGATGTGGCTCTTGGCCCGTGGTGCTTTGCCGGAGTGGAGAACCGGCATCCCGGCTGGGAAGACCTACCCTTCGCTGATCCGTTCCCAACGCAGGACAGTTGGGTGGAGGCCGATAGGAACGCCCGCCGTCTGGCTAGCGCCCTCGTCGCACCCTGGGCGGCTCGCCTCAATCGGCGGCACAGCCGGGAATACGGATTGGGCTTCTGGCGCGTTCTTCTGCTGAAGTGGTTGGCCATCTGCGTGCCCCCCCTGTGGCAGCGCTACTGCCAAGTCGACGCAGTCATCCGATTGCATGGCGAGCGGCGGCTAAGGGTGGAGTTGTGTGCCGACTGTGACCGGGATTGGCACATCCTCCAGACGGCTGGGCTCATCGAGAGCTTCGCTGACCCGGCGATCGATTTCCGCATTGTTTCGAAGATTGTGTCTCACCTGGCTCCACCAGCCTGGGTGCAGACCATTGTGGCCGCTCCGCCATGGCCCAGCCAGCCAGAAGCCAGATCCCCACTGGAAACCATGTCCGTGTTGCGCCGCCTGTTAGGGCGCCTGCCGGTGGATAGTGTTCCGGGGGCCTCGGCCCTTCACCGGATATTGCTGTCGGCATGGGTTGCCATGCTGCCTCGCCGGACGGCCCGGTGTTTCTACCGGGCGGAAGATGAAGGGGCTTTCGCCCTGTTTCCCCCCGTATTTCTGGAAATTCTGGGCCGGGTACTTGAGCAAATGCTGCCGGCGACCCTGCGAGGGGGGTTCTCTGACCTGGAGAGGTATGCGCGGGATTTCTCCTATCATCCCGGACGCCTGCTGGTCGACGCTCTGGATACCGAGGAGGATTATCGGCGAGTCGTGCAGGCCATGGCGCACGAGAAGGGTGAGCGGCTGGTCAGCGTGCAGCACGGCGGGGTCTACGGCACGGCCCGCGCCATGATGGTGGGGGCCGAAACCGAATATCCCTATCACGCTTTCCTGACCTGGGGATGGACGGCGCAGGAGGACTATGCCGGAAAATTTGTTCCCGCGCCGTCGCCTGATCTGTCGGCCGTGGTTGGGCGTCATCACGAACGGCAGGGTCGTTTGGTGATGGTCGGAACCGCGATGCTCGTACACGGCATACGGCTAGGCTGGCTACCCAAGCCACAGCACTATCTGAGCTACCGCAGATTCAAGCTGGATTTCCTGGCCGGTCTCGACCCGGTTGTCAGGGGCGCCGTCCACTACCGTCCTTACCGTCGCAAGCCGGAGGTCCTCAAGGATGAGGACTACCTGCGCGCCGTTTATCCCAATCTATTGCTGGTTGACGGCAATTTGAACGACGCCCTGCTGTCCTGTCGTCTGGTCGTGATTGACCATCCCGTCACGACCATGCTTGCCGCCATGGCCGCCGACACGCCGACGGTGCTCCTGTGGCAGGCGGAGGCTTGGCCGCTGTCCCGCCAAGCCGAGCCTCTGTTTCAGCGCCTGCGCGACGTGGGCATACTTCACCATGATCCCGCAACGGCCGCCGCCCATATCAACAAGGTGTGGTCGAATGTTCAGGGGTGGTGGCGGAATTCAGAGGTGCAGGCGGCACGACGTCAGTTCGCCGAACAATACGCCCAAGCGTCGCGCGCGTGGTGGTGGGACTGGTTGAAGGTCCTGGCCCGGCTATAGGGGCAATAGCTAGCCCGACTTTTAAATCTAACCGCAGGCCGCCAGCGCCCGCACCACCCGCAATCCCAGGTCCAGGGGACTGGGGCCGGGTCGGGGCGTGCGTACTGCCTGGGCAAACAGGCGAACGGCCCGCGCCAGGGGCATCTCGGAATCGATGGCCAGAGTATCGCCTTTGCCCGCGGGCCAGCCGAAGTCGGGACAGGACGGATGGCGGGTGAGCTTGTCGGCGGCCGTGTCGTCGAATAACAGCACGCCCCGCTCTCCGTGAACAGCGAATCGGCGGGCCTTGTCCATGGTGTTGCACAGGCGTATCCTTGCCTCGATTCCATCGAAGGCCAGGGTTAGGGTGACGTCGCCGGAATCGCCGCCCTCCTTCTCGCCCCGCGCCGCCCAGGCGGCGGAGACGCGGTTCGGATCGCGGCCCATGAGATCCAGGGTCTGGGCGATGTCATGGGCGCCCCAGTCCCACAGCATGGGAACCCCGCCCTTGCGATAGGGGCCGTGATTGCCGGCTTCGGAACGAATGGCCCGGATGGGGCCGATGGAGGTCAGGGCGGCCTTCAGCGCCGTCCAGGCGGGATTGAACAACTGGGTATGTTCCACCCAGACCATGGCCCCGGCTTCGCGCGCGGCACGGGCGATGGCGTCGGCCTCGCCCAGGTCCAGGGTCAGGGGCTTCTCAACCAGGACCGCTTTTCCGGCCGCGATGGCCGCCAAAGTGATCTCGGCATGGCTGGCGGGTGGTGTGGAGACGATCACCGCTTCCACCTCCGGGGCGGCAATGGAGGTACGCCAGTGGGCGTCCACCACGCAGCCGGGCGGTGCCAGAACATGGCTTTCCGGGTTGGAGCTGGCCAGACGCACCAACGCCGCGCCCGGCAGGCCGGCGATGGTGCGGATATAGTTGCGGCCCCAGCGCCCCGCCCCGATCAGGGCGAGGCGGACAGGGTCACTGCTCGCCGGTATAGACACCGTCGGCCCAGGTCAGGAAGCGGCGCAGGCCTTCGTTGAGGTCGACGCTGGGCTCGAATTTGAGCTGCAGCTTGGCCTTGCGAATGTCGGGGCAGCGGCGGTTGGGCTCGTCGGCGGGATAGGAATCCGGATACTCGATCACATTGTGGGCCACCGGCTTGCCGATCACCTCGGAAATGCGGTTGACCAGATCGACCATGGAGATTTCCGGCTTGGGATTGCCGATATTGTAGGCCTCGCCAGGCACGCCGCGCAGGATGACCAGCAGGAAGCCGACCATGGCGTCGGTGATGTAGCAGAAGGTCCGCGTCTGGTTGCCCGAGCCGTAGACGTTGAGCGGATGGCCGCCCTTGATGCGGTTGGCGAAATTAGGCAGCACCCGGTAGTCGGTCTCCTGCATGCCAGGGCCGAAGACGTTGAACGGGCGGATGGTGTTGGTCTTGGTGCCGTGCTCGCCGTGGAAGATGTAGCACAGCGTCTCGCCGACGCGCTTGGACTCGTCATAGCAGGCCCGCGGTCCCTGGCACGACACATGGCCGCGATAGCTTTCCGGGGTGGGGACGTGCTTGGGGTCCGGGTCGCCGTAAATCTCGGAGGACGAGAAGAAGGTGAAGCGGGCGTTGTGCTCCTGAGCCAGTTCCAGCATGCGGCGCGTGCCGGTGATGGCCACTTCCAGCGTCGCCAGCGGATGGGCACGGTAATAGAACGGGCTGGCGATACCGGCCGCATGGATGACGTAGTCGAGCGAGCCCTTCCACTTCAGCGGCTGAATGACGTCGTGCTGGATGAACTCGGTGTGAGGATACTCGGCGACATTGGCGCCTTCCTTGCCCGCCGTGATCAGGTTGTCGGCGGCGACCAGCTTAACCGGCTTCTTCAGGATGTGCTGGTTGAGATGGGCGAAGATCTCCATGAAATAGCGGCCAAGAAAGCCGCGACCGCCAGTCAGCAGCACGGTTTTGCCGGCGAAGTCCTGGGCGGTGTCGCCCAGGCGCTCGCAGATTTCAGCGATATCGGACTTCAGCAGAAACTCGGCCATCAGACGACCTCGACCTTGGGAATGGGGATGATGAATTTGCCGCCGCCAGAGCGGAAGGCTGCGTTCTTGTCGATGATGGCCTTGGCGAAGTTCCAGGCCAGGATCACCAGGTAATCGGGCTTCTTCGCGAAGCCGTCGGCCGACGACACCACCGGAATATGCATGCCGGGCGAGTACAGGCCCTGCTTCAGGGGGCTGTCGTCGATGATGAAGTCGACCAGTTCTGGCCCGATACCGAAATGATACATCAAGGTGGTGGCCTTGGCTGGCGCGCCGAAAGCACCGACGCGCTTGCCCGCAGCCTTGAGGGATTTCAGCACGGCGTTCAGTTCGGCGCCCAGCGCCTCGATATCGGCTGCGAATTTGGCGAGTGTGGCAGCCCTGTCCAGGCCCAGCCTTTCCTCCAGCGCCACCGCCTCGGCCACCGAGGCACCAACCGCGTGGGGGCCGCCCTTCAACTGGGCGATGCCGCGCAATGATCCGCCATGCGAGCCCACCCGAATGGCCTCCACCAGTTCCATGCCTTTGGCGGCGAAGAAGCGGATCAGCGGCTTGACCGAGTGATAGTCCAGATGTTCGTGGTAGATGGTATCGAACAGCGTGTTCTCGAACACGTCCACTAGGTAGGACACCTCGAAAACGAACACGCCGCTGGGGCTCAGAAGGCCGCGGACCCCATCCACCACGCCAGACAGGTCGTCGATATGGGCGAAGACGTTGTTGGCGGTGATCACCTCGGCCTTGCCGTGGGCGGCCGCGATCTCGGCCCCCTTGTCGGCGCCGAAGAAGCCGCAGATGGTGGGAATGCCGCGTGCGGTCGCTTCGGCCGAGATTTCCTGGGCGGGATCAATGCCCAGCACCCGCATGCCGGCCTTCTGGAAGAAGGACAGCAAGGTGCCGTCGTTGGAGCCGATATCCAGCACCAGACCACCCGCCACCGGCTTGAAGCGCTCCATGACGAAGGCGGCGTAATCCTCGAAATGCCTCACGAAGACCGGCGAGGTGCCCGAGACATAGACGTAGTGCTCGAACAGGACACGCGGGTCGACCACGTCCAGCAGCTGGACATGGGCGCAATCCTCGCAGAAGAACACGTCGAGGGGAAAGCGCTCCTGCTCCCTGTCCAGCTCCGAGGCCGGCACGAAGGCGTTGGCCGGCGGCGTGGGGACCAGCTTGACCACCTCGGTCAGGCGTTTGCCACCGCACAGGCGGCAGGTGGGGCGGCGGTGATGCTGGGTGCTCATGGGCTTACTTGTCGCCCGGCTTCCAGGAGGTCAGCCCCTCGGTGGCCAGCAGATCGATGCGCACCACGTCGGCCTCGTAGGCGGCCTGGTCGCGGGAATTGCGCGACAGTGTCAGGAAGGTGCAATCCTCGGGAAACACCATGCCGTGATCGACCATGGGCGGCGTGAACATCATCTCGCCCGCCTTGACGATCATGCGGGTGGGTTCCTCGGTGCTGCCCGTGGGACGGTGCCAGTATTCGATGGAGCCCGACACCACGTAGCAATAGTGCCAGTCGGTCTTGTGGTAGTGGTTGGCGCGAAGCGAACCCTTCTTGGACTCGATCAGGACGGCACTCTTCATCAGCCTATCCACCAGCGGCTGGATGGTGCCGCGGGCGTCGGTGAAGGCCTTATCCATCTTGACCACCCGGTCGAAGGCTGGCCAGCTGAGCTTTTCCTCTTCAGTGACCGGGTCGATGTCGTGGTAGTGGTCGTGGGACATGAAAGACGTCTCCTAGCGGACGAAGCGTTCGCGGATGATGGTGGCGAACACGGCGATGATGTGGTGGGCCTTGATCTTCTTGCCTTCGGCATAGGTGCGGCCATGATACGAGATGGGCGTCTCGTAGAACACCTTGCCCGCGGCCACGGCCTTGGAAAGAATTTCGGCGTGCTGCTCCCAACCGGCGGTGCGCAGGGCGGTCCCGTCCACCAGCGAGCGGCGATAGCACAAATAGCAGGAATAGATGTCGCTGAAGGTGGTGTTGTTCAGGACGTTGAACAGGAAGGTGATCGCCCAGTTGCCGATCTTGTGCCAGAAATAAAATACTCTGGTGTATTCTGGCGCGGCAAAGCGTGATCCCATCACCACGTCGGCGCCGAAATCGCGCACGGGCTTCAAGAGGCGGGCATAATCCTCGGGGTCGTATTCCAGGTCCGCGTCCTGGAACAGAACGAAATCGCCGGTGGCCACACCGAGCCCGGCCCTTACAGCCGCACCCTTGCCGCCGTTGGCCTGGTGCACCACCTGATCGTAAAGCTCGGGCCGCGCGTCGAGAATCTCGCGGGTACGGTCCTTGGAGCCATCGTTGACAACCACGATTTCCAGTTCGATGCCGGGAACGCGCTGGGCGCGAACCCGCTCGAGGACACCCGCAATGGTGGCTTCTTCATTGTAGGCCGGGACGAGGACGGTGATCCGGGTAGGCTTCGAATTCGGCACGGGTCTGCTATTCGTGTCAAGAGTACTGTGCAACCTGACTTCTAGCCCGGATGGCTCATTGTGGCAAGCGAGATGGCCCGACCCACCGCGGCCAAGGGCGATGACCGGCGCGGTGTTGCCACGCGACCGCGATGATGCGATCTGTCAGGGCGATCGGGCGGCGGCTAGGCCGCATTCCCGGGGATCCTTTGCCGTGGTGGCGACCAAGGGGCGCCGACCATAGCACAGGCTGACATGTCGGGAGCCGGCCGGGACGGCGATGGCGGTCTGGACTCCATTGGCCTCGGTAAAGGGGAGCTCCCTGCCATCGGCCCAGGCGCGAAAGTGCCGGGTGGCAAGGGCGTTGACCATCAGCACGCCTCCCTCGGGCGCATCCAGGTCCACCTCGAAGCCGTTGCGCACCAGATCAAAGCGGCCGACCGTCATGGAGGCATGGGCTTCGGCTTTTCCAAGAGCCATCGCATGGGCCGCGTTGAGTACGGCGACGCGGGCAGGAGCCGCCGCCGCGACCTCGGCGAGAAAGCCGGCGCTGCCGGCGGCGCTGCTGGTGGTCTGCAGCGCGGCTGCCGCCCAGACCCTAGGCAGCCGCCCGGGCAGGGCGTAGATATGCATCTTTCCCAGGTCAAAGATTCGCGACCACCTGTCGCGGTAATATTCCATGGGGGATACGCCGGAGCGGCTGGGCTTTTCCAACTGCGGACGGTCAGGCCCGTCCAGCAGCACAAGCCCTTGCCCCGTGACGGGCAGGGCGCTGACCAGATAGCCCACGTTGGCGGCGGCGAGAAGGGGCAGCGATACCATCTCTTCGACATGAACAACGCCGCCCCGCACACTCGCCCAGTCATAGCCGATTCGGGGGTCTGTGGGATCACGGGGATTCACGCCATTGACCCAATATCGGAAAAAGCGAGGGTCCATCAAATTCAGCCAAGCATCGAAATAGGGCAGGTTATAGGCCAATACGACTCCGGGCTCGGGCTGAAGATAGGAGGCGCGCAAAGACACCACCCGGGCGGGGTCCGAGGCATTGAACCATGTGGGATTCTTCAGGTTTGAAACGTGATAGTGAGCTTGGCCTGAACGATAAAAGAGATTGATCATCTGAAAGCCGACATTCCATCCCAGGATGGCAAAGGCGCCGACCAGGGCCAGGGCGGCGGGTAGGCTCTCCCCTCGGCCGATGACCCAGGGGACCAGGCCGTAACCGCGCCGCTTCCAGGCGATAATGGCTTGTGCCGCCACCAGGGTGACCGTACCGGTCACGCCGAAGGTGAAATAGCGGGTTCCAGAGTTGCGGATGCCGGCCAACCCGATCTCAGTCCAGGGAAACAGCAAGAAACCGGCGATGAAGAAGACCGGCAGAATCATGGTGATGAGGGCTCGCGGGACTTGCCTCGGGGCGGCAATGGCGAGAAAGGCGAGCGAGAGGGCAATTTCTAGCCCCAGCGGCCACGCCGTGTTGGTGAACATCGACAGATAGCCGACGATGGTGCCGTGGATTACGTCCAACGCTTCCGTGGAAACGGAGGACTGATCGCTCCCCCGCATGCTTTCTCCCATGGTCTGGAGCATTGCGTAGATGGATTCGCTCCAATTGACGCCGATGACGATACCGGCCAGGGCGATCCCTGCGAACGGGCGCCAGTCATAGCGCTTGGTCAGGATCATCGTGGCGACCACGGCGATGGAGATGGCCGGCGCCCCTTCGGTGGGAACCATCCACAGCCCCGCCATGACGGCATAGGCCAAGGCGCCGCCCCACCACCATCTGCGGCCGAGCCGCCCGACCAGGAGGTAAACACCGATGGGAATCAGGGACAGGGTCATCCCGGTGCTATAGGTCACCAGGATCATGCGGAACCAGAAGACCGTGCCGAAAGCCGCCAGGGCCAGCGAGGGCCGGCGGTCCAGTCCGCCGAGACGGCGGGCCAGAAGGTAGTTTCCGGCAAAGCCGAAGACACAGGTCAGGGCCTTGTGAACGGCGATGGCGATCCACAGCGGGAAATGGGCCATCAGAAAGCGTTCGGGCGAGATCAGCTCTCCGCCGATCAGGAACGATCCCTTGAGATCGGCGCCGGCGCCCAGCAGATGGGAGTACTGGCCGCCATCGGCGAAGTTGGCCACGTAATAGTGAAAGGGAACCAGCAGATCGCCCTCGTCATCCATCCAGAGATAGGAGGATGGGCCGAACGCCATGTACGGGAGGAGGAAGATCAGGACCCAGACGACCGGGAAGATCTTTGACGAACTCAGCCAGCCGGAGCCGGCTCTGGACGGGCGCAGGCCGTAGATCGCCACCAGCGACAGGATGACGGCGAGAATGATTGGCAGCTCGCTCTTCATATGGAAGTCTCCTGGCGCGTTTCTGAGTCCATCCCGGCCCGGAGCAACTCTGCTGTCGCCTCGGCCACGCGTTCAACCGTCAGGTCAAGCATCAGACAGTCAGGGCGGCGGTGGTTGAAATCGGGGGCGTGGCAGATGTCTTCGAACGAGCGCGGGCCGCGCACCGAGGCGCAACGGGGGCCGAAGGGGCCGTAGAACACCTCTGACGACGGGCCGAACAGCCCCAGCGTGGGCAGGCCCGAGGCGGCGGCCATGTGCATCAGGCCGGAATCGTTGCCCACATACAGGCTGGCCCGCTTGAGACAGGCGTGGAGGGTGGCCAGATCCACCTTGCCGATCAGGTCGAGGCGCCGCTCGACCGGAACGGCCTCGATCAACGGCTGGATGGCCGGGCGCTCGGCCTCGGCGCCGAACAGCGCGACCTTGGCTCCGGCCAAGATTCCTCCTTCGCCGGTCAGGCGGGTCGCCAACTGGGCGAAACGCTCGGCGGGCCACTGCTTGGGAGCCCAATTGGCCCCGGGACCCAGCGCCAGAATGGGGCCGTCGCCCATCAGCCTGGCGGCCTCGTCGTCCTGGGCGGGGGTGGACCACAGCACCGGCGCCAGCGGCCTGTCGAGGCCCAGCAGTGCCGAGAGATGCAGCAGCCGGTGCTTGGGCTCCCACGACGACTTGATGATGCGGCGCTTCAGTGTCGGCACCAGCCAGCCCAGGCCCGACCCGCGCAGGTCGATCACCTGATGCCAGAAGGTTCCGGCGGTCTGCCGCCACAGGTCGATCCAGTGGCCGGCGCGCTTGCGCTTGACCATGGGAATGACCCTCTCGACAAAGGGGGCCGAGGCGAACAATCCCGCCGCTGCCGCGCCACAGGCCACCGTGAAGCGGGCCTGGGGGTACTGCCCGGCGAGATGGGCCAGCAATCCGGTGGACAGCACCGCATCACCGATGCGGCTGGCGGTGATGAACAGGATGCGCAAAGACTACAGCCGCCACAGGCGGAGTGACTGCGGGATATCCATGCCGCGCCACATGCCCTTGACGTCGGCCACCAGCCCGTCGGGACGGACCAGGGTGGTGAAGCTCTCGCCTGAAAAGGCCACATAGGGCTGATGCGGCACGGCGCCCAGCAGGCAGTCATAACCGGCGGCGCCGTCCAGGCTGGGCATCAGGGTCTCGGAATATTCGTGCTCCGCCTCGGCCGGGTCGGCGAAGGGGTCGTGAACATCTACCGAGTGCCCCCGGGCGCGAAGGGCGCGGATCACGTCGACCACCTTGGAATTCCTGAGGTCGGGGACGTTTTCCTTGAAGGTCAGGCCCAGGACCAGAATGCGCGACGGACCGGAAAGCTGGGCTGACACCCGTTCCGCGATCCACTCGCCCATGCCGTCGTTGATGCGCCGCCCCGACAGGATGATCTCGGGGTGATGGCCGTTGTCCTGGGCGCATTGGGCCAGATAGAAGGGATCGACGCCGATGCAGTGGCCGCCCACCAGACCCGGCTTGAAATTGAGGAAGTTCCACTTGGTGGACGAGGCGTCCAGAACGTCGTAGACCGAAATCCCCAGCTTCTGGAAGATCATGGTGATTTCGTTGATGAAGGCGATGTTGATGTCGCGTTGGGCGTTCTCGATCACCTTGGCGGCCTCGGCCACCCGGATCGAGGCGGCGGGGAACACGCCCCCCGTGGTCACCGAGCCGTAGATCCGGGCCAGCAGTGCCGTCACCTCGGGGGTCTGGCCGGCGATCACTTTGGTGATGCGGTCCACGGTGTGTTCGCGGTCGCCGGGATTGATGCGCTCGGGGCTGTAGCCCAGGAAGAAGTCGGTGCCGCATTTGAGCCCCGAGTACTTTTCCAGCTCGGGGCCGCAGATATCCTCGGTGACGCCGGGATAGACGGTGCTTTCAAACACCACGACCGCGCCGTTCTTCATGGCCCTGCCCACCGTGCGGCAGGCCGACAGCACCGGCTTGAGGTCGGGGTAATTGCCGCTGTCCACCGGGGTGGGCACCGTGACGATGTAGACGTCCTGGCCAGCGATGTCGTCGGCCTTGGCCGACAGGCGCATGGTGCTGGCTCGCAGACGGGCGGTCTCCACCTCGCCGGTACGGTCCAGGCCCTTGTGCAGCTCGGCGACGCGGCCCTGGTCGATGTCGAACCCGATGGTGGGGAAGTGGCGGGCGATGGCCACGGCCAGCGGCAGGCCGACATAGCCCAGGCCGATGACGGCGATCCGCGACGACGGGGTGGACATGAACAAGGCTCCTCAAACACTTGGCAAAGGGGGTTGTGGACAAAGCCGCCCCCCCGCGTCAATCAAAAGATGGCCTGCCTCATCCCTCGATGGTGCCGGCCTCGGCCGAGCCCCGGCCTGCAACCACCAGTTCCAGAACCCGGATGAATAGATCGGCCTGACGCTGGCGGGTATGGGACGAGGCCGCTTCCAGGCTGGCGGCGGCCAGGGTCTTGCGCTCTGCGGCATCGTCGGCCAGACGGCGGGCGGCGGCGGCCAGGCCGTCCGGATCGGCGGCAGGTACGAACAGTCCGGCCCGGTCGGCCTCGACGATGTGCGAGGCCTCGCCCCTTGGCGCCACCAGCAGCAGCGGCAGGCCCATGCCCATGGCCTCGAACATCTTGGAGGGGATCACCTCGGCGAAGGCGGGCGAATCCTTGAGATGGATCAGCGCCACGTCGCACAGCGACCACACGGCGGGCATGCGCTCCTTGGGCTGGGGCGGGCCGAACACCACGTTGGCGAGACCGCGCCGGGCGGCCTCGTCCTTCAGCATCTGGCGCTCGGCGCCGTTGCCAACCAGCAGGAAGCGGATATGGGGCGCTGTGTCCTTCAGGCGCAGGGCGGCGTCCAGGACATTGATCAGGCCGTGGGCCATGCCGTGGGTGCCCACATAGCCGATGACGAATTTGTCCTTCAGGCCCCATTCGGCCTCCAGCGCCTCGTCACGCGGCCGGGGGGCATAGCGGGGCAGGTCGACCCCGTTGATCACCACGGCGATCTTTTCCGCCGGGATGCGCCGGGCGATCAGGTCGGCCTTGAAGGCCCGGGTCAGCGCCACCACGGCGGCCGAGCGGCGATAGAGGAACAGCTCCAGCGCCTCGATGGCGCGGATCACCGGGCTGTCCTTCATGGCGCCCACGGCGGTGATGGAGCGCGGCCACAGATCGCCCAGCTCGAACACGAAGGGCACGCGACGCACCGCCGCCAGCGCCCAGCCACCCACGGCGGCGAAGAATTGCGGACTGGTGGAGACCACCACGTCGGGCCTGGCCTCGAACAGCCCGGCGATAAAGGCCGACACCATGAAGGACAGGAAGTCGAGGATGCGCTTGGCGAAGCCCTCGTTGGGGGCGATGTAGGTCTTGACCCGCACCACCCGGATGCCGTCGACCACCGAGATCTGGCGCCAGTCGTTGCGCCAGCCCTCGAACAGCCTGCCGCCGGGGAAATTGGGGGCCGAAGTCAGCACCGTGACCTGATGTCCTGCCTTGATCCAATAAGCCGCCCGCTCCGAAACCCTGGTGGCGGCGGCATTGGTTTCCGGCGGATAGTTCTCGGTCAGGAAGAGGATGCGCATGCCAGCAGCTTCTCGATCACCGCGACGGCCTGGGGCAGGTCGTCGACCACGTGATCGGCCTTGGTGCCTTCGACGAATTTCGGGCCGTGGCCGGTGCGCACCAGGATGCTGACGGCTCCCACGGCATGGCCCAGTTCCACATCCACTTCCTTGTCGCCGATCATGAAGGCCTGGGCCGGGTCGAAATGGTGGTCGGCCACCGCCTGCTCCACCATGCCGGGCAGCGGCTTGCGGCAGGTGCAGTCGTCGGCGGGGCCATGGGGGCAGAGGTAAAGCCCGTCCACCATGGCGCCCTCGGCTTCCAGCAGGGTGTAGAGGCGGTCGTGAATCTGATCGAGACGCTCCAGGTCGAAATAGCCCCGCGCGATTCCCGACTGGTTGGTGACCACGGCAACGCCCAGGCCCAGCCTGTTCAGGCGACGGATGGCGCGCCCGACGCCGGGATAAAGCTCCAACTGGTCGGGATCGGACAGGTAGTGCTTTTCGACGTTGATGGTGCCGTCACGGTCGATGAGGACGAAGCGCTTCATGAAACCTTCTCCAAACGCGCCGCGAAGAATGCATCCATGCCGCCCTGCGAGGCAAGATGGCAGGGCAGGGTGCGCAGATCGCCCTCGGGGGTGATCAGTTCGGCCAGCCCGCCAACCTCCTCGGGGCGGATGGGGACGCGCCTGAGCGGCGCGCCTCCGGCCAGCAGGGCGGCGATCTGCTCCGGGCCTTCCTCCGCCTCCAGCGAACAGGTGCAGTAGACCAGGGTGCCGCCCGGCTTCAGCATGGGAATGGCCGCCTGCAGCAGGCGGGCCTGGACGCCGGCCAGCTTCATCACCTCGGCCGGGTTCTTGTGCCGGGCCACGTCCGGGTGGCGGCGCAGGGTGCCGGTGGCCGAGCACGGGGCATCCAGCAGGATGGCGTCGAAGGGGGCGGGCGGCGTCCAGGCGCCGGCATCGGCTTCCACCACCTTGGCCTTCAGGCCCAGGCGCTTCAGGTTGGCGGTAAAGCGCACCAGCCGCTTGGCCGAGCGGTCGAGCGCGGTGAGATCGGCTCCGGCGACGGCCAGTTGCAGCGCTTTGCCCCCCGGCGCGGCGCACAGATCGGCCACAGCCTTGCCCCTGACGTCGCCCAGCAGGCGGGCGGGCAGGGCGGCGGCGGCGTCCTGAATCCACCAGGCTCCGTCGTCGAAGCCGGGCAGGGCGGCGACCGAGCCGCCGGCGGCGCGGCGCAGCGATCCGGTGGGCAGGACCGAAGCCTCCAGCCGCTCGGCCCACAGGGCGGAATCGGCGGCCACCGTGATGTCCACCGGCGCCTCGATCAGATGGGCGGCGGCGATGGCGTGGGCGCCGTCCTCGCCATAGGCCTTGACCCAAGAGCGCCACAGCCATTCCGGCGTGTTGAGCAGCCCGGCATCCTGGGCGGCCGCCAGATCGCGGCCCTCGCGGTCCAGGCGGCGCAGCACCGCGTTCAGCAGCTTGGCGAAACCGGCCAGCTTGGAGCCCTTGACCAGATCCACGGTGGTGGAGATGGCGGCATGGGGCGCCACGTCCAGGAACAGCAACTGGCAGATTCCTAAGCGCAGCGCGTGTTCGGCCCCGGCGGCGCCGGCCCGCATGGGCTTGTCCAGGCAATGCTCGATCAGGGTGTCGATCTGGCCCAGCCGTCTCAGCGTGGTGCCCAGCAGCATGCGCACGAAGCCGCGATCGCGGTCTTCCAACCGGGATAGGCGGGAATCGTCCAGCACGTCGTCGAGCAATCGGCCCTTGTCCAGCACCATGGACAGCAGGTCGACGGCGATGGCGCGCGGTGAGGTGGAGGAGGCTCGCTTCATGGGGCAACCCTTACCCCATCCATGCCCGTCGAGCAAACGGAAGCCGGTTCCATCGGATGCCGAGGCGGCGTGTCCCAGCGATGGTGGCTCACTCGGCAATCTTGCCCTTGAAATAGGCGATGGTCTTTTCCAGGCCCTGCTCCAGCGCCACCTTGGGCTCCCAGTCGTTCAGCACGGCCTTGGCCTGAGTGATGTCGGGTTTGCGCTGCATGGGGTCGTCGGCGGGCAGCGGCTTGTAGATGATCTCGGACTTGGCGCCAGTCATTCGGACCACCAGTTCGGCCAACTGGCGGATGGTCATCTCGCGCGGGTTGCCCAGGTTGATGGGGCCGGTGATGTCGTCGGGGCTGTTCATCAGGCGGATGAAGCCTTCGATCAGGTCATCCACATAGCAGAACGAACGGGTCTGGCTGCCGTCGCCGTAGAGCGTGATGGGCTGGCCCTGCAGCGCCTGCATGATGAAATTGGACACCACGCGGCCATCGTCGGGATGCATGCGCGGGCCATAGGTGTTGAAGATGCGCGCCACCTTGATGCGCAGGCTGTGCTGGCGCCAGTAATCGAAGAACAGCGTCTCGGCGCAGCGCTTGCCCTCGTCGTAGCAGGCGCGCGGGCCGATGGGATTGACGTTGCCGCGATAGCTTTCCGGCTGGGGATGCACATCCGGATCGCCATACACCTCGGAGGTGGAGGACTGGAAGATCTTCGCGCCCACCCTTTTTGCCAGGCCCAGCATGTTGATGGCGCCGTGCACCGAGGTCTTGGTGGTCTGCACCGGGTCGCGCTGGTAGTGGATGGGGGACGCCGGGCAGGCCAGATTGAAAATCTCGTCCACTTCCACATACAGCGGGAAGGTGACGTCGTGGCGCATCATCTCGAAATAGGGATTGTCCAGCAGATGCGCGATGTTGGCCTTGGTGCCGGTGAAGAAGTTGTCGACGCACAGCACGTCGCAGCCTTCCGCCAGCAGCCGCTCGCAGAGGTGGGAGCCGAGGAAGCCGGCGCCGCCCGTGACCAGAACCCGCTTGCGATCATACTTCATGGCACCCGTTCCCCCGCTTTCTGCGTCTTGAAACTTCGTAGGACAAAGGCCCCACGAAAGCAAGCTACCCCAACCGGCCGATGCGCTCGAACTCGGCCGCCGCCTGATCCCAGTGCCAGCTTCGCTGTTTCACCAGGCAGGCCAGATGTAGACGCCGCCACAGGGCGTCGTCGCTGAGGATGGCCACAGCATGACTGACAAAGGTTTCCTCATCCTTCACGCAATAGCCGGTTTCTCCCTCGATCACCCGTTCTCTCATGCAGGCGATGTCCTGCAGCACGGCGGGCACACCCATGGCCTGGGCCTCGGCCACCGCCGAACAGAAGGTCTCGCCGATATCGCCGCGATAGAGCAGGGCGCGGGCGGCGGCCAGTTCATCCACCAGCTGGGTCTTGGGGACGGGGCCGCGCAGCACCACGTCGTGGGCCGCCATGGCGGCGGCCTTGTTCAGCACCACGCCCATGCGGTCGGCCTTGGCAGCGCCGGCGGCGCCATAGGTGGCGGTGCCGGCGAAGACGTGCAGTTCGGCGTTGGGCACGGCCGGGCGGATGCGTCGCTCCCACAGGTCCAGCAGCCAGTCCAGGCTCCGCATGGGATTGGAGGTGAACACCACCCGGGGCGGCGGCGGCTCGGTGCGCGGCGTGGCGTGGCAGAACAGGTCGGTCAGGCCGTATGGCACGGTTTCCCGGCCGCCGGCCATGGCGAAGGACGGATAGGTGGAGGCGTGGCTGGCCCCGGAGAACACGATCACCGGCAGGCGCAGCGCCAGCTTCCACTGATAGCGCCACTTCAGCAGGTAGCCGGCGGGATTGTGAATCCAGAAGATGGTGCGCCTGGCCTTGGGGCACAGGCGGATCAGCTTGTCGCCGCGATTGGCGATGTAGAGATCGGCGCTGTCGGGCACGCCCTGGGACAGGGGGCGCCAGGTGACGCCCCTGTGGACCCGTTCCGCCTCGCACTTGTTGCAGACCAGCACCTCGTGGCCGCGCGCCGCCAGGGCGTTGGCCATCTCGATGAACGAAGTCTCGGCCCCGCCCAGCGGCCGTTCCTCCAATGTGGCGCCGTCGAAGCTGATGCCGTCGTCGGTCATGACGATGCGGGCCATGGGCGCTATTCCTTCTCGTACTTGGCTTTGAAGTGGGACAGCAGGGGATAAAGCCCGGCGCAGATGGCGATGATCAGGCCATAGCCGCCTTCCCGCCAGCCGCCCCGCCGCACATAGCATTTGAAGAAGCGAGAGAACAGCCGGCGGATATTGGAGGCGGTGGAGCCCCAGGTTTCGCCACGGTCGCGCAGGTCGCGGGCCTTGGCGGTGGAATAGGAATCCAGGCGCCGGATCATGTCCGAGATGTTCTTGTCCACGTAGTGGTCCAGCCGGTTGACCAGCATGGGGCCTTTCCTGCCCCGCCAGACCAGCGAGGGGTGGACGCGGTCGCGGCCCCAGGTCTTGGCGGCCTTGCGGAACAGGCCGGGATAGGCGGCCTTGCCGTAAGAGGCGCCCCAGCCGTGGCGGACCAGACGGTCGCCGATGTGATTGTCCACCAGGATCTCGTGCCAGTCGAAGGGCGACGTGGCGATGACCCGGCGGATTTCCTCGGCCAAAGCGGGGGGGACGTGCTCGTCGGCATCCACCTCCAGCACCCATTCGGTGTCGCAGGCGGCAATGCCGGTGTTGCGGCGGTCGCCCTCCAGGTCCCAGCGCCCCTCGACGATGCGGGCTCCGAAGGCCAGGGCGATGTCCTTGCTGCCGTCGGTGCACTTGTCGAGCACCACCACCACCTGGTCGGCGAAGCGCAGCTTCTCCAGGCAGGCGGGCAGGCGCTTTTCCTCGTTGCAGATGACCACGAGGGCCGTCAGGGAGGTCATGCGCCGACACCCTTGAAGCGGGGCAGGAAGCGCTTGCGGGCGTGGGCCTGGGCCGTGCGGTAGACCTCCAGGGTCTGGTTCATGCGGTTGTCGAAGCGCATGTCCTTCTCCGCCAGTTGCCTCGCGGCGGCGGCCATGCGGGCGGTGGCTTCGTGGTCGGTCATGACGCGGGCCATGGCCTCGGCGAGGCGAACGGGGTCGGCGGGGGGAACCAGCAGTCCCGTCCGGCCGTCAAAGACGATTTCCGGAACGCCGCCCACATTGCTGGCCACCACCGGCTTGCCCACGGCGAAGGCCTGGACGGCGACCCGGGGCTGGGCTTCGGTCAGCGAGGGAATCACCACCGCGTCGCCCATCTGCATCAGTTCCGACACGTCGTCGCGATAGCCGGTGAACACCACCTGGCCACTCAGCCCGGCAGCCTCCAACTGCGTGTGCAGGCCGCGCTCGTAATCGGCGCATTCGGCGGTGGCCGAGCCGACGATCGCCAGCATGGGGGACAGGCCCTTGTCCTTGAGCAGGGCCAGGGCGGCCAGCAGATGGTCCTGGCCCTTGTCGGGGCGGATCATGCCGACGCAGACCCAGGCATAGGCTTCGGCGGGAATGTTCAGCGCGGCGCGCAGGCGGGCGCGGGTGGCCACCGGATCGGGCAGGTCGAAGAAGCGCTCGTCCGCCCAGCCGCCGATGGAGACCGAGCGCTTGGCATCGGCCAGCCCGACCTCCAGCAATTGGCTCCGGGTGCATTCGGCCACGGTGATCAGCCAGTCCGCACCCAGCCGCCATTGAGCGCGGCGAATCATGCCGCCCTTGAGCGGCTGGTTGACGTGGCGCGAGCGCACTACCGCCACCAGATCCAGGCAGGCGGCGGCGGTTTTGGCGTCGCGGGTGACGTGGGTGTCAACCACCTCGACACGTTTTTCGATCAGCAGCCGGCGAAAGCCGCGCACGGTGGCGGGCTTCCACGGGCGGTCGAAGTCGAAGTCGATCACCGGCAGCCCGGCGGCCTCGGCCCGCTTGTAGGATTCGCCGTCCGACGGCGAGGCCAGCCACACATCGTGGCCATGGGCCTTCAGCCAGCGCACCTGTTCCATGGTGCGGTGTTCCATGCCGCCCCAATTGCGTCCCGGAATGGTGTGGAGAATGCGCAAGGATTTCCTCTCTCAGACCAGGATGAAGCGTCGCCACCATGCCTGAGGCGGGGGCGGCGGCAGGGTGACGCAGCGCAAGCGGCGGGCTTGGAGGCCCTCCAGCAGCAGCCGCAGCATGGCGATGGTGACGGCGGGCTTGAACTGGGCGCCCGGGCGCTCGTTGATGGGCTGGTCGTGCATCAGGAGGATGCCGCCGGGCAGGCGGGGATCGGCCAGCAGGCGCTCCACATCCCTACGGCACTCGGTTTCCACGTCCTCGGGCGCGGCGCAGCGGGTTGAGGTCATGTGGTCCTCGGTGCTGGGGCCCCAATGGACCAGGGCGCAGCCCGGCTTCCACGCGGCCAAGGCCCGGTGGATGCGCGCCGAGCGCCGCCCGCCGTTATAGGGCAGGCGCACCAGATAGGGCTGGGGCGTCGGGCGGTGGCGGGCCAGCAGGGCTTCGCAGCGTTCCATGTCGTCGAGCAGGCGGGAGGTGGGCTCGCGGTCGAGGCGCACATGGTCCCAGCCATGGGCGTAGACGGCGTGGCCGCGCCTGACCGTCTCGGCCAACAGGGCGTCCTGCGACACCGCGCGGCAGCCGCTCATAAAGAAGGTGGCCTTGGCATCGAAGCGGTCCAGCAGGTCGAGCAAGGCCGGCGTGCTATCAGGCATGGGGGCATCGTCGATGGTGATCGCCACCGTGCCCCTATCGGCCAAGTGCCGCATCATCGGCCGCCACGCCCCCAGTGACCAGGAAATCCGCAATCGCTGTCCGTCCGCTTGTTGTGGCGATCGAAGTATCAGGAATCCGCCATCTCGAACAGCCTGATCATGGGGCCGGGCGGCGGAGGGTGGCCTGGCGGCTGAATCGCTTCAGATCCTTGGCGCCCCCGCCCTCGGCCACGGCACGGGCCAAGCCGTCGGGGTCCTGGGCGATCAGCCCCGAACTGACCTCGACGCCATAGCTCAGCAGGCGCTCGGTCAGCGGCGCCCCCGGCCCCACCAGGGCCACCCGGGCGAAGCGGGCCAGATGCAAGAGATGGGGCGCCGAGCGGTTGGCCAGGGTCGACGCGGTGATGATCACCGCCTCGGCGGCAGGCAGCAGCCACTCGGCGGCCTGTTCCGGATATTGGCCGGGGCCGGGCTTGCGGTCGACGATCTTGGCGCCGGGCAGGCGCTCGGCGATGCCGGGAAAGGCGCCGATCACCACGGTGCCGCCACCCTTGACGCCAAAGCTTTCCAGGCCGTTGCCGCCCGGAAGCTCGAGGTCGTAGCGATTGTAATGGGCGTTGCAGGCGGCCATGCCTAAGGCCTGATCGAAGGCATTGGCGGAATGGACCAGCCCGGCCAGGGCCTTTAGCCCCGCCTGGCCCCGTCGGCCCGCATCGGGGGCGGCGTTGCAGCCCGGCGTGCCGCGTTCCGGCGTCTGGGCCAGTCCGACGCCGGTCGCGGTTTCCACCATGGTCCAGTTGAGCCCCACCACCACCCGCTTGACGGCGCAATCCTCCACGCCGTTGGCGAGGTCGGCGTAAAGCCGCCCCGGTCCCCACCAGCGCCACAGCGCCGCCAGGGAGGGGGCGATCAGCTCGGTCTGGCCGCCGGTGAACTCCGTCCATTCCTCGATCAGCACGCCGGGCACGGCGGTCAGCACCGGCACGCCCTCGGCCACGGCGGCCAGCATGTCGCCGGCCAGCCCTTCGCCTTCCATCTCGGACTTGGAGAACTTGTTGATGAACAGCAGGTCGGCATGGCTTTCGATGGCGCGGCGCACCGAGCCCGAGGCCTCGGCCAGGGCCTGGGAATCCAGGATGCAGGCCTTGGACGCCTTGCCCAGGCTTTGGCCGATGGACAGCTTCCGGCCCGTATCGATCTCGGTCACCGTCATGTCGGTCTTGCGGCCCGTCTCGTCGCGGAGCGTGTCCTGCAGCAGCCCACCCAGGCGAAAGCCCCGCGCCGCCAGCTGGGCGGCGAATTCGGCCAGCAAGGCCTCGGGCGGCTTGCCCGGCGGGTAGATGACCGCGCCGATGGCGGGCTGGCTGGATTGCGGGGCGGAAACCATGGGGGCACTCCTAAGCCTTTTGCCGATGTCTTGACCAACGCCAAGACTCGTTTTTAACGCAGGCAGCATATATATCATTAGAGCAAGCCCCCGCCGAGGGGCATGGAGGATGCGTCATGATCGATCCGTTTGGACGCAAGGTCAGTTATCTGCGCGTGTCGGTCACCGACCGCTGCGATCTGCGCTGCGTCTATTGCATGGCCGAGGACATGCATTTCCTGCCCAAGGCCGACATCCTGTCGCTGGAGGAACTGGAGCGGCTGTGCGGCGCTTTCGTCCGTTCCGGCGTGCGCAAGCTGCGCCTTACCGGCGGCGAGCCCCTGGTCCGGCGCAACATCATGAGCCTGATCACCAACCTGGGCCGTCTGGTCAAGTCGGGCGAGCTGGACGAGCTGACGCTGACCACCAACGCCACCCAGCTTGCCAAGCATGCCGACGGCCTGGCGGCGGCCGGGGTCAAGCGCCTCAACGTCTCGCTGGACAGCCTGGACCCCGCCAAGTTCGAGGCCATCACCCGCTGGGGCAAGCTGGATCAGGTCTTGGACGGAATCATGGCCGCCAAGGCCGCCGGTCTGGCGGTCAAGATCAACACGGTGGCGCTGAAGGGCGGCAACGAGGACGAGCACGAGCATCTGGTGGAATGGTGCGGGCGCCACGGCTTCGATCTCACCTTCATCGAGACCATGCCCATGGGCGACATCCATTCCGACCGCACCGAGCAGTATCTGCCGCTCTCCCTGGTGCGGAGCCGGCTGGAACAGCGGTTCACCCTGTCCGAGATCGATTACCGCACCGGCGGCCCGGCCCGCTATGTGCGCGTCGCCGAGACCGGCGGGCGCATCGGCTTCATCACCCCCATGACCCACAATTTCTGCGAGACCTGCAACCGCGTGCGGGTGACCTGCACCGGAACGCTGTACATGTGCCTGGGCCAGGAGGACGCCGCCGATCTGCGCACTCCCCTGCGGGCCAGCGAGGGCGACCAGTTGCTGGAGGCCGCCATTGCCGAGGCCATCTCCAGAAAGCCCAAGGGCCACGACTTCATTATCGATCGCGATTCCCGCCCCGCCGTCAGCCGCCACATGAGCGTCACCGGCGGCTGATGCCGCTGGCCTCCGCCAGGGCGCGGACCTCGGCCACCTCGTCGGGGTGGGCCGCGGCGTAGGCCGTTCGCTCGGACCGGATGCGGTTGATCACGGTCTCGACATTGTCCGAGGTCAGCCGGATGCCGAAGGACGGGTCGTCCTTGCCCGAGATGATGCGCTCCAGGATCAGATTTCCCGCCGCCTTGGTGAAATGGGAGCCGTCCCAGTACCAGTGCATGCGGGTCGCCGGGTCGCGGGGGATGTCCTCGGTGGTGATGGCGTTGAAGCCGCTGAAATCCCACAGCTCGGCATGGCTTTCGGCCACCGTCGCCGCCAGGTCGCGCTTCCACTGCTCCCAGGCGGGCAGCAGCCCGGCCCCCGCCTTGGCTTCCAGCACCTTGGCGTGGATGGGGGTGACGAACAGCACCACCCGGGTCTTGCCGTTATCGAAGGCGGAGAGGATGCGCCGCAGGTCTTCCATCCGCTCGGGCGCGTAGCGAAACCCGCCATAGGTTCGTTCAGAGCCAGGCAAGGACAGTTGCAGGTGCAGCACGCTGTCCATCTCGGCGCGGTGGTCGAAGCCTTTCTTGCGTGCGCCGATGTCATAGGTGCCGTCCTTGGCGAAGGACTGGCGAAGACCCTTGACCGAACTGAACAGGACCCAGCCGGAATCGTCGAAAGATTGCAGCGACAGCAGGCGACGGACATAGACCGGCCAGGCAGAGGCCCCGGCAAAGCCCGAGCGGTCGAAATCGCCGCTGGTCCACACCTGGCTGCCGAACAACAGCAGGTCGAGGCCGATGACCACCAGCTTGGGCGACTGGTGACGGGCGGCATAATCGATGGCATGGGACAGCTCGACGATATTGGTGGCCGACAGCGAGGCGTTGAAGGCCAGGGCACCACTCAGGGCCGGCGATTGCGGGTCCAGGCCCATTTCACCGCGTGAACTGCCGTAAAGCAGGACGTCGAATTTGGTGTGGCCGAGAATCAGCGCCTTGTTGACCCGTCCGCCGTCACGCCGCAGCGTCTTCTGGTCATTGAAGCCTTTGATGTCGTTCCAGCGGAAGCTGGCATAGGGATCGACGATAAAGTTGAAGGCCGCGCCCATCGCCAACAGCAGCACGACCCCCACCAGCAGGGTGAGGAGAAAACGGAGGTTTGTCAGGGGGGCGGGCTGGCTCATGTCAGAACTGGTAATAGAGGAATTCGCTGGTTCGCCACAGGGTCATGGCGGAACAGGCCAGCATGGCGGCCAGGGTCCAGGCCCAGCCGGTGGTGGGGCGCCACGCCAGTCGATCCGGCCGTTCGACCGGCTCCAGTCCCGGCCCGGTGGCGCTCATGATCTGCTGGCTGTTGGGGGCGGCGACGCAGACCGCCATCAGGACCAGCGACAGGACCAGCCCGTCCCACGCCACCTTGACCGCGCCGCCCGACAGGCCGTTCAGCCCCGCCATGCCCTTCAGCACGATCAGCGCGGCATCGAAATTGACGGCGCGGAAGAACACCCAGGCGACCACGACCAGGACCTGGGTCAGAATCCAGCCGGCAACGACTTCCCCTCGCCCCGGCACGGCGGGACGGATGGCCCGCCACGCGTGGTTGCCCACCAGCATCAGCCCATGTAGGCAGCCCCACGCGACGAAGGTCCAGGCGGCCCCGTGCCACAATCCGCCCAGCGTCATGACGAGCATCAGGTTGACGTGGCGCCGCACCGGGCCGCATCGCCCGCCGCCCAGCGGGAAATACAGGTAGTCGCGCAGAAAGCGCGACAGGGTCATATGCCAGCGCCGCCAGAACTCGATGATGCTGGTGGCCTTGTAGGGCGAGTTGAAATTGACCGGCAGATCGATGCCGAACAGCCGCGCCAGTCCCAGCGCCATGTCGGAATAGCCCGAGAAGTCGAAATAGATCTGCACCGTGTAGGCCAGGGCGCATTGCCAGGCGGCCAGCAGGCCCAGGTCCTGACCGGCGCCGGCAGCGGAAAAACCGGGTGAGACATAGGACGCCACCCAATCGGCGATCACCGCCTTCTTGAACAGGCCGATGGCGAACAGGGACAGTCCGGCCACCAGATTCTCACTCGTCGCGCAGTCCCTGCGGGGCTGGCGGAACTGGGGCATCATCTCCTTGTGGTGGATGATGGGGCCGGCGATCAGATGGGGGAAGAAGGTGACGAACAGGGTGTAGCTCAGCGCGTCGGCGTCTCGGACCAGATTACGCCGGACATCCACCAGATAGGCGATCTGGGTGAAGGTGAAGAACGATACGCCGAGCGGCAGTTCCAGCCGCTGCGAGGTGATCATCAACCCCAGCAGCGGCGCGACGGATTCTGCGAAGAAGCGCTCGTACTTGAAGATGCCGAGAAAGGCCAGGTTGGCAGCGACGCCCAGCGCCAGGATCGCTCCGCCCCAGCGCGTGTCGCGGCTGCGCGCGATGGCCAGCCCGAACAGGAAGTTCCCGACGATGGAGGCGGCCAGCGGCCAGGCATAGGCCGGATTCCACCAGGCATAGAAGACGATGGAGGCCAGCGTCAGAAACGCCATGGCCGGACGCCATCCCATCCGCCGGATTCCGAAGAACCCGGCCAGGACCAGGGGCAGAAAGGCGAACAGGAAAGGCGCCGAATTGAACAGCATCAGGCCGACGTGCCGGCGGCCCGTTCGGCGATGAAGGCGTCCAGGTCTTCCGGCGTGCCCAGGCCGTGCATGGCGGTCTGGGGAATCTCCCAGACGCCGATCCTTGCCCCGGCCTTGATGGCGTAGTTATAGACCGGACAGGTATAGAACTCGTTGTTGACCCGGTCGTTGGCGGCGATCATGGCTTCGGCGGCCCGGCGGAAGGCCCGCGCCGACTTGAAGTAGTAGATGCCGACCGTGGCCCATTCGCTGATGGGGTCCTTTTCTGCCACCCGCTCCACCAGCCCGTCGTCCCGCAGCTTGGCATAGGACCATTTGGGGTGGGGCTCGGACTTGAAGACCATGATGGAGCCGTCCAGGTCGCGGGCCAGCGCGTCGTCCAGCATGGCCGTGACGCCGCCATCCACGAACTGGTCGGAATTGGCCACCAGGATGGGGGCGTCCGGATCCATCTTGTCATAGGCCGCCAGCAGGGTGCAGGCGGTGCCCTCGGTCAGTCCGTCCAGCAGGTGGATGTCCAGATTGCCCGCGGCCTTCAGCTCGGCCACCACGCCGGGCTCGGCGGCGCAATGGGCGGCGCGGGCGATCAGCAAGGTGGAGGCACCGGCATAGGCCACGTTGTCGATGACGTGGTGGATCATGGGGCGGCCCAGCACGTCGATGAACGGCTTGGGCTTGGCATAGCCCGCCTGGGCGAAGCGCGAGCCCTCGCCGGCCATGGGGATGACGATGATCGGCTTGCTGGTCATTGGTCGAGCGGCGAGGTCTGGAAGTGGTCGAGGAAGTGCGACACGTCCTCGGGGATGCCCAGTGGATGGAACTCGGCATTGGGGATCTTGTGCTGGCCGACGCGGGCGCCTTCCAGGATCAGCTGGTTGATGGAAGGCACGATGAAGAACTGGTTGTTGACCAGGGTGTTCTTCAGCAGCGACTTCTCGGCGCCGCGCACGAACATGCCGCCGTTGCGGTAGTAGTACGCGCCCACGGTGGCGTGGTTGCTGATGGGGTTCTTCTCGGCGGTTTCCACCACCATGCCGTCCTCGTCGGTGCGCACGAAGGACCAGCGCGGATGCATGGAGGTGAAGGTGACGATGCCCACGTCCAGGTCGCGGGCGCGGAAGTCGTCAAGCGCCGGCTGAATGCCCCGGGCCGTCCACTGATCGCCGTTGCATACCAGCAGCGGCGCCTCGCGGTCGATGTGGTCGACGGCCAGCAGGGCGGTGCACAGGGCGCCGCCGGTGGGCTTCTCGGTCTGGACGATGGTGCAGCCGGGCGCCAGCAGCTTGAGCACCGAGTCCAGGTGGAATTCCTGGCGGTCGGCGGCGTTGGTGACGAAAATGAAGCGGTGGTCGCCGGCGGGCCGGGACGAGCGGATGGCGTATTCCACCATGGGGTGGCCCAGCACCTCGATCAGCGGCTTTGGGAACTTCTGGCCCATCTCGTGGAAGGGCCGCGCCGAGCCGGCGATGGGCATGAGGATCTGGATCATGACGCGGCCTCCGCCAGACGGATGCGTTCGCGGATGTTCCAGTAGGTCACCTCGGAAGGATCGGCGACGCGCAGCACATGGGCGCCCGACGCGGTAGCCGCCTGCACGCCGTACTCATTGTCCTCGACGATCACCGTCTCGACCGGCGCCACGCCCAGGCGCTGCATGGCCGAGACGTAGATGTCGGGATCGGGCTTGGGCCGGGCGCAATCCTGATTGGACAGGGTGATGTCGAAATACTCCAGTAAGCCCGACTGGCCCAGCATCATGTCGCAGGTCTCGCGGATGGAGTTGGTGCACACCGCCAGCTTGTAGCTCTCGGCCTTCAGGCGCGACACCGCATATTCGATGTGGAACACCGGGAAGCAATGGGTGGCGATCAACTGCTTGGTATAGACCTGCTTCAACTCGTTGATGACGCCGGCCAGCCCCTTGGGAAAGCCCCGGTGCTCGTGCAGATAGGCCAGCTTCTTGCGGGTCGGCAGGCCGTCGAAGGTGGTCAGGTGCTCTTCGCGGCCGATCTCGTAGCCGAACAGGCGCAGCGCCTGATTGAGCGCCTCCCAATGCCACTCGCGGGCATCCACCAGGACGCCGTCGAGGTCGAACAGAACGGCGCGGATGGGGCTCACCTCAGGAACTCCTGCAATTGGGCGGGAAGGTCGGTGCAGACCATCACGCGGTCGTCGTGGCGAAAATGCCGGGCCAGGTCCCAGATGGGAGCGTGATCGCGCCGGTGCAGTTCGCCCGAGACCAGGGCAACCCGCTTGCCGGCGTCCAGATGGGCCTGGACATCGGCGGAGGTGATCCATTCGCGCTCCAGCTCGTCCAGCCACACCCCGGCGGACTGGGCGTAATAGGCGGGCGAGGGCTCGGCATCGGAATGCCGCGTGAAGGTGGTCAGGCCCAGGCGCAGATAGTGGCGCATGTCGGGCACCGACATGTCGAAGAAGAAGTAGTCCGAGGCCCGGCCCGCCACCAGCGGCGCCATGGCCTCGGCCAGGCCGTCGGCCTTGACGTTGAGCGCCAGCACCCGTTCGGGCGAGGCCAGCTCCATCCATTCGGCCCAGCATTGGTCCAGGGCAGGGGAATCGGCGCCGGGCATGTCGTGGGAGATCACCACGCCTCCCAGCCGGTCGCGCAGGTCGGTCTCGATGCCGAACCCGGCCCGCAGCGCCTGACCGAGCGAGGAGGGGCGGTTCTGTTCGGCCTTTTGCTTCCAGGCTCCACGATGAGCCAGAATCCGCGCGCCCATGGGACCTCGGAATTGGGATTGACCTTTATGCCGCCATCGCGGCAAATCGACGGGCGGAAAAACCGCTGGGTTTGGATAGCAAATTCCCTCTTCCCACGCAACCCGACCGTCCCCTGACTTAAAGCCGCCACCGTGATCATCGACAGTATCGAAAGCCTCGTCAAAGCCAAGCATTGCCGCGATCTGGATGCGGTCGAGGTGCGTACGGCGCGGTTCAAGTGCCGCAACCTGCTGCCCCACGCCTTGAAATACGCCTTGTGGGCTCTCCGGCCCGGCGGAACCCTGGTGGTGCAGGACGACGGCCCCGCTTTGGCCGAGACCTGGGAGATGCCTTTCGCCCAGGTGCGGCGTCTGGTGTTCAAGGTGCTGGGCGGTGACGCCGCCCTGGTCGAGATGAAGCCCGAGGCCTTCCGTTTCACCTTCACCCGCACCCGCCCGTTGCCGGCGCCCGGCTGGTCGGCGGGGCTGATCTTTTCCGGCAACGACGCGGAACTGCCCGCCTTCACCCGCTGCATGGAGGGGCTGCATGCCCAGCCGGAACTGACCGGCGAGGCGGGCGAGATCCTGGTCTGCGGCCCGAGGCGCGACCTGGCCTTCATGGCGCCCTGGCCCCAGGCCCGCTATGTGGAGTTCGAGACGCCCCCCGGCCCGCGCTTCCTGATCTCGGCCAAGAAGAACTTCCTGGCCACCCAGTTCCGCTTCGACCGGGTGCTGATCCTGCATGCGCGCATCAGCCTCGATCCCGGCTGTCTGGCCGCCCTGCCGCGCGAATTCGACGTGGTGACACCGGCGGTCTTCGCCACGGTCCAGGGGCGCCGTTGCGCCTATCTCGACTACGTCATCTCGGACGCCACCGATCCCAACCGCATGGCGACGCGTTTCAACGTGCCCATTGATTACCCCCGGAACCGCTATCATGCGTTTCTTGACAGGGGTGAACCCTATATCGACGGCGGGCTGTTCGCGGCCCGGCGCGATATCCTGCTGTCGGTGCCGCTGGACGGCAATCTGGGCTGGTCCGAGGGAGAGGATTCCGACTGGTGCCGCCGGGTGCGGACCAGCGGCTTTCTGGTGGATCTGGCCGTTGAAGCCACGGCGACCACCGATGCCAACAAGATGGGTCGTTCGGTAGCGCCCAGCGCCTGGGATCTGATCCGCCGCCCCATTCGGCGGCCCTTGCGGGCGCTGTCGGCGTGGGGCCGTTACATAGGCAAGCGTCTGCAGGGAGAACGTTGATGGCAGTTGTCTACAGCTTGGCCGGCAAGCGGGTCTGGGTGGCCGGTCATCGGGGCATGGCCGGCTCCGCCATCGTGCGCCGTCTGGAGCGCGAGGATTGCCGGGTGCTGACCGTCGGGCATGCCGAGCTGGATTTGCGCGATCAAGCCGCCACCCTGGCCTGGATGGAGGCCAACCGGCCCCAGGCGGTGTTTTTCGCCGCCGGAACCGTGGGAGGCATTTTGGCCAATTCCACCCGTCCGGCCGAGTTTCTCTACGACAATCTGGCCATGATCACCAATGCGGTGTCGGCCTCGCGCCAGACCGGGGTGGAGAAGCTGCTGTATCTGGGGTCGTCGTGCATCTATCCCCGCCTAGCCGCCCAGCCCATGGCGGAGGATGCGCTGCTGACCGGCCCGCTGGAGCCCACCAACGAGTGGTACGCCATCGCCAAGATCGCCGGGATCAAGCTGTGTCAGGCCTTCCGGCGGCAATGGGGCTGCGACTTCATTTCCGCCATGCCGACCAACCTTTATGGGCCGGGGGACAATTACCACCCCGAGCACAGCCATGTGGTCGCCGCCCTGATCCGCCGCGCCCACGAGGCCCGGGATGCGGGGGCGCCCGAACTGGTGATCTGGGGAACCGGCACGCCGCTGCGGGAATTCCTGGCCGCCGACGATCTGGCCGATGCCTGCGTGTTCCTGATGAAGGCCTATTCCGCCGAGGCGCATGTGAATGTCGGGACGGGAATCGAGCATTCCATCCGCCAATTGGCCGAGACCGTGGCCAAGGTCGTCGACTACCGTGGGCGTTTGGTGTTTGATGTCTCCAAGCCCGACGGATCTCCGCGCAAGCTGATGGATGTGGGCCGGATGACCGAATTGGGCTGGAAAGCCCCCACCGGGCTGGAGGACGGCCTGCGCGCCGCCTATGCCTGGTACGTGGCCAATCTGGGAAAGTAGACGTCCCCCGATGGCCCCCACCGATCCGGGGAAGTCATGATCTTTTCCTCCATCGCTTTCGTCGCCGCCGAGACCGAGGCCGCCAAGGCGGCCCTGGCCCGGCTGGAGCAGCGCTACCCCCATGTGGACCCCGGCGAGGCCGATGTCATCATCGCCCTGGGCGGCGACGGCTTCATGCTGGAAACGCTGCACCGTTTCGTCGATCGCCGGGTGCCCATCTACGGCATGAACCGGGGCAGCGTCGGCTTCCTGATGAACGTCTACCGCGAGCACGGGCTGATCGAGCGGCTGTCCAAGGCGGAAGAGGTGATTCTCCACCCGCTGCGCATGAAGGCCCGCACCGCCTCGGGCGAGGAGGTGGAGGCCCTGGCCATCAACGAGGTGTCGCTGCTGCGCGAGACCCGTCAGGCGGCCAAGCTGCGCATCCGCATCGACGGCAAGATCCGCATGGACGAGCTGATCTGCGACGGCATCCTGCTGTCCACTCCGGCGGGCAGCACCGCCTATAACCTGTCGGCCCACGGGCCGATCATCCCCTTGGGCGCCGGCATCGCGGCGCTGACCCCCATCTCCGCCTTCCGGCCCCGGCGCTGGCGCGGCGCCCTGCTGCCCCACACCGCCAAGGTGGTGTTCGAGATTCTGGAAGCGGGCAAGCGGCCGGTCAGCGCCGTGGCCGACTACACCGAGGCCCGCGACGTGGTCGAGGTCGAGGTGCGCGAGGACCGCACCTGCGATCTGGTCATGCTGTTCGACCCCGAGCACAATCTGGAGGAGCGCATCATCACCGAGCAGTTCCTGCCGTGATGATCAGGCTGCGATCCTGGGCCGTGGCCCTCGGGCTTGGCGGCGTGGGAGGGAGTCTGTTCGCCGCCCTCGACCTGCCGCTGCCCTGGATGCTGGGGGCCTTGACGGCGGTCACCCTGGCGTCGCTCGGCGGGCTGCGGCCCGAAATCCCCGCTTCCATGCGCAGCGTGATGATCGCCGTGCTCGGCCTGATGCTGGGCAGCGCCTTCTCGCCGGATCTGCTGGCGCGCATCGGGCGGTGGAGCGATTCCCTGCTGGTCCTGACCCTGGCCACCCTGGCCAGCGGCCTGCTGGTCACCTTCTACCTACGGCGCACGTCGAAAATGAGCCGGGTCACCGCCTTTTTCGCGGCGGCGCCGGGGGGCATCAACGAGATGGTCCTGACCGGCGGGGCCATGGGCGGGGACGAGCGTACCATCGCGCTCTCCCATTCGCTCCGCATCCTGCTGATCGTCTTCACCGTGCCGTTCGGCTACCGCCTGATCGCCCACGTCCATTCGGTCCCCATGGCCGAGAGCATGGGGCGGCTGGCCGATCTGGGCGGCATGGATGCGCTGGTCATGCTGGGCTCGGCTGTGGCCGGAGCGGCACTGGCCCGTCTGGCGCGCCTGCCGGCCTGGATGCTGACCGGCCCCATGCTGAGCAGCGCCGGCCTGCATCTGGCCGGGCTGACCGCCTTTCGCCCGCCCGCCGAACTGGTGGTGCTGGCCCAGCTGGTGACCGGCGCGTCCATCGGTTGCCGCTTTCGCGGCCTGTCCTGGTCGGACATGGCGGGGATGGCCCGTCCGGCCATGGGCGCTACCGCCATCATGCTGGTACTGTCGGCGGGAGCCGCCGGATTGCTGGCGGCGGGCGGGCATTCGTCCTTCGGGGTGCTGCTGCTGGCCTTCGTGCCGGGCGGCATCGCCGAGATGTGTCTGGTGGCGCTGGCTTTGGGCCAGGACGTGGCCTTCGTCTCCACCCATCACGTGGTGCGGGTGGTGATGGTGATCATGCTGGCGCCGCCCATCTTCAAATTGCTGGAACGCAGGGAGAGCCGCCGATGAGGACCATCGATTCCAGGGAACTGGCCGACCTGACCGCCGCCGCCGCCGAACGACCGCGGCGGCGGCTCAATATCAACCTGCACCAGGATGCGGCCGATTCGGTCCAGCGCATGGTCATCGCCTTCGAGCCCGAGACCTATATCCGCCCCCACCGCCATCCGGCACAGTTCGAGACTTTCATCCTGCTGCGCGGCCGGGGCACCTTGCTGTCCTTCGCCGATGACGGACGGGTCGAGACGCTCGTCGAGCTGGCCGAGGACCGGGTGCGCGTGGTGGAAATTCCGCCCGGCACCTGGCACTCGCTGGTCTCGCGGGCCGAGGGAACTCTGGTGGTCGAGGTCAAGCCCGGCCCCTACCAGCCCACGGCTGAGGCCGACTTTGCCGCCTGGGCTCCGCCCGAGGGTCACAAGGATACGGATCGCTGCCGCGATTGGATGGCACAGTGCACGATCGGAGAGCGGTACACTCACCGAGCGTAGATTTGCTGCGCCGCAGCAAAGGGTGACACGGGAATGTTACATTCCGCCCAGGCAATCCGCTTTCCATTGCAGGAATCTATGCCATACTCTGCCCGTTGCCGCGCTGTGATGGGGGCGTCACTTCCGTGAGACTGCGTCGTCGCGCGTGGAACAGGCAATGTAAGGAGGGGTCGATGAAGAAGTGGATTGCTTCGACTGTTGTCGCTTTGGCGGCGCTGTTCGCGTTTGGTCAGGAAGCCCGTGCCGATGGCGGCGTGGTCCTGGGTGTGCTGACCTGCAGCAAGACCGGAACCGGTACCACCTATGTGGTTCATTCCAGCACTCCGGTGAGCTGTGAGTACAACGGTGTCGGCGGCCCGTCCAAGTACACCGGCACCAGCGGCATCCTGTTCGGCATCGATCTCGAGATCGAGCACATGGCCGGCATGGGCTATCTGGTGATCGGCGGGACCATGACCAACAAGGACAGCCTGGCCGGCTATTATGTCGGTGCCAAGGCCTCGGTGACCGTGGGCCTCGGCCTCGCCGCGCAGGCCGGTCTGGCCGGCGTCGGCAACGACATCGTCCTGGTTCCGGTCGGCCTGGGTGGCCAGATCGGCATCGGCGCCACCGCCGGTATCTCCTACGCGAACCTGAAGGGCGGCAAGTAAGCCTCTCCCGTCACGGTGACGTGAAAGGGCGGGACGCCACGGCGTCCCGCCCTTCTTATTTGAGCCGTGCCAGGATCTCTGCCGCGAACAGGGACAGGGTGTCGTCGCGGGCGCCCATCACCACGATGCGGTCGCCGGGCCGGGCCATCTCCACCAGGGCATCGCCGCAGGCGGCGCGCTCGGGCACGGCCAGGGCGCGGCGGCCCCGCGCCGTGATGGCCTCGGCCAGGTGGGCGCTGGTCACCGAACGGTCCACCGTGCCGCCGAAATAGACCGGGTCGGGCATGACCAGCACGTCGTCGGGCCCCAGCCTCTCGGCGAAGCAGGCGACGAATTCGTCCTTCATCAGGCGCAGCGGCCCGAAGCCGTGGGGCTGGAACATGACCAGCAGACGGCCGGGCCAGTCGTGCAGGGTGGCCAGGGTGGCGGAGATCTTGTCGGGGTTGTGGGCGAAGTCGTCGATGACCGTGACGCCGCCCTTGGTGCCGACGGTTTCCAGGCGGCGGCGCACGCCGGAGAACTCGCCCAGCGCCGTTGCCGCGTCCTCCAGTCCAAGTCCGGCGGCCAGGGCGCCCGCCAGGGCCGCCAGGGCGTTGGAGACGTTGTGGCGGCCGGGCACCAGCAGCTTGACCGGCATGGTCTTGCCATCCCTGGTCCGCGCCGTGAAGGCGATGCCGTCCGGCGCCGGGCTGACGTTCTCGGCCCAAAGATCGGCGCCCGGGTCCTCCAGGCTGTAGGTCACCACCCGGTCGGCGGGCAGGGTGGCGGCCAGGGCCGCCGTCTCGCCGTTGTCCAGGTTCAGCACCGCCACCCGCGCCTTGGCGGTGAAGTCGGCGAACAGGCGGCGCAGCTCGTCCATGGACTTGTGGTCCAGGGCGATGTTGTTCACCAGGGCGATCCGGGGGGCGTAGTTGGCGATGGAGCCGTCGCTTTCGTCCACCTCGGCCACGAAGGCCGGGCCGTCGCCCACCAGGGCGCTGGAAAAGGGCGAATCGGGGCGGACGAAGTTCTTCATCACCGCGCCGTTCATCACCGTCGGCCTGCGGCCGCAGCGTTCCAGAATCCAGCCCAGCATGCCGGTGGTGGTGGACTTGCCACTGGTGCCGGCGATGCCGATGGGCAGCTCCGAGGCATTGAACAGCCGGGCCAGCAATTGCGGCCGGGTCAGCATGGGCGCCTTCAGGGCGCGGGCCGCCACCACGTCGGGCACGGTGTCTTCCACCGCCGCCGAGGTGACCAGCACCTGGGCCGGGTCGGTGATGCCGCTGCCGTCCTGGGGGAACAGGCGGATGCCCAGTCCCTGCAGGTATTCGAACTTGGGCGCCAGCCGTCCCTGGTCCAGGGAGCGGTCGGAACCGGCCACCTTGTGGCCGCGGGCGTGGACGATCAGCGCCAGGGGCAGCATGCCGCTGCCGCCGATGCCGCAGAAGAAATAGGGGGTGTCGTGCTCCATGGCCGGAGGCTACAATTCGCGGCCTTTGACGGCAAGGGGATCGACGGAAGATGGGTGCAGGCAGAACCAGGATCGGCATCGTCGCACCGGGCTCGGCCATCGACGACGGCATCGCCGGACGGGTCTCCGCCCTGGCCTCCGGCCTTTATCCCGACGGGCGGGTGGAACTGGTCTTCCATCCCCAATGCTTCGAGAGGCAGGGCCATTTCGCCGGCAGCGACGAGGTCCGCCGCGCCGTCTTCGCCCAATTCGCCAATGACGACAGCCTGGACGCCCTGTGGTTCGCCCGCGGCGGCTATGGCGCCTGCCGGCTGATCGAGGGATTGCTGCCCCTGCTGGGAGAGGGCGCCCGGCGCAAGGTCTACATGGGCTATTCCGACGGGGGCTCGCTGCTCGGCGCCCTGTATGGTCGGGGCTTTCACCATCTGGCCCATGGACCCATGCCGGTGGACATCATCCGTCCCGGCGGCGAGGCGGCGGTGGTCCGTGCCCTGGGCTTTCTGGCCGAGCGCAAACCCGAGGCGCTGGAGCCCTCGCTGTCGCCCGAAGTGCCGACGGCGGCCTTTAATCTGACCATCCTGGCGCATCTGCTGGGCACGCCCTGGCAGCCCGACCTGGCGGGTCATGTGCTGATGGTCGAGGAAGTGTCGGAATACATGTACCGCATCGACCGGGACCTGTTCCAGGTGACCAGCAATCCGGCGCTCCGCCACGTGGCGGGGCTGAAGCTGGGGCGCTGCTCCGACATTCCGCCCAACGAGCCCGATTTCGGCCAGACCGAGGAGGAGGTGGCGCGAGCCTGGTGCGGACGGGCCGGCATCGCCTATCTGGGCCGCGCCGATATCGGCCATGACGTGGGCAACAAGGTGGTGCCCTTCGGCTTGTGGCGAGTCTGATGCCCGACCCCGATGAACCCGGTTCGTCGGGGGTGGGTCAGGCCCAAGGGGCCGCGCCGCTCATGCGGCGGCGCCCGGCGCCTGAGGGCGGTCCCGGGGATTGCTCGCAATCACGGGGACATGAGCAGAAACAGGCACCATAGTGCATGTCCGGGCTAGCCAATCCGGAACGGCCGTGCTTCACTGAATGCCGGGCAACAGGAATTCGGGCACGGGACACATGGTCGAACAGGCGGAATTCGCCGTTCTCGCCAGACGGTTGGGGGATCGGGTCAAGGGCTTTCGCGCCCGGCGCGGCATGTCGCGCAAGGACCTGTCCAGCCATGCCGGCATTTCCGAGCGCTACCTCGCCCAGCTGGAAGGCGGACAGGCCAATGTCAGCGTCAATATCCTGTGGCTGCTGGCCCAGGCCATGGATACGCCCATCACCGAACTGATCGAGGCGGAGGCCGAGGCCAGCCATCCCGACCTGCCCCTGGCCAAGAAGTTCCTCGACCAGCTGACTCCGGACCAGCAATCCGAGGCCTATGTCCTGCTGCGCCAGAACTTCAAGCGCGGCCTGAAGCTCAAGCGCCGGGTGGCCTTGATCGGCTTACGCGGCGCGGGCAAGACCACCCTGGGCGAGGCGGTGGCCGGGCGCTTTGCCGCCCCCTTCCGGCGCATCACCTCGATGATCGAGCAGATGGCCGGCATGGACATGACCGAGATCCTGCTGTCCACCGGCCAGAAGGGCTATCGCAAGCTGGAATATTCCGCCTTGGAAAACACGCTGGAAGCCCAGCCCACCATGGTGCTCGAGGCCGGCGGCTCCCTGGTGTCAGAGCCCCGCACCTTCGAACTGCTGCTGCAATCGTGCTTCACCATCTGGGTCCAAGCCTCGCCCGAGGACCATATGCGCCGGGTCATGGGCCAGGGCGACCTGCGCCCCATCGCCGGACAGCAGATGGCCGCCATGGAAGACCTGAAGGCCATCCTGGAGGCGCGCCGTCACCTCTATGGCCGGGCCGATGCGGTGATCAACACCTCGGGCCGCAGCATCGCGGATAGCGTCGAGGAGATGTCGCGGCTGTGCGCCCCGCATCTGGGGCTGTGAATTTGTCGCCGCCTGCACTATAGTGCATTGGATGAGCGCTACCTCCCGCACCCACCGCCGCCTCGGCCCCGCCGCCGCCTCGCCCGTCTCCGTGGCCGAAATTGTCGCCGTGCTGCCCGAAGACTTCCGCCGCCGGGATCTGCTGATCGAGAATCTGCACGGGCTGCAGGACGGATTCGGCGGCCTGTATCGCCACCATCTGGCAGCCCTGGCCGAGGAAATGCGCCTCAGCCCCGCCGAAGTGCAGGAAACGGCCAGCTTCTACGCCCATTTCCGCCTGCTCGATGACCATGAGGCGGCGCCGGCGGCCGTGCTGCGCCGCTGCACCGGTCCGGCCTGCTCCATGCGTCCGCTCGACCTGGGTGCCCTGCCCGACGGGGTGATGGTCGAAGACGTGCCCTGCACCGGCCTGTGCGACCATGCCCCCGTCGCCCTGGCTGGCAAGGTGCCGGTGCGCCGGGCCGATGCCGCCAAGGTGGCCAGGGCTCTGGCCGAGCCTTACTCTCCGCCAATGCCGTCCGGAGAGTCCTTTCCCGTTCTCGACCGCTGCCTGTCGGGCGAGCTGCCCCGTGATGAGGCGCTGACCGAGCTGGAGCGGGCGGGCCTGCGCGGCATGGGCGGGGCCGGTTTTCCCACCGCCCGCAAATGGCGCAGTGTCGCCGCCCAGCCCGGTCCCCGGCTGGTGGTGGTCAATGCCGACGAGGGCGAGCCCGGCACCTTCAAGGACCGCTGGTTCCTGGAAAACCATGCCGCCCAAGTGCTGGAAGGCGCCCTGATCGCCGCCTGGGCGGTGGAGGCCGACGAGGTCTATCTCTATCTGCGCGACGAGTATGCAGACCTGCATAAAGGCTTGGCGACGCTGATCCGGGACCTGCCCGGCGACATCACCATCCATCTGCGCCGGGGGGCGGGGGCCTATGTCTGCGGCGAGGAATCGGCGCTGATCGAAAGCCTGGAGGGCAAGCGCGGCCTGCCGCGCCAGCGCCCGCCCTATGTGGCGGAGGTGGGGCTGTTCGGGCGCCCCACCCTGGTCAATAATGTCGAGACCCTGTACTGGGTCAGCCGCCTTCTGGCCGAAGGCGCCGAGCTGTTCGGCAACGAAGGCCGCAACGGCCATCACGGTCTTCGCACCTATTCCGTCTCCGGAAGAGTCAAGGAGCCGGGGGTGAAGATCGCCCCCAACGGCATTACCGTCTCCGAACTGATCGACGAGTTCTGCGGCGGCATGGAGGACGGCCATGTGCTGGCCGCCTATTTGCCGGGCGGCGCCTCGGGCGGCTTTCTGCCGGCCCGGCTGCAGCCGCCCCTGGCCTTCGGCGCCATCGAGGAGCATGGCGGCTTCATCGGTTCGGCGGCGGTGGTGGTGTTCTCCCAGGCCGACGACTTGCGGGCGGTGGCCCTGAACCTGGCCCGCTTCTTCGCCCATGAAAGCTGTGGCCAGTGCACGCCCTGCCGGGTGGGCACCGCCAAATCGGTGGGCTTGCTGGCCGGTCCCGCCTGGGATCGCGATCTGCTGGACGATCTGGCCGGGGTGATGCGCGACGCTTCCATCTGCGGCCTGGGGCAGGCGGCGCCCAATGTGTGGCAGAGCCTGTTTCGGCACTTCCCCGAGGTGGTGACATGATCCGCTTCACCCTGGACGGCCAAGAGGTCGAGGCGGCCGAGGGCGAGACCATCTGGCAGGTGTCCAAGCGCCTGGGAACCACCATTCCCCATCTCTGCCATACCGACCGGCCGGGCTTCGAGCCCGAAGGCAATTGCCGGGCCTGCGTGGTGGAGATCAAGGGCGAACGGGCCCTGGCGGCATCGTGCCGCCGCCGCCCGACGCCGGGCATGGTGGTGGAGGCGGCCAACGGACGCACCGCCAAGGCGCGGCGCATGGTGTTCGAGCTGCTGCTGGCCGACCATGCCTCGCCCGATCCGGACTCGGCCTTTCTGGGCTGGGCCGGGGCGCTGGGCGTGACGGCCAGCCGTTTCGCCCCCAGCGCGGCGCCCGTGCGCCCCGATACCTCCCATCCGGCCATGGCGGTGCGCCTGGACGCCTGCATCCACTGCACGCTCTGTCTGCGCGCCTGCCGCGAGGTGCAGGTCAATGACGTGATCGGCATGAGCGGCCGGGGGGCGGACAGCCGCATCACCTTCGACTTCGCCCAATCCATGGGGGCCAGTTCCTGCGTCGGCTGCGGCGAATGCGTCCAGGCCTGCCCCACCGGCGCGCTGCTGCCCGCCGCCGGGCCGGTCAGGGTGGAGCGCAGCGTCGACAGCCTGTGCCCCTATTGCGGCGTGGGCTGTCAGGTCACCTATCACGTGGCGGGCGGCGACATCGTCGGGGCAAAGGGCCGGGACGGGGAGGCCAACCACCAGCGCCTGTGCGTCAAGGGTCGGTTCGGCTTCGATTATTCCCGCCATCCCCAGCGCCTGACGGTGCCGCTGATCCGCAAGGAGGGGGCGCCCAAGGAACCGCTTGACCCCGCCGATCCCTTCACCCATTTCCGCCCCGCATCCTGGGACGAGGCGCTGGATGCGGCGGCGGCCGGGCTGAAGCGTCTGCCCGCTTCGGCGCTGGCCGGGCTGGGCTCGGCCAAGGGCTCCAACGAGGAGGCCTATCTGTTCCAGAAGCTGGTGCGCACCGGCTTTAAGTCCAACAACGTCGACCATTGTACCCGGCTGTGCCACGCCTCCTCGGTGGCGGCGCTGCTGGAAGGCATCGGCTCGGGGGCGGTGACCGCGCCGGTGGCCGAGGTGGCCAACGCCGAGGTGATCGTCCTGATCGGCGCCAACCCGTCCGCCAACCATCCGGTGGCGGCCAGCTTCATCAAGAACGCGGTGAAGGGCGGCGCCCAACTGGTGATCCTCGATCCCCGGGGGCAGGCGCTGACCCGCTTCGCCAGCCATCACCTCAAGTTCAACAACGGCACCGACGTGGCCCTGCTGAACGCCATGCTCCACGTCATCGTCGCCGAGGAGCTTTACGACCGCGATTTCGTGCAGGCCCGCACCACCGGGTTCGCCGAACTGGCCCAGCATCTGAAGTCCTATGCTCCCGAGGCCATGGCGCCCCTGTGCGGCATCGATGCCGGAACCATCCGCGTGGTGGCGAGGCTTTATGCCCGCGCCGCCTCGGCCATGATCCTGTGGGGCATGGGGGTGTCGCAGCACAGCCACGGCACCGACAATTCCCGCTGCCTGATCGCCCTGGCCCTGCTGTGCGGCCATGTGGGGCGGCCGGGCAGCGGCCTGCATCCGTTACGAGGTCAAAACAATGTCCAGGGCGCCTCGGACGCGGGCCTGATTCCCATGATGCTGCCCGATTACGGGCGGGTGGGGCTCGACGCCGTCCGTCAGCGCTTCGAAGCGGGCTGGGGCGTCGAGCTTGATCCCGATTCCGGTCTTACCGTGGTCGAAATGATGGACGCCGCCCAGGCCGGGATCATTCGCGGCCTGTATGTGGAAGGCGAGAATCCGGCCATGTCCGACCCCGATCTCGCCCATGCCCGCCAGGCCCTGGCCGGGCTGGAGCATCTGGTGGTACAGGATATTTTCCTAACCGAAACCGCCATGCTGGCCGACGTGGTGCTGCCCGCCTCGTCCTTCTTCGAGAAGACCGGCAGCTTCACCAATACCGACCGCCACATCCAGATGGGACGCCAGGTGATCGACCCGCCCGGCGAGGCGCGGAGCGATCTGTGGATCATCACCGAAATGGGGCGACGCCTGGGCCTTCCCTGGACCTATGACGGGCCGAAGGCGGTGTTCGACGAGATGTGCGGGCTGATGGGTTCGCTGTCCGGCATCACCTGGGAGCGGCTGGAGAGCGAGGGCGGCATCACCACGCCGGCCGGCAAGGCCATCCTGTTCGGCGATGTCTTCCCCACCGGCGACGGCAAGGCGCGCCTCGTCCCGGCCTCGGGCCTCGCCCCGGCCGAGAACCCCGATGCCGACTATCCCTTCCTGCTGTCCACCGGCCGGGTGCTGGAACACTGGCATACGGGGTCCATGACCCGGCGTTCCGACGTGCTGGACCGGCTGCAAGGCTTGCCGGCGGTCAATGTCAGCCCCGGGGACATGGCCCGCCTGGGACTGGCCGAGGGCGCCCGGGTGCGGCTGGAAAGCCGCCGTGGCGCCGTCGAGGCGGCGGCGGTGGCCGATTCCCGCCTGTCGCCGGGGGCGCTGTTCCTGCCCTTCTGCTTCACCGAGGCGGCGGCCAATCTCCTGACCAATCCGGCGCTGGACCCGGTGGCCAAGATTCCCGAGCTGAAGGTCTCGGCGGTGCGGCTGTTGCCTTGCTCTGAATAGGAGCGTCATCCCGACGACCATCGGGAGGAGGGATCCCATCCTGGGCGGGCTGGTCCGAATCGACTCCGCCCTGCCAGGCGGAGATCCCTCGGCTTGGCCTCGGGATGACATGTGGCATGATGTCATGCATTATAATGCTTCTAAGGCGGTGGGTGCGGTGATATAGTTCCGGACATTCACCCCTATGGGAGCGATGATCCGTGTCCAAGACCGCATTCAAGGCGCTGGTGGCGCAGGTAACTTCTTCCATCGCCGGGCTGCCGGTGGATGCCTCCCTGGGCGAGGTGCTGAACACGCGCTTTCCCGAGGGCGGCGAGGTGTTCAAAGCCATCGAATTCGCCTGCCATGCCGCCATTGCCGAGGGCTGGATGTGCGAGAACGAGCACGGCGGCATCCGCTACGGCCGGGTCGCCGAGGCCGACGGCCAGCTTTCCGGCTTTTCCATCGACGTGGTCCACATGAAGGACGTGGCCGGGCCGCGTCATCGCCATCCCCTGGGCGAAATCGACATGATCATGCCCATCGATCCGGACGCCAAATTCGACGGCGCGCCGCGTGGCTGGCTGGTCTATGGCCCGGACAGCGTCCACCGTCCCACCCTGACCGAGGGTGCGGCTTTGGTGCTGTACCTGCTGCCCGACGGGCAGATCGATTTCTCGCGGCCCAAGTGAGGGCCGAGCCATGTGGCGCGAACATCAGCACGGCCTGATCGATCTGGGCGACCAGCGTTTGGAATATCGCTGGGTCCATCCCCCTGCGCCGGGGCGGCCGACCCTGGTTTTCCTGCACGAGGGCCTGGGTTCGGTGGGGATCTGGCGGGATTTTCCCGACCGGGTGGCCGAGGCCACCGGCTGCGGGGCGTTCATCTACTCCCGCGCCGGCTATGGCCGCTCGACGCCCGTCGATCTGCCGCGTCCGCTGACCTACATGCATCGCGAGGGCCTGGACGTCCTGACCCATCTGCTCGAGCATCTGGATCTGGGGCCGGTGGTGCTGGTGGGCCATTCCGACGGCGCCTCCATCGCGCTGATCCACGCCGGCGGCACCCAGGCTCCCGATATCGTGGGCGTGGTCTGTCTGGCCCCTCATGTGATGAACGAGGAGATCTGCGTCGCCTCCATCCGTCAGGCCAAGCTGGCCTATGAGAGCGGCGACCTGCGCGCCCGGCTGATGAAGCTGCATCACGACAACGTGGATTGCGCCTTCTGGGGCTGGAACGGCGCCTGGCTCGATCCCGATTTCATGCAATGGAATCTGGAGGAATTCCTACCCGGCATCCGGGTTCCGGTGATGGTGATTCAGGGCCGCGACGACGAATACGGCAGCGCCGTGCAATACGAATCCATCAAGGCCAAGGCCGGAGCGGGCGCCGAAGTGGTGCTGCTCGACGCCTGCCGCCATTCCCCCCACAAGGACCAGCCCGAGGCGGTCTTGGCCGCCATCACGCGCTTTGTCCAATCCATAGGATGATCCCATGATCCGCTTGCAGAGCTACCTTGCCGGGCGTTGGCAGGACGGCGCCGGTTCGGGCGCGCAACTGAAGGACCCGGTGAGCGGCGAGGTGCTGGCCACCGCTTCCGGCGACGGCCTGGACATAGCCGAGGCCCTGGCCTTCGCCCGGGACAGGGGCGGCCCGGCGCTGCGCGCCCTGTCCTTTGCCGGGCGGGCGGGGCTGATCAACGCATTGGCCGGGGTGCTGGCCGAGAATCGCGAGCGCTATAACACGGTGGCCCTGGCCAATTCCGGCAATACGGCGGTGGATGCGGGCCTCGACGTGGATGGCGGCATCGGCACGCTGAAATACTACGCCTCCATCGGGCGCAAGCTGGGCGAGGCGCGGCTGCTGGCCGAGGCCACGGACGACCAGCTGACCAAGGACGAGGCCTTTCGCGGCCGCCACATTTGGACCAGCAATCGCGGCGTGGCCGTGCACATCAACGCCTTCAACTTCCCCTCCTGGGGCCTGTGGGAGAAGGCGGCGGTGAGCCTGCTGGCCGGCGTGCCCTTCCTGGCCAAGCCCGCCACCGCCACCTCGTGGCTGGCCTATGAGATGGTCAAGGACGTGGTGGCGGCCGGCGTGCTGCCCGAAGGCGCCATGTCGCTGCTGTGCGGCGGCGGGCGTGACCTGATGGATCATTTGAAGCCCGGCGACGTGGTGGCCTTTACCGGCTCGGCCGAGACGGCGGCTCAACTGCGTTCGAATCCCAATGTCATCGCCGCCAATGTCCGCTTCGCGGTGGAGGCGGATTCCTTGAACCTCTGCGCCCTGGGACCGGACGCGGCGCCCGACGCGCCCGAGTTCGCCGCCTTCATCAAGGAGGTCTCGCGCGAGATGACGGTCAAGGCCGGGCAGAAGTGCACCGCCATTCGCCGGGTGCTGGTGCCGCGCAGCCGGGTGGACGATGTGGTCGCGGCGCTGAAACCCGCGCTGGCCAAGGCTTTGATGGGGGACCCCCGCACCGAGGGCGTGCGCATGGGACCGCTGGTCAGCCGGGCGCAGACGGTGGCGGCCTGGGCCGGATTGGAGGCCTTGAAGGCCGAAACCCAGGTGGTGGCGGGTGGCGGTAACGACGATGGTGGTTGTTTCGTGCCGGCGACGTTGCTGCTGTGCAATGACCCGCTCGCCGCCAGGGCGGTGCACGAGATCGAGGTCTTCGGTCCCGTGGCCACCCTGATGCCCTACGACAGCGTCGAACAGGCGGTGGACCTGGCCCACAAGGGCGGCGGTTCCCTGGCGGCCTCGGTGTTTTCCGGGGATGCCGCCTTTCTGGCCGGCTTCGTTCCCGCCATCGCCACCAGCCATGGCCGTGTCCTGGTGGTGGATTCCAGCGTGGCCGCCAGCCACTCCGGCCACGGCGTGGTCATGCCCCATTGCATCCACGGCGGTCCTGGACGGGCGGGCGGCGGCGAGGAGCTGGGCGGCCTGCGCGGCCTGCGTTTCTACATGCAGCGCTCGGCCATCCAGGGCAGCCGAAGCATGCTGGACGCCATGACCCAGGGCGCGGCGGTGGTCGCGCTTTAAGAAGGCCCTCACCCTCCCGGTCTCGGGGCCGGTCCCTCCCTCTCCCGCACGCGGGAGAGGGTTAAAAAGGACGCTCGCCTCCCCACATGCACGATAGTGCAAGTGAATCGGCAAAGCGGTACTTTAATACCAAATTGCTCTTGCGAATGATTCCAGAGCTGCACTATAGTGCATTCAGTCATTCCAACCGAGGCGGCACGCCCATGATCAACTTTCAAACCTCCCCCGAGAGCTACCGCCACTGGAAGCTGGCGTTCGACGGTCCGGTCGCCACGCTGACCATGGATGTGGACCCGGCGTCCACCCTGGCGCCCGGCTACGAGCTGAAGATGAACTCCTACGATCTGGGCGTGGATATCGAGCTTTACGACGCGGTGCAGCGCCTGCGCTTCGAGCACCCGGAGGTGCGCGCCGTGGTGATGGCCTCGGCCAATCCCAAGATTTTCTGCGCCGGGGCCAATATCAAGATGCTGGGCGTCTCCAGCCACGGCCACAAGGTTAACTTCTGCAAGTTCACCAACGAGACCCGCAACTCCATCGAGGATGCCAGCGAGAATTCGCGCCAGACCTATCTGTGCGCGGTGACCGGCACGGCGGCGGGCGGCGGCTATGAACTGGCCCTGGCCACCGACTACATCATGATGGTCGACGACGGCAACACGGCGGTGTCCCTGCCCGAGGTGCCGCTGCTGGCCGTGCTGCCCGGCACCGGCGGTCTGACCCGCGTGGTGGACAAGCGCAAGGTGCGCCGCGATCTGGCCGACATCTTCTGCTCCATAGAAGAGGGCGTGAAGGGCAAGCGCGCCGTGGAATGGCGCCTGGTGGACGAGGTTATTCCCTCCTCGGCCTTCAAGGCGGCGGTGGCCAAGAAGGCCGCCGAGCTGGCCGCCCGCTCGGACCGCCCCACCGCCGAGAAGGGCGTGGTGCTGTCCCAGGTGTCCCGCGTCATCGGCACCGACAGCGTCACCTATCCCCACATCGACATCGCCTTCGACCGCGCCACCCGGGCGGCCAATATCACGATCAAGGGGCCCAAGGCCGCCTGTCCCGCCGATCTGGCCGGGATCAAGGCCCAGGGCGTTGATTTCTATCCCCTGGCCCTGGCCCGCGAACTGGACGACGCCATCCTGCATCTGCGGGCCAACGAGACCACCATCGCCACCTGGGTGTTCCGCACCCAAGGCGATGCCGACCTGGTGATGGGCTATGACGCGGCGCTGCAGACGTTCGGCGCCTCCGACTGGCTGGTGCGCGAGATCCTGCTGTACTGGAAGCGCACCATGAAGCGTCTGGACGTCACCAGCCGCACCCTGTTCGCCCTGGTGGAGCCGGGCTCGTGCTTCGCCGGCTTCGTGGCCGAGATCCTGTTCGCCGTGGACCGGTCCTTCATGCTGGACGGCACCTTCGAGGACAATCCGGCGCCGGCCGCCGCCATCCGCCTGTCGGCATTGAACTTCGACGGCCTGCCCATGGGCAACGGCATCTCGCGTCTGGCCACCCGCTTCCTGGGCGAGCCCGACAGCGTCGGCAAGGCCCGCGACACCATCGGGAAGGATCTGGACGCCGCCGCCTGCGCCAAGCTGGGTCTGGTCACCGGCACCCCCGACGACATCGATTGGGAGGACGAGATCCGTCTGATGATCGAGGAGCGGGCGTCGTTCTCGCCCGACTCTCTCACCGGCATGGAGGCCAATCTGCGCTTTGCCGGTCCGGAAACCATGGAAACCAAGATCTTCGGCCGCCTCACCGCCTGGCAGAACTGGATCTTCCAGCGCCCCAACGCCGTCGGCGATCAGGGTGCCCTCAAGCTCTACGGCACCGGCAAGCGCGCCGCCTACAATCAGGAAAGGGTGTAACCGTCATGTCCTCGATCAATTACGCCGAAAAGATCCCCAACAACGTCAACCTGTCCGAGGACCGGAAGCTGCAGCGCGCCCTGGAATCCTGGCAGCCCCATTATATCGACTGGTGGAAGGAGATGGGCCCCGAGGGGACCTCCACCTCCGAGATCTACCTGCGCACCGCCATCAGCGCCGAGCCCGACGGCTGGGCCCAGTTCGGCCACGTCAAGATGGAGGATTACCGCTGGGGCATCTTCCTGGCGCCGCCGGAAAAGGATCGCAAGGTCAATTTCGGCGCCCATAAGGGCGAGGACGCCTGGCAGGAAGTGCCCGGCGAGTACCGCTCCATGCTGCGCCGCCTGATCACCGTCCAGGGCGATACCGAGCCGGCCTCGGTGGAGCAGCAGCGCCTGCTGGGCAAGTGCTGCCCCTCGCTCTACGACCTGCGCAACCTGTTCCAGGTCAACGTCGAGGAAGGCCGCCACCTGTGGGCCATGGTCTATCTGCTGCACGCCCATTTCGGCAAGGACGGCCGCGAAGAGGCCGAGGAGATGCTGGCCCGGCGCTCGGGCGACGCGGACAAGCCGCGCATCCTGGGGGCCTTCAACGAGAAGACCGCCGACTGGCTGGCCTTCTTCATGTTCACCTTCATCACCGACCGTGACGGCAAGTACCAGCTGTGCGCCCTGGCCGAATCCGGCTTCGATCCGCTGTCGCGGTCCTGCCGCTTCATGCTGACCGAGGAAGCCCACCACATGTTCGTGGGCGAATCCGGCGTCGGCCGCATCATCGAACGCGCCTGCCAGGTGATGAAGGAGAACCGCACCGAGGACGTCAGGAAGTTCGGCGTCATCGACCTGCCGACCATCCAGCGCTACCTGAACTTCCATTACTCGGTGACGTCGGACCTGTACGGCGCCGAGGTGTCCACCAACGCGGCGACCTCGTACAACATGGGCCTCAAGGGCCGCTACGAGGAGACCAAGATCGGTGACGACCACCAGCTCGAGCACACCACCTATTCGGTGCTGCACCCGGTCAATGGCGGCTTCCAGGCGGTCGAGGTCCCGGCCCTGAACGCGCTCAACGAGCGCCTGCGCCTGGACTGGGCCGAGGACGTGGCCAAGGGCGTCGAGCGCTGGAACAAGATCATCGCCAAGCACGGCATCGACTTCAAGCTGACCCTGCCCCATCTGGCCTTCAACCGCGCCATCGGCCACTTCTCCGACATCGCGGTCGACCCCAGCGGCAAGGTCATCTCCACCGAGGAATTCGCCCGTCGCCGCGACGAGTGGCTGCCGTCCGAATCCGACCTCGCCTATGTGCTGTCGCTGATGGGTGGTGCGGTGACCCAGCCCGGCAAGTTCGCCAACTGGATCGCGCCCCCGGCCCGCGGCATCAATAACCAGCCGGTGGATTTCGATTACGTCCGGTTTGCGTAAGGACCTCTCTCCCCCCGGCTGAGCCGGGGGGAGAGCTTGATTGGAGCGGGCCATGGAACTGAAACGCCAGCATCTCATCGACCCGGTGGTCTGCATCCGCTGCAACACCTGCGAGGAAGCCTGTCCGGTCGACGCCATCACCCATGACGGCACCAATTACGTGGTGTCCTATGACAAGTGCACCGGCTGCCGCACCTGCGTTTCGCCCTGTCCCACCGGGGCCATCGACAACTGGCTGCTGGTGGACCAGCCCTGGAGCATCGACGACCAGTTCGGCTGGGAGGAACTGCCCCTGGGCCAGACCGGCCCCGGCCCGGCCGAGCCCGCTCCGCTGCCGCCCGGCGAGGTCAGCGACCTGCTGGCCGCCGCCACGGCGACCACCGGGCCGTCCGTGCCGCCGCCGGCCAGCGCGGCCAAGCCCTATTTCAACCTCTATTCCCGCGACACGCCGGTGACGGCCCGCGTCGCCGGCAATATGCGCATCACCGGCGAGGGGACGGACTCCGACATCCACCACGTGGTGCTCGACTTCTCGCACAATGCCTTTCCCTTCCTGGAAGGCCAGAGCATCGGCATCGTGCCGCCGGGAACGGATGCCAAGGGCCGCGCCCACAACATCCGCCTCTATTCCATCGCCTCGCCGCGCGAGGGCGAGCGGTCGGGCTGCAACAATCTGGCGCTGACGGTGAAACGGGTGGCGGGAGGCGTGGGCTCGAACTATGTCTGCGACCTGAAGAAGGGCGACGAGGTGCGGGTGGCCGGTCCGTTCGGCCAGGCCTTCCTGATGCCCGACGCCCCCAACGCCAACATCATCATGATCTGCACCGGCACCGGCTCGGCGCCGTTCCGCGCCTTCACCGAGCGCCGCCGCCGCAATGCCCAGGATGCCTCGGGCAAGCTGATGCTGTTCTTCGGTGCCCGCACGCCGGAGGAACTGCCCTATTTCGGCCCGCTGATGAAGCTGCCGAAAAGCCTGATCGACGTGAACCTGGCCTTTTCCCGCGTGCCCGACCGGCCCAAGCAATACGTTCAGGACAAGATCCGCGAACGCTCCGACGATCTGGCCGCCCTGCTGGCCTCGGCCGACACCCATGTCTTCATCTGCGGGCTGAAGGGCATGGAGCAGGGCTGCGACGAGGCCTTCGCCGACATCTGCCGTCTGCACGGCCTGGATTGGGCGGACTTGCGGCCCCGGATGCGCGAAGAAGGGCGCTATCATGTCGAAACCTACTGAGCTCGAAGAGATCGAGGCCATGGAGGGCGGCGTGTTCACCCATCGCCGCCGGGTCCATTTCGGCGATTCCGACGCGGCGCGCATCGTCTACACGCCCCGCTTCCTGGAATACGCCATGGAGGCGCTCGAGGTCTTCATGGCCGATGTCATCGGCTACGACTGGTACACCATCAATAAGGAACATGGCTTCGGCACGCCCTTCGTGAAGATCGGCATGGAGATCAAGGCGCCGCTCAGGCCCGGCAACCGGGTGGACATCTCGGTGCTGGTGGACAAGGTCGGCGGCTCCTCCATTCACTTTCGCACCATCGGCACGCGTGGTGACGGCGTGGTGGCGTTCGAGACCAGTTTCGTCTGCGTCGTCGCCGATCAGGAAAAGGTGAAGGCGGTGCCCATGCCCGGCCCCATGCGGGCACGGCTTGAGGCCTATCGTGCCCGGCTGGCGGAGGCGGCGGAATGAGCGAGACCATCCTGGTCGCCCGCACGGGCGACGTCACCACCATCACCTTGAACCGGCCCGGGCGCATCAACGCCTTCAATGTGGAGATGCACGGCGCGCTGCGCTCGGCGGTCGCCCATGCCGCCGAGGACGGCACCCGCTGTCTGGTGATCACCGGGGCGGGCAAGGGCTTTTGCGCCGGTCAGGACCTGTCCGACCGGGTGTCCAAGCCGGGCGATCCGCCCCCCGATCTGGGGGCGTCGCTGGATGCCCGCTATAACCCGCTGATCCGCAGCCTGAAGGCCCTGCCCATGCCGGTGATCGCCGCCGTCAACGGCACCGCCGCCGGAGCGGGCGCCAATCTGGCGCTGGCCTGCGACATCGTGGTGGCGGCCAGGTCCGCCGCCTTCGTCCAGAGCTTCTGCAAGGTCGGCCTGATCCCCGATTCGGGCGGAACCTGGACTTTGCCGCGTCTGGTGGGCACGGCGCGGGCCACCGCCCTGATGATGCTGGGCGAGAAGGTCACCGCCGAGCAGGCCATGCAGTGGGGCATGATCTGGCGCTGCGTCGATGACGAGCAATTGCTGCCCACCGTGTTGGCCATGGCGGCGCAACTGGCGGCCCAGCCCACCCGGGGGCTGGCGCTGATGAAGAAGGCCCTGGCCCGCTCGGGGGCCAATACCCTGGATGCCCAGCTGGACCTGGAGCGAGACCTCCAGACCGAGGCGGGATGCACTCAGGATTATCAGGAGGGCGTGCGGGCCTTCATGGAAAAACGCCCGCCGCGCTTCGAGGGTCGGTGAAAAATTGGGTGCCAATTCCCATATGTCCATGACCTGAAACCGGGAGAGCATCATGGCCGAGCGGTCGTTCCAGCATGAAATCGGCCTGTTGCGCCTGGGGGAGGGGGAGACCTTCCGGGGCGAGGGCATCCTGGCCGTCACCAAGGCGCTGCTGCAATCGGGGGTCACCTATGTGGGCGGCTACCAGGGCGCGCCGGTGTCGCACCTGATGGACGTGCTGATCGAGGCCGAGGATCTGCTGGGCGAGCTGGGCGTGCACGTCGAGGCCGCCACCAACGAGGCGGGGGCCGCCGCCCTGCTGGCCGCCTCCCTGGCCTATCCGGTGCGGGGCGCCGTCACCTGGAAGTCGGTGGTGGGCACCAACGTCGCCTCGGACGCCTTGTCCAACCTGGCCTCGCCCGGGGTGATCGGCGGCGCGCTGATCATCATCGGCGAGGATTACGGCGACGGCGCCAGCGTCATTCAGGAACGCAGCCACGCCTTCGCCATGAAATCGTCCCTGTGGCTGCTGGACCCGCGTCCCCATCTGCCCTCCATCGTCCATATGGTGGAGAAGGGCTTCGAGCTGTCCGAGGCCAGCAACACCCCCGTCATGGTCGAGCTGCGCATCAAGGCCTGCCACGTCACCGGCAGCTTCCAGGCCAAGGACAACAAGCCGGGCGCACCGATTCAGGCGCCGGCCGCCTTCGATTACGGGCGGCTGTCGCACCCGCCGTCCACCTTCGCCCACGAGGCGGCCAAGGTGGAAAAGCGCCTGCCCGCCGCGCGGGCCTTCATCCGCGAACACAAGCTCAACGAGGTCTTTCCCGGAACCCGCGACGACGTCGGCATCATCGTCCAGGGTGGCCTCTACAATTCCCTGATGCGCGCCCTGGCCAAGCTGGGTCTGGCCGACGCCCTGGGCAACTCGGCCATTCCCATCTATTGCCTCAACGTCACCTGGCCGCTGGTGCCCGAGGAAATCTCGGCCTTCTGCGCCGGCAAGCAATCGGTGCTGATGGTCGAGGAGGGCACGCCGGAATACCTGGAACAGACCCTGTCGCTGATGATGCGCCAAGCCGACATCCAGACGAAGTTGCACGGCAAGGACTGCCTGCCCCAGGCGGGGGAATACACCGCCGACGTGCTGGCCGCCGGGCTGGCCAAATTCCTGGGTTCCGAGCCGGCGCAAGCCATCGTCAATGCGGTTGACGTTCATCGCAAGACGGCGGCGGCGCTGCTGGACAAGGAGCTTCCCGGCCGCCCCCCCGGTTTCTGCACCGGCTGTCCCGAACGCCCGGTGTTCGCCGCCCTGAAGCTGGCGCAAAAGGACATCGGCCGGACTCATGTGTCGGCCGATATCGGCTGTCATTCCTTCGGCACCCTGCCGCCCTTTTCCATGGGCAATTCCATCCTGGGCTTCGGCATGAGCCTCGCCTCGGCCGCCGCCGTCGGGCCGGTGACGGGCAAGCGCCCGGTGGCGGTGATGGGTGATGGCGGCTTCTGGCACAACGGCATCATCTCGGGCGTGGCCGGCTCGCTGTTCAACAAGGGCGACGGCGTGCTGGTGATCCTGCAGAACGGCTATACCTCGGCCACCGGGCAGCAATACATGCCCTCCACCCTGGCCGAGGGGCACCGCAACGAGACTCCCATGGATATCGGCGCCACGCTGAAGGTCATGGGAGTGAAGTGGCTGCGCAAGGTGCGGTCCTACTCGGTTTCCACCATGCGCGACACCTTCAAGGAGGCCATCAGGGGGGCGGGCCAGGGCCTGCGGGTGATTATCGCCGACGGCGAATGCCAACTGGCCCGCCAGCGCCGGGTGAAGGCAGAGGACGCCGCCAAATTGAAGGCGGGGGAAAAGGTGGTGCGGGTGCGCTATGGCGTCGACGACGACATCTGTTCCGGCGACCACGCCTGCATCCGGCTGTCGGGCTGTCCGTCGCTGACCATCAAGCCCAATCCCGATCCGTTGCGCGACGATCCCGTCGCCTCGGTGATTCCGTCCTGCGTCGGCTGCGGGCTGTGCGGCGAGGTGGCCCACGCCGCCGCGCTGTGTCCGTCCTTCTGGCGGGCCGAGGTGATCCAGAATCCCACCGGTCTCGATCTCTGGCTGGACGGAATGCGCCGCCGGGTCATCGGTTGGATGCAGGGGAGGATCGGCGCATGAGCACTCCCCATCCCCTGTGCATCGTCGTGGCCGCCATGGGCGGCGAGGGCGGCGGCGTGCTCACCGACTGGATCGTCGAGGCGGCCCATGCCTCGGGCCTGGCGGTGCAAAGCACCTCGGTGCCGGGCGTGGCCCAGCGCACCGGCGCCACTACCTATTACGTGGAGATCTTCCCCACGCCCCTGGCGGAGTTGGGGGACGCAAGGCCCATTCTGGCCCTGTCGCCGTCGCTGGGCGAGGTGGACCTGATCGTCGCCACCGAGCTGATGGAGGCGGCGCGCTGCGTGACGCGCGGCTGGTCGGACCCGGCGCGCACTCAGCTCATCGCGTCGAGCCACCGGGTCCACGCGGTGGCCGAAAAGATGGAGATGGGCGACGGCCGTTATGACGGGGACCGCCTGCGCGCCGCCATTCAGGCGGGTTCGCGCCATCACCTGTTGTTCGACATGGAGCAGGCGGCCAAGTCGGCGGGCTGCATCGTCAACGCCGTGCTGCTGGGCGCCGTGGCGGGCAGCGGGCTGCTGCCCATCGCGCCCGAGACCTTCGAGGAGCAGATCGTCGCCTCGGCCAAGGCGGTGGAGAGCAATCTGCGTGGCTTCCGCCTGGGCCTTCAGGCGGCGCGGGGCGAGATTCCCGCGGCCTCGACAGCCTCTCACAAGCGCCCCCATGCCGAGGTCCCAGGCTCGGAACTGGTGGCGGTGCAACTGGGCTTCCTGCCCGCCGCCGCCCGCGCCCTGGCGGAGGAGGGGGTGAAACGTCTGACCGCCTATCAGGATGCCCGCTATGCCGGGCTTTACGTCGAGCGCCTGCGCGCCCTGTCCCAGGTCAGCGCCGACGAGGCCCTGCTGGCCCGGGTGGCCAAGCACTTGGCGGTCCGCATGTCCTTCGAGGACGTGATCCACGTGGCCCGCCTCAAGACCGATCCCGCCCGCCTGGAGCGCATCCGCGCCGAAGTGTCCGCCCGGCCCGGTCAGCCGGTGGTGGTCCGCGATTTCCTCAAGCCCGGTCTGGAGGAGATCTGTGCCCTGCTGCCCGGTGTCCTGGCCCGGCCCATCCTGGCCGCCGCCCATGGCGGTGGCTGGGCGGGCAAGGCGGCCTGGGGGCGTCAGGTCAATGCCAGCGGCATCTTCGGCTTCGCCACCCTTCGCCTGCTGGCGGCGCTCAAGCTCTGGCGGCGGCACTCCTACCGCTTCCATCAGGAGCAGGCGGCCATCGAGGACTGGCTGGCGGCTTTGGGCGATGCCGCCCGTCTGTCGCCCGCCTTAGGGATTGAGGTGGCCGAATGCGCCCGGCTGATCAAGGGCTATGGCGAGACCTGGAATCGTGGCTCGGCCAACTTCCGCCGCATCCGCGAGGCGGTGATCATTCCGGCCGCCGCCGGCCGCTGGTCCCTGGATTTCGCCCTGGACGCCATCGCCAATGCCCGGGCCGCCGCCTTGGCCGACCCGGAAGGCGCCGGGCTGGACCGCACCCTGGCGGCCATCGCCGAGCGGGCTGCCGCATAGGCGGATTGACAGGTCCGAATTGCCCGCCGATCCTGTCGGCATGAAGCGTCTCGCCTGCATCCTCTGCCTGCTGCCCGCCCTCGCCCTGGCCGAGCCCCTGCGCCTGCAGGGCTATGTGGAGGGCGAGTACGTGCGCGTCGCGCCCACCGGGGCCGGCACCCTGGCCGGCGTCGAGGTGCGCGAGGGCGAGCGCGTGACGGCGGGGGCGCCGCTGTTCGCCCTCGACACCCTGGTCGAGCGGGCGGTGCGCGACCAGGCCGTGGCCGACCTGGAGCGGGCCGAGGCGCAACTGGCCGACCTCCGGAAGGGCAAGCGCCCCGACGAACTCAAAGCCATCGCCGAGCAGAAGGCCGAGGCCCTGGCGGCGCTGCGCCTGTCCGAGGCGACCCTGAAGCGCCAGGATATCCTGGCCCGCAACGACTATGCCTCCCGCGCCCGGCTGGACGAGGCCCGGGCGGCGCTGGAGCGCGACCGCGCCCAGGTCCGCCGGCTGGAGGCCGAATACCGCACCGCCCTGCTGGGCGCCCGCCCCGACGAGATCGCGGCGCAGGAGGCCCTGGTGGGGCAAAAGCGCCTGGAACTGGCCAAGGCCGACAAGCGGCTGCTCGACCTTTCCCCCAAGGCCCCGGCCGATGCCGTGGTGGAGAAGGTCTATTACCGGGTGGGCGAGTTCGTGCCCGCCGGTCAGCCGGTGGTGTCGCTGCTGCCGCCCGGCAACGTCAAGCTGGTGTTCTTCCTGCCCGAACCCCGGCTGGGGGCGGTGAAGCTGGGCGATGCCGTCGGTTACGCCTGCGACCGCTGCGCGGCGGGCGAGGCGCGGGTGTCGTTCATCGCCACCCAGGCGGAATACACCCCGCCGGTGATCTATTCCGTGGAAAGCCGCGACAAGCTGGTGTTTCGCGTCGAGGCGCGGGGCGCGGCGGCGGCGCCGCTGGCCCTTAATCCCGGCCAGCCGGTGGACGTTTCGGTGCCGGCCAGGTGAACGGCGCGGCTGCCATCGACGTCCAGGGTCTGGAAAAGCGCTTTGCCGGCCGCGCCGTGGTCCAGGATTTTTCCATCCTGGTGCCCCGAGGGCGCATCTTCGGCTTTCTCGGCCCCAACGGCTCGGGCAAGACCACCACCATCCGCATGCTGTGCGGGCTGCTCACCCCCGATGCCGGGCGCGGCACCTGCCTCGGTCTCGACATCTTGCGCCAGTCGGACGAGATCAAGCGCCGGGTCGGCTACATGACCCAGCGCTTCTCGTTCTACGAGGACCTGACCATCGCCGAGAACCTGGATTTCGTCGCCCGGGTCTACGGCCTGGACCGGCGCAAGCAGCGGGTGGACGAGGCGCTGGCCGATCTGGGGCTGGCCGAGCGCCGCAAGCAACTGGCGGGAACCCTTTCCGGTGGCTGGAAGCAGCGTCTGGCCCTGGCCGCCTGCGTGCTGCACGAGCCCGAGCTGCTGTTGCTGGACGAGCCCACCGCCGGCGTCGATCCCAAGGCGCGGCGCGATTTCTGGGACCACATCCACCGGCTGGCGGCGGGCGGCATGACCGTGCTGGTCAGCACCCATTACATGGACGAGGCCGAGCGTTGCCACGAGATCAGCTATCTCGCCTATGGCCGCCTGATGGTGCGCGGCACGGTCTCCGAGGTGATTCGGGGCTCGGGCCTGGTCACCTGGCTGGTGGAAGGCGACGGCGCCGACCGGCTGGCCTTGCGCATGGAGGGGCGGCCCGGCATCGCCATGGCGGCGCCCTTCGGCAACGCGCTGCACGTCAGCGGCACCAATTCGGCGGCGCTGGAAGCCGCCATCGCGCCGTGGCGCTCGGACCCCGCCCTGGTGTGGAGCCGCACCGAGCCCAGCCTGGAGGACGTGTTCATCCACCTGATGGGGCAGGCGGAGGATAATTTCCGATGAACGGCTCCGCGTCCCTCTCCTGGTCGCGCCTGATGGCGGTGATGATCAAGGAGGTCATCCAGATGCGCCGCGACCGCCTGACCTTCGCCATGATGGTGCTGGTGCCGCTGCTGCAACTGGTGCTGTTCGGCTATGCCATCAATTCCGATCCCAAAGGGCTGCCCACCCTGGTGCAGGTGCAGGAGGACGGTCCCTTCGCCCGCGCCCTGGTGGCGGGCTTGCGCAACTCCTCCTACTTCCGCATGGTGGGCGAGGTCCGCACCGAGGCCGAAGCCGAGCGGCACCTGGCCACCGGCGACGCCCAGTTCGTGGTGACCGTCCCACTGGGCTTCGAGGCCGCCCTGGTGCGGGGCGAGCGCCCGGCCCTGCTGCTGGAGGCCGACGCCACCGATCCGGCGGCGGCCAGCAATGCGGTGGCGGCGGCCGGCGCCCTAATGCGCACTGTGTTCGACGCCGAATTGACCGGCCCGCTGTCGTCCTTGCGCGGCCGACCCGATCCCGTCGATCTGCGGGTCCATCGGCGCTACAACCCGGAAGGAATCAGCCAGTACAACATCGTCCCCGGCCTGATGGGGGTGATCCTGACCATGACCATGGTCATGATGACCGCCCTGGCGGTGACGCGCGAGCGCGAGCGCGGCACCATGGAAAACCTGCTGGCCATGCCGGTGCGGCCCCTGGAGGTGATGGTGGGCAAGATCCTGCCCTATATCGGGGTGGGCTATGTCCAGGTGGTGGTGATCGTCGCCTCGGGCCGCTGGCTGTTCGGCGTGCCGCTGATGGGCAGCCTGACCCTGCTGTCGGTGGCGCTGCTGCTGTTCATCGCCTCCAATCTGACGGTGGGATTCACCTTTTCCACCGTGGCCAAGAACCAGCTTCAGGCCATGCAGATGAGCTTTTTCTTCTTCCTGCCGTCCATCCTGTTGTCGGGCTTCATGTTCCCGTTCCGGGGCATGCCGGTCTGGGCGCAGTGGGTGGGCGAGATCTTTCCGCTGACCCATTTCCTGCGGGTGGTGCGCGGCATCCTGCTGAAAGGCAACGGCATGGCGGAAATCTGGCCCGAGATGTGGCCGATCATCGCCTTCGTGCTGGCCAGCGCCCTGCTGGCCATGAAGCAGTACCGTCAGACGCTGGACTGACGGGCCTAACCTTTTTGTCATCCCGAGCGAAGTCGAAGGATCTCATCTTGGAGCGGCGTTTTCGAATCGGCACCGCTGCTCCGGGCGGAGATCCTTCCTCCCTTTGGTCGTCAGGATGACAAGCCTGTTCTTTCGACGGCCGCCATGAAACCGTTCACCGCACCTTGCTGACATAGGCGTTGACCTCGTCGTTCAGCGCCTCGACCACCTTGGACAGCGTCCGGGCGCTCCAGATGACGCGCACCGTGCCGCCGCAGGCCTGGGCGGTGGATTGCGACAGATGGGCGACGTTCTCCGAGACTTCCGAGGCTTTGGTCGCCACCTCGTCGATATGGGCCGAAATGTCGCGGGTCACCGCCTCCTGCTCCTGCACCGCGCTGGCGATGGCCGAGGCGATGCCGTCGATGGTGCGGATGGTGGAAACCACGCCGGCAACGCCGGTGGCGGCGGCCTGGGCGGCGCCCTGCACCGCCCCCACCTGGCGCGAGATGTCGTCGGTGGCGCGTGCCGTCTGATTGGCGAGATTCTTGACCTCGTTGGCGACCACGGCAAAGCCCTTGCCCGCCTCGCCCGCCCGCGCCGCCTCGATGGTGGCGTTCAGGGCAAGGAGATTGGTCTGGGCGGCGATGTCGTTGATCAACTGCACCACCACGCCGATCTGGCTGACCGAATCGGCCAGCCCGTTCATGCACTCCACCGTCTCGCCGATATCGGAGACGGCGGTCTGGGCCACCGAGGCCGACTGGGTGACCTGCTGGGCGATCTCGTTGATGGCCTGGGCCAGCTGCCGGGTGGATTCGGACACCGCCGAGGCCAGTTGAGTGGTGGTTTCCGCCGCCTCGCCCACGGTGATGGAACGGCCGCCGGCGCTTTCCGAACGGCTTGCCATGGTTTGGGCGGTGCGGCCGATGCCCGTGGTGGCGCTGGCCACCTGGGACACCATGTCGTGGACGTTCTTCTCGAAGGCCTGGGTCTGCTGGTCGCGGGCTTCCATGTCGCCCAGCACCTTGTTGATCATCTCGGCATAGGTGCGGTAATCGCCGCGCAGGCCCTGGAGGGGAATGTAGCGGAAGTATTCCTTGGCGCCCGCCCGCTTCATGGCGGCGCCGGTGTCCTTGGCGAATTCCTCGGTGAGGTCGAGCACATGGTTGAGGCCGTTCAGCATGCGGCCCAGTTCGTCCTGGCGGCCGATGCGCAGCACCCGGATGTTCAGGTCGCCCTGGGCGGCCTGGTGCGCGGTGGCGGCGCCGCGCTCGATCAGGCTCAGCACCGTCCTCACCTCGCGCAGGGCGGCCAGTGAGACCGCGGTCAGGAACAGTCCGGCCAGGACCAGCACCACCAGCGCGCCGCCGGCGAAACCGGCCCCGCCTTCCGTGGCGAACAGGCGCCAGATGGCGGCGGCGGCCACCAGTCCGATCAGGGCCACGGCGGTGCCGACAAGGAATGCGGCGGTATTGGTCCTGCCACGCAGCGACGGATTGGACATGCTGTTTCTCCTACCGGCTGATGGTCATGACCAGACGGTCATAGCTGTCGAAACCCAGATCGCCGATGGTCTTGACCAGGGCGGCGAAGCTTTGCTCCACGCCTTGCTTGCGGTCGGGGGCGGCGTTCTCGATGCCCAGCAGGGTCTCGTAGAGCGGCTTGACCGTGGCCACCGCCTCGGCCTTGGGGACGCGGCGGTTGGAATGATAGCCCACCATCTTGCCGGCCTGGTCGTAGCAGGGCGTTACATGGGCGAAGACCCAGTAATGGTCGCCGTTCTTGGCCCGATTGATCACATAGGCGAAGACCTCGTGCCCCTGGGCGATGCGGTCCCACAGGAACTTGAAGACGCAGCGCGGCATGGCCGGATGGCGCAGGATCGAGTGCGGCGCGCCCAGAAGCTCTTCCTCGGTATAGCCGCTGATGCCCAGGAAGACATCGTTGGCGTAGGTAATCTTTCCGGTCAGGTCGGTCTTGGAGACGATGACGTCGTCCCACTGGAAGGTCCTCTCCACATTGGTAAGCGACCGATCAATGGCCATGGCGAAGCCTTCCGTCAGGAATAATGATGCAAATCAGCGGGTTGAGCCGAACCGAGGTCGCGACTCCCCCCGCGGCTCATCCATCCGTCTCATGACGAAAGTGGAGCCCCGCCCGCAAGGTGTCAACCGGCATGAATTCTCAGTGCCATCTCTTGCCCTGTCCCCCGCCATGTGTCCCATTGACGTCATGGCGGACATAGGCTCCCATTCAACAGTCAAACGGGGTGGGGATGAGGTGAAAATGCGCCGCATTGTGCTGTTGTCGCTGCTCCTCTGCTTGCCGGCGGAGGCGCGGGAGGTGACCGTGGGCGTCGGCCTGTCCCTGTCGCCCTACGTGATTCCCGAGGAATTGCGCGGCATGGAATATGACATCGCCAAATCGGCGCTGGCCCTGGAGGGTCACGAGATGAAGCCGGTGTTCCTGCCGCTTGGGCGGGTGGCCAAGGCCTTGGATGGCGGCCAGATGGATGCCGCCATGACCCAGCGGCCCGGGACCCTGACGGGTCTAGTCTACTCGGACATCTATATCGTCTACCGCAACTATGCCATCACCCTGGCGTCCCGCCAGCTGAACGTCGACCGCCTGGAAGACCTGTCGGGAAAGTCGGTTCTGGCCTTTCAAAGGGCCACGAGCTATCTCGGCCCGGAGTTCAAGAAGGTGGCGGAGGCCAACCAGGCCTACCGCGAAGAGGCCAACCAGCTGATCCAGCCGCTGTTGCTTTACAAGGGCCGGGTGGATGTGGTCGTGGCGGATCGCAATATCTTCGACTGGTTCGCCAATCAGCCCGAGGTTCGCGACAAGGCCGACATCAGCCAGCCGGTGACCTATCACCCGCTGTTTCCGCCGACCGAATACCGGGTCGCCTTCCGGGATGTCGCCCTGCGCGACGCCTTCAATCGCGGCTTGGCCCGGCTGAGGGCCGAGGGCGAATACGACCGGATCATCGCCCGCTATTCCAAAGCCCAGGCGCCCGCGCTGTCGATCAGCGGGCCTTCGGGCGGATCGCGATGAAGGTCATGTCGTCGCGGCAAGGCTGATCGCCGCGCCACGCGTCGAGGGTGGCGAACAGCCTTTCCTTCTGCAGCTCCAGCGGCAGGCTGCCCAGGCCGGTCAGGGTTTCCAGCAGCCGTCGGCGGCCGAACAGCCGGTGGTTGGGGCCGCCCATCTGGTCGATCAGTCCATCGGTGTAGAGGTAGAACGTCGCGCCCGGCGTGATGGGGACTTCGTGGCAGGCGAAGGTCGCGTCGGGTGGGCTGTCGCGGTAGCCCAGGCTGCGGCGGTCGCCCCGGATCACCTTCATCTGGTCGTCGCTCCACACCATCAGCGGAAGATTGGCTCCGGCAAAGGTGGCGACGCCCCGGGCCCGGTCGAAGACGCAGATGGCGGCGTCCAGGCCGTCATCGGCGGGGGCGTCGGCCCGGTCCTGACGCAGGGCCGACTTCACCAGGAAATTGAGCAGGGCCAGGATCACCGCCGGATCGTCATGGCCGTGGTGATGGAGGATGCGGGCCAGAATGGACGAGACCACGGCGGTCATGAAGGCGCCGGGCACGCCGTGACCGGTGCAGTCCATCACCGCGACGACGGTCTTGTCGCCGAAGATGCCGGTCCAGTAATAGTCGCCGCCGACGATGTCGAAGGGGCGCCAGCCCACGGTGAACTCGTCCACCGCCCCTTCCAGCGCCGCCGTATCGGGCAGCAGCGCCGTCTGGATGCGGCTGGCGTAGCGGATGCCGTCGGAAATGAAGCGGTTGGCCTTTTCCAGCTCGGCATTGGCCCGTTCCACTCCGGCCTTTTGCTGCTCCAGTTCGTGGGTGCGCTCCTGAACCCGCAATTCCAGGTCGCGGGCCAGGGCGGCCAGGGCGCCTTCGGCGGTGTCGCGGCCGTCGAGTCCGCGCTGGGATTCGGCCAACAAGGCGTTGACGTTGCTGACCAGCAGCCCCAGTTCGTCTCCCTCGTGGCGGTGCGGCAGCTCGATGAGCGAGGCCCCGGGCCGGGCGGGGTCCACCTTGGCGATGGCGTGGCCCACCTTCAGCAGCGGCTTGGTGATCAGGCCGTAGAACACGGCCACCACCAGCAGGCACAAAATGACCGTACGGGCGGCGCCCGAAGCGGCGCTGGCGGTCACGTGGTCGAGATAGCGGCCAAGCAGCAGAGCGGGGTCGAGGCGCAGTTCCAGCTTGCCGACGTCGCTGGCGGAATCCTTCATCCGGGTCTGCAGCATCAGGGAATGCTGGGCGACGTCGCCGAACAGCCTTTCGGCCAGCCTGGGAAACGCGGTGACGCCCGGTGGGCGGCGGGTTTCGCCCAGCAGGTCGCCGAAATTGTCGGTGAGCCGAACCTCGGCCACCATGGGGTCCAGCGCCAGTCCGCTGACCACCTCGCCGGCCAGATCGTGGCTCAGCATATAGGCGGCCTCCACCGCCGTGCCGCGCACCAGGGCCAGATCGGCCTTGGCCACTTCGACCACCTCGCGGCGCATGCGCTGGTAATCGGCCGACAGGTCCCAGAATCCCGAGGCCGCTCCCAGGCCGAGGGCGATGACCAGCGTCGCCACCGCCTGCTTGAAGGAGAGGCCGCGGAATGTCCCGATGTGGCGGATCGGCAAGGGAGATGAAGACGCTGGAACGGTCACCGGGGGGGGGGCTCTCGGGGGATAATCAGTAGAGTCCATGATAACCGAGGCAGGCGGTCTGTCACGCGCATTCGCGGGCGGCGGGGGCCTGGTCAGGGACCGGAGTCCCATGCCTTTACTTTTGTCCTATGCTTGCTGAACAAGCATCAACCTGCCGTGGACGTGTCACTCAAGTGAACCGCCAGGCCGCCCCATTCCGAGCGCCCGAAGTCGAGAGCGAGACCGCTCAAGGTCGCCAGATCGGCGACGATGGCCAGGCCCAGGCCCGAACCCGGCACGCTTTCGTCCAGGCGGATGCCGCGCCGTGCCGCCGCCTCGGCCTGCTCGGGCGACAGGCCCGGCCCGTCATCCTCCACCCGGACCGACCCCGGGCCGGCGCAGACGCGGACTCGGGTCTTGGCCCATTTGCAGGCGTTGTCCATCAGATTGCCCACCATCTCGGCCAGATCGTCGGCCTCGGCGGCGAAAAGGGCGTCGGGGGGACACTGGATGGCGATCTCCAGGCGGCGATCGGCGTGGACCTTGCGCATGGCTCCGGCCAGATCGGCCAGCAAGGGGGCCAGCGCCGTTTGCCGCCCCATTCCGCGGGCCGACGAGGCTTCCGAGCCGGCGCGGGCCAGATGCAGGTCGATCAGGCGGGTGACCCTTTCGATCTGCGGCGCCACGCCGGGCAGGGTGCCGCATTCGGCGCGCAGCACCGCCAGGGGAGTCTTCAGGGCATGGGCCAGATTGCCCAGGTGGTTGCGGGCGTGGCGGATCAGGTTTTCGTCGTGGTCCAGCACCCGGTTCATGGCGGCGACCAGGGGGGCGATCTCGCGGGGGTAGCCGCCGCCGAGGCGGGTGCCGCCACGGGTCAGCTGGCCCAGCTCCGCCTCCAGCCGCCCGAGGGGCTTGAGGCCATAGCCCACCTGCACCGCCACCGCCACCAGCAGGCCCAGGCCGAGGCCGCCCAGGGACAGGGCCAGCAACAGCCGGAACCGGCGGATCTCCTCCTCCACCTCGGCGCGGTCGGCGGCGACGGCCACGTGCAGGCGCCGCCCGTTGTCGCCCAGCACCAGATCGCGCTCCAGCACCTCCAGCTTCTGGCCGCGCGGCCCGTCCTCGCCGCGGGTCTGGACGGCTCCCGGCTGGCTGTCCGGGGCGATGGTCAGGGCCGCATCCCACAGCGAGCGCGAGCGCATCTGCAGGGCCGCGCCGTCGGATACCTGCCAATACCAGCCGGAATAGGGCTGTTCGAAGCGCGGCTCGCCCGCCGGGCGGCCCACGGTGACGGTTCCGCCCTCGGCCAGGTCCACGACCGCCAGCAGGGTGCGCAGATGGGTGTCCAGTCGGCGGTGAAAGGCCTGCTCGGCGCTGTCGGCGAAGGCGTGGCCAAGAACCCCGCCGCCGACCCCCAGGGCGAGCAGCACCCAGGCCCCCGCCCCCAGGATCAGGCGGCGGCGGAGGGAATCACGGGAGGCCATCCATCGCCTCCATGCGCCAGCCCTGGCCGCGCAGGGTGTGGATCACGTCGACGCCCAGCTTGCGGCGGATGCGCGCCACCAGCACGTCCAGCACGTTGGAATCGGGGTCGGCGTCGCGGTCGTAGACATGCTCCACCAGTTCCGAACGGCTGACCACCCGCCCCTGATGGTGGGCGAGGTAGGACAGAATGCGGAATTCCTGGGCGGTCAGGGCGATGGGCAGGCCGGCACGGCTGACCCGGCCGCCCACGGTGTCGATGCGCAAGGGGCCGCAGGTGATCTCGGGCGAGGCATGGCCGGCGGCGCGGCGGATCAGGGCGCGGACGCGGGTGACCACCTCTTCCATCTCGAAGGGCTTGGTGACGTAGTCGTCGGCTCCGGCGTTGAAGGCCTGGGACTTCTCCGCCCAGCGGGCGCGGGCCGTCAGCACCATCACCGGCATGGCCCGGCCCGCCTCGCGCCAGCGGCCCAGCACGCTGATGCCGTCGATCTTGGGCAGGCCGAGGTCGAGAATGACCGCGTCATAGCTTTCGGTGTCGCCCAGGTGCCAGCCATCCTCGCCGTCATAGGCGGTGTCGACCGCGAAGCCCGCCGCTTCCAGGGCACGTTCCAGCGCCAGGGTCAGTTGCGGCTCGTCTTCGACGACCAGGACTCTCATCGCTTCTCCTTGACCTTGAGACGGGTGCCGTCGGCGGCGTCGTAATAGAGCTTGAGCAGGCGTCCATCATGGGTCAAGCGCTTGATCTCGTAGACCGGGCGGCCGTGCTTGTCCTCCAGCTCGGCCTCGATCAGCTCGCCGGGATAGTCGCGGTCGACCTGTTCGAGAATCCGCGACAGCGGCAGGATCTTGCCCGCCAGCACGGCCCGGCGGATGCGGTCGTGATCCTCGCCCGCCGAAACGGGGAGGGAGAGCAGCATGAACAGGGCGGTCAGAATGATCTTCATGTCCGAAATCTTCGTCCCTGCCCCATGAACGGCGGATGAACCGGCGGGTCACGTCCGGTTCAGGGGCCGAAGCTCATCCTCTCCCCAGATGAGTTCACCCACAAGGAGTTCCCTCCATGCTGACCCGTATGATTATCCACGGTCTGCTGGCCGCCATGATCGTCGCCGGGGGCGCCTATGCCTATGCCGCCACCGTGCAGCCGGTGTCCATTTCCTTTCACCAGGAGCACCACTGATGAACGCCCGTTGGGAGTTTCGCCTGCTTCGCCTGTGGCACGCCGCCCTGGCCGGAGGCTTTCTGGTGGCCTATGTCACGGCCGACGAGGACACCTATGCCATGCATGTCTTCGCGGGCTATTGGGTGGTGGGCGCCATCGCCCTGCGACTGCTCCTGGCGCTGGCGGGCTCGGCCACCGGGCCGCTGGCCCTGCCCAGGCCCCGCCTCACCTGGGCCAAGCCCGGCCGCAATCCGCTGTTCGCCTGGATGGCCGCCATCCTGGCGGTGGGCATGGCGGTGGCCGGCGTGACCGGCATCGCCGCAGACCTGATTCCTCCGCTGGAGGATCTGCATGAGGGTCTGGCCGAGGCTTCGCTCTGGCTGGTACTGGCCCATGCCGCCATCATCGCCTGGATCTTCCAGGGCCGGAGGGTGCGCGAAATGCTGAAGGGCGCCATGCCCGCCCTGCTGGCCATCGCCCTTCTGGCCGCGCCCGCCGCCTTCGCCGCCGATGCCGCCCGCGAGGCCATCAAGGCCGGCTATGCCAAGCAGGCCGGCGCGGGCTTCGCCGGGTTCTCGGCGGAGCGCGGCCGGGCGCTGTTCGAGTCCAGGAACAGTGCCAGCCCCGATTACGCGTCGTGCACCACCTGCCACACCGGCGACCCCACCCGCTATGGTCAGCATGCCAAGACCGGGCGGGCCATCCAGCCGGTGGCGGTCTCGGCCAATCCCAAGCGCTTCACCGATGCGGCCAAGGTGGAGGAGCGGTTCGACCGCGACTGCCAGACCGTGCTGGGCCGCGCCTGCACCGCCACCGAGAAGGGCGACTACATCGCCTATATGGAGAGCAAATGATGAAGCGCATGATCCTGGCGGCGGCCTTGACCCTGGCCGCCCTGCCGGCCCGGGCCGATCAGGTCCGACCGCTGACCGATCCCGAGACGGTCAAGGCCTGCGGCGAATGCCATATGGCCTTCCAGCCCGCCTTCCTGCCGGCCCGCTCCTGGACCAGCATGATGGGCCAGCTTTCCGACCATTTCGGCGACAACGCCTCCATGGCGCCCGACAAGGCCGAGCGCATCCGCCAGGTGCTGGTGGCGGGCGCCGCCGACACCGGCGGCGGCAAAGCGGGGTCCAAGGCCCTGCGCGGAGTCAGATCGAACGAGGTGCCGCTGCGCATCACCGAACTACCCCGCTTTCAGCGCAAGCATGACCGGATTCCCGAACGGGAGTGGAAGCGGCCGGAGGTGAAGACCAAGTCCAATTGCGTCGCTTGTCACCGGGGGGCCGATCAAGGGTCCTACGAGGACGAGTGAGGGATCGCCCACCCTTCCCCCTTCCGGGTGGGCAAAGTGCGGGGGCCGGCGTTCGGGAGGGATGAGCTCCGGGTGCCGGTCCCCGTTACTCGATCCATTCGCCCTTATAGACGCCCCAGATCTCGTCGCGCTTGAACCAGCCTTGAATCTGGTTGATCTCGACGCGGCAGAAGTCGCGGTTGCGCGGACATTGCAGCAGGCGGCCCAGCACCCCGGGCTCCACCAGGGCCAGGGCGTCGGCGTTTTCGGAATCGCCGGCGCGCAGGGTGCGCTGACCGCCCATCACCACCATCATGCGCCGCCCCGACAGCATGGATTGGTGCAGCCAGCCCTCGGTGCCCTGCCAGTCGCGGATCTTGCGCCAGGCCTCGAACTCGGCGATCACCTCCACCGGCAGGTCCTTGCGCGAATAGATCCAGTCGATGGGATAACGCTGTCCCGGCCCCGCCCGCAGGTTGACCTCGTCCGAGCGCAGGGAGACGAAACGCGGCAGCGGCAGGCCGCTGGCTTCGCCCGCCGACGCGGCCGGCGCAAGGCCCAGCAACACGGCCGCCAGGGCGGTCGCCCCCCATTTACGCATCTCGGCTATCCCCCAACGTCGGCAGTTCATATTCCCTCCGGCGGCGTATTATAAGGTCGGCTCGCCCGACCCGGTCAAGGCGAGCCGGAGTTTGCGTTTTAAAGAACCTCCAACTGGGCTCTGGACAAGGGGTCGCCGAGTTGCTAGGTCGATAGGGAAACGTTCCGGGAGGAGTCAAGAAATGCCCAGCAAGAAGCCCGTCGTCGTGGTCAGCCGCAAGCTGCCCGACGTCATCGAAACCCGGATGATGGAATTGTTCGACACCCGCTTGAACGTCGACGATCATCCCATGACCAAGACGGAACTGATCGAGGCGGTCAAGATCGCCGACGTCCTGGTCCCCACTGTCACCGATCGCATCGATGCGGGCATCCTGTCCCAGGCTGGCCCCAACCTGAAGCTGGTGGCCAATTTCGGCACCGGCGTCGATCACATCGACCTGGCCACCGCCCGCCAGCGGGGCATCACCGTCACCAACACGCCCGGCGTGTTGACCGAGGATACCGCCGACATGGCCATGGCGCTGATCATGTCCGTGCCGCGCCGCATCGCCGAGGGCGAGCGCCTGATCCGTTCCGGTGACTGGAAGGGCTGGAGCCCGACCTTCATGCTGGGCCACCGCATCTGGGGCAAGCGTCTCGGCATCATCGGCATGGGCCGCATCGGCCAGGCGGTGGCGCGCCGCGCCAAGGCCTTCGGCATGTCCATCCACTATCACAACCGCAAGCGCGTCCATCCCGACATCGAAACCGAGCTGGAAGCCACCTACTGGGAGAGCCTGGACCAGATGCTCGCCCGCATGGACGTGGTCACCGTCCATTGCCCGCATACCCCGGCCACCTTCCACCTGCTGTCGGCACGGCGCCTGGAACTGCTGCCCAAGCACGCCTATGTGGTCAACACGGCGCGTGGCGAGATCGTCGACGAGAACGCCCTGACCCGCATGCTGATCCGTGGCGATCTGGCGGGCGCCGGCCTCGACGTGTTCGAGCACGAGCCGGCGGTGAACCCCAAGCTGCTGGCGTTGGACAACGTGGTGCTGCTGCCCCATCTGGGCTCGGCCACCATCGAAGGCCGCGTCGACATGGGCGAGAAGGTGCTGGTCAACATCAAGACCTTCGCCGACGGCCACCAGCCGCCGGACCGCGTCCTGGCGTCCATGTTCTAAGCATTACCCTGAACGGCAAAGCCCCCCGGAGCATCGCTCCGGGGGGCTTTTTCGTGGGCTGGGCTCAGTTCTGCATCATCATGGGGCCATGGCCGTGGCCGTGACGGCCGCCGTGGCCGAAGCCGCCCCGGCCGCCGGCGCCGGGCATCAGGTCGTCGGCGATCTTCTGCTGCTCCAGGGAGAGCGAGGCATAGAAGGCGCTCATGGCCGGAACCACCTTGCGCAGGGCCTCGGCGCGGATCTCGGCCTGCTGCTGCATGCGGCCCATGCGCTCGGGCAGGGTGGCGAACTTGGACGGATCGACCTTGTCCGCGCACATCTTGGCCATGGGCGCCGAGGCTTCCTTCATGGTCTCGGCCAAGTGCTTGAACTCGACCTTCTGGGCATCGGTCAGCTTCAGCTTGGTCTCGGAATAGGCCATGTGGGCGGCCATGCGGGCGTCCATGTCGCCGCACATGCGGCTCATGCGCTCGAAGCCGGCGGCACGCGGCGCGGCAGGGGCGGGGTCGGCGGCGCGGGCCACATTCACCAGGGCGGCCAGACCCAGGGCGATGGCGACGGAGGCGGTGATCAGGGTAATGCGGCTCATGGGGACACCTGTGAACGGGTGGATTGGAATGACACCGTTCTACAGGGGCCGCGTAACCGGCGAATGTCGCCGGCGGGATGAAATGGTAACGGATGGTAACGGGAGTGCTTCAGCAGGATCAGATGAACAGCATGCTGCCGGTCTTGGACGCGTCGGCCAGGAAGGTCACCACGCCGCCCTTGGCCACGGGGACGTCCGGCCGCAGGCCGTCGGGGTCCATGCCCAGCGCCTTCAGTCCCATCTCGCAGACCATGAAGGTGACGCCCAGCGCCACGCAGGCCTCCAGCAGATCCTCGAAGCGGCCCACGCCCTTGGCCTTGAAGCTGTCATCCACCCATTTGGCCGCCCGTCCGTCCGAGCATTTCATCCGCGTCCAGGCGGGCTGGCCATCGGGAAGCGGCTTTTCCAGCGCACGGCCCGCCCACATGGTGAAGAACAGGGTGACCGGCGTGTTTGAGGCGATGGCGGCGGCGGCCATCACCAGGGCGTAGTGGATGCGGTCGAAATCGCCCGAGAACACCACGATGGACAGCTTGTCGGGAGAATGACGTTCAGCCGCAGACATTGGCGGTGCTCCCGTGGGATGACAGGTCTGTGATGGTGGGATGGTCGCCGCAGAGCGGACAGCCCGGGTCCCGTGGCACCCGCACGGTGCGGAAGGCCACCGACAGGGCGTCGTAGATCACCAGCTTGCCCGCCAGGGATTCGCCGATGCCCAGCAATTCCTTGATCACTTCGGTGGCCTGCATGGCGCCCATGGTGCCGGCGATGGCACCCAGCACCCCGGCGCTGGAACAGGTGGGAACATGGCCCTCGGGCGGGGCCTCGCGGTAGATGCAGCGATAGCAGGGGCCGCCGGGCCGGTAGGTGGACAACTGGCCGTCAAAGCGCAGGATGGCGGCCGAGACCAGGGTCTTGCCCTCGAGGCGCGCCGCATCGTTGACCAGGAAGCGGGTGGGGAAGTTGTCCGAGCCATCGGCGATGACCTGGAAATCGCGGAAGATGTCCCGCGCATTGTCCTTGCCCAGCCGCGCCCGGATGGGCACCACCTTGACGTCGGGATTGATGTCGGCCACGGCCGCCGCGGCGCTGGCCACCTTGGCCGCTCCCACGTTGGAGGTGCGGTGGATGATCTGGCGCTGCAGGTTGGACAGCTCCACGTCGTCGTCGTCGATCACCCCGATGGTGCCCACGCCGGCGGCGGCGAGGTAGAGAATCACCGGCGAGCCCAGCCCGCCGGCGCCGATCACCAGGGCCGAGGACCCCAGAAGCTTCGCCTGTCCGATGCCGCCCACCTCCGGCAGGATGATGTGGCGGGCATAGCGGTGAATCTGCTCCTCGGTGAAGTCCATGCGGCGGCCCTTGAACGAAATCACCCCCGGAGACGATCCGGGGGTGACGACTATACAGGATGGAGCCGAAAGGCCTCTAGACCTGATCGAACAGGGCGGTGGACAGATAGCGCTCGGCGAAGCTGGGGATGATGGCGACGATCAGCTTGCCGGCATTCTCGGGACGCGAGCCCAGTTCCAGGGCGGCGGCGATGGCCGCGCCCGACGAGATGCCCACGGGAACGCCTTCCAGCTTGGCCGCCTTGCGGGCGGTGGCCAGGGCCGTCTCGTTGCCGATCTGCAGGATCTCGTCGATGACGCCCTTGTCCAGGATATCGGGCACGAAGCCGGCGCCGATGCCCTGGATCTTGTGCGGGCCGGGGGCGCCGCCCGACAGCACCGGGCTGTCCTCCGGCTCGACGGCCACCATCTTGAGGCCGGGCTTGCGAGCCTTCAGCACATGGCCGATGCCGGAAATGGTGCCGCCGGTGCCGACGCCCGAGACGATGATATCCACCTTGCCATTGGTGTCGTTCCAGATCTCCTCGGCGGTGGTGCGCTCGTGGATGGCCGGGTTGGCTTCGTTCTTGAACTGCTGCGGCATGATGGCGCCGGGGGTGGAAGCCAGCAGTTCCTCGGCCTGGCGCACGGCGCCGGTCATGCCCTTGGAGGCCGGAGTCAGCACGATCTCGGCGCCGAGGAGCTGCAGCATCTTGCGGCGTTCCAGCGACATGCTTTCCGGCATGCACAGGATCAGCTTGTAGCCCTTGGCGGCGGCGACGAAGGCCAGGGCGATGCCGGTATTGCCCGAGGTCGGCTCGATGATGGTGCCGCCCGGCTTCAGCTGGCCCGAGACCTCGGCCGCCTCGATCATGGCGAAGCCGATACGGTCCTTGACCGACGCCAGGGGATTGAAGAACTCCAGCTTGCCGACGATGTCGGCCTTGGACCCGGCCTCGGCGGCCATGCGCTTGAAGCGCACCAGCGGCGTGGCGCCGATGGTGTCGATGATGCTGTCATAAATCTTGCCGCGGAAGGCGGGGGCGGAAGTGGTCATCTCGAATTCCCCACGAAAAGTGTGTAGTACGATGCATAACTACATCGTATCAAGGTTAGATGATGAAGTCCAACTTCTGATGCGCCTCGCTGGGGATGCCGTCCTTGTAGGCGCGCATGCACAGCTCGTCGATGGAGATGGCGTCCAGGCGGGACATGATCTCTTCGGTCAGATCGCCCCACATGGGCCGGATGACCTGAGCACCCAACTGCGAGGCGGGCATGTCCTGGTAGGGGTCCTCGGCGGTTTCCAGGGCGCGGACCACGCGCACCACCTCGCCCACGGAAATGCGGCGGCGTTCCCGCGCCAGGCGATAGCCGCCCCGGGGGCCGCGCACGCCCACCAGGATGCCGGCGCGGACCAGCTGCTGCAGGGTCTGTTCCAGATAGCGCCGCGGAATCCCTTGGCGCCTTGTGATCTCGCGGCTTTGCACCGGCTCGCCGCCGGCGTGATAGGCGATGTCCAGCACCGCCTCGATGGCGAACAGCATCTTCTTGGAAGGCCGAAGCATGTGGTCTAGCCCTTCTTTCCCGTTCCCGTGGAGCCGAAGCCCCCGGTTCCCCTCTGGGTCTCGTCCAAACTTTCCGCCTCGCGCCACGCGGCGCGGGACACCGGCGCGATCACCATCTGGGCGATGCGCATGCCGCGAGAGACGGCGAAGGCGGTCTGGCCCAGATTGACCAGGATCACCCCGATCTCGCCCCGGTAATCGGCGTCGATGGTGCCGGGCGCGTTCAGCACGGTGATGCCGTGCTTGGCGGCCAGTCCCGAGCGCGGCCGCACCTGGGCCTCATACCCTTCGGGCAGGGCGATGGCGAAGCCGGTGGGCACCAGGGCGCGCTCTCCCGGCGCCAGGGTGATGTCGGCGGGAAGACAGGCCATCAGGTCCATGCCGGCCGCATGCGCCGTCTCATAGGCGGGCAGGGGCAGATCGGCGGCGTGTTCCAGACGTTTGATGAGGACCTCAACCATTACGCTTTCCCCAAAGCCTTTGTGATGCGTTCGGCAAGATTGCGGGCCACGTCGTCCTTGCTCATGGCGGGCCAGGATTCCGTGCCGGTGCCGTCGATGATGTGAACGGTATTGGCATCGCCGCCGAAGGTGCCGCTGCCTTCCGAGACGTCGTTGGCGACGATCCAGTCGCAGCCCTTGCGTGCCAGCTTGTCGGCGGCGTGTTCCATCAGCTTTTCCGTCTCGGCGGCAAAGCCCACCACCAGCCGGGGCCGCAAGGGCGCCTCGGCCTTGGAGACGGTCATCAGGATGTCGGGATTGGGCGCCAGCTGGATGGTGGGCGGCGGGTCGCCCGCCTTCTTCTTGCGCTTCTCGCTGGCGCGGTTGGCCACGGTCCAGTCGGCCACGGCCGCCGCGCAGACCACCAGATCGGCGGGCAGGCGCTGGCGCACCGCGTTGAGCATCTGCAGGGCGCTTTCCACCCTGACCACGGTCATGCCGGCGGGATCGGCCAGGGAGACCGGCCCGCTGACCAGGGTGACCTCGGCCCCCATTGCGGCCAGGGCGCTCGCGATGGCGTGGCCTTGCTTGCCCGACGAGCGATTGGCGATGAAGCGCACCGGATCGATGGCCTCGTGCGTCGGGCCGCTGGTGACGATGGCCTTGACGCCCTTCAGGGGGCCATCGGACAGCATGGCCTCGATGCGGGCCAGGATCTCGGCGGGCTCGGCCATGCGGCCAGCCCCCACTTCGCCGCAGGCCAGGTCGCCGGCCCCGGGGCCGATGCGGGCCACGCCGCGGGCTTCCAGGGTGGCCATGTTGGCCCGGGTGGCGGCATGCTCCCACATCATGGTGTTCATGGCGGGCGCCACCAGCACGGGCTTGTCGGTGGCCAGCAGGGCGGTCGACGCCAGATCGTCGGCGATGCCGGCGGCCATCTTGGCCAGAAGATTGGCGGTGGCGGGCGCCACCACCACCAGGTCGGCCTCCCGCGACAGCCGGATATGGCCCATCTCGGCCTCGTCGTTCAGCGAGAAGGTCTCCTGATAGACCTTGTCCCCCGACAGCGCCGCGACCGACAGCGGCGTCACGAAATTGGCCCCGCCCTTGGTCAGGATGCAGCGCACGGCGCATCCCCGGTCCTTCAGACGGCGAATCAGTTCCAGCGACTTGTAGGCGGCGATGCCGCCCGAGATGATGAGAAGGACCCGCCTGCCATCCAGCACTGTGAAGCCTCGGAAAAATACGTGGGCGAAGTGTGGTTACGGTAGCGGGTGGATGACGGCGATGCAAGGGGGGAGTCGGCCCCAACGAAAAACCCCCCTCCCGTTGCCGGGAGAGGGGCTTCGCGTAAGCGCGGTAAGCGCTGGGTCGGTTGGCTTGGACTTAGAAGTCCATGCCGCCCATGCCACCCATGCCGCCCATGCCGCCCATGTCGCCACCGGGCATGCCACCGGCGTCCTTCTTGGGACGCTCGGCGATCATGGCTTCGGTGGTGATCAGCAGACCGGCCACCGAGGCGGCGTCCTGCAGGGCGGTGCGCACGACCTTGGTCGGGTCGATGATGCCGGCCTTGATCATGTCGGTGTAGATTCCGGTCTGGGCGTCGAAGCCGAAGGACAGGTCCTTGGACTCGCCGATCTTGCCGGCAACCACGGCGCCGTCGTGGCCGGCGTTCTCGGCGATCTGACGCACGGGGGCCTGCAGGGCGCGACGCACGATGCTGATGCCGACTTCCTGATCGGCATTGCCGGAGGCCAGGCCTTCCAGGGCCTTGACGGCGTGCAGCAGGGCGACGCCGCCGCCCGGGACGATGCCTTCCTCGACCGCGGCGCGGGTGGCGTGCAGGGCGTCGTCGACGCGATCCTTGCGCTCCTTCACCTCGATCTCGGAGCCGCCGCCGACCTTGATGACGGCCACGCCGCCAGCCAGCTTGGCCAGACGCTCCTGCAGCTTCTCACGGTCGTAGTCCGAGGTGGTTTCCTCGACCTGCGCACGGATCTGCTTGCAGCGGGCGTCGATGGCGCCCTTGTCGCCCGAGCCGTCGACGATGGTGGTGTCTTCCTTGGTGATGGTGATGCGCTTGGACGTGCCCAGCATCTCCAGGTTGACGCTTTCCAGCTTGATGCCCAGGTCTTCGCTGATGACCTGGCCACCGGTCAGGATGGCGATGTCTTCCAGCATGGCCTTGCGGCGATCGCCGAAGCCCGGAGCCTTCACGGCCGCGACCTTCAGGCCGCCGCGCAGCTTGTTGACCACCAGGGTGGCCAGGGCCTCGCCCTCGATGTCCTCGGCGATGATCACCAGCGGACGGCCCGACTGGACCACCTGCTCGAGCACCGGCAGCAGGGGCTGCAGGCCGGACAGCTTCTTCTCGTGCAGCAGGATGTAGGGGTTATCCAGCTCGACGGTCATCTTCTCGGCGTTGGTCACGAAGTACGGGCTGGTGTAGCCACGGTCGAACTGCATGCCCTCGACCACGTCCAGCTCGGTGTCCAGGCCCTTGGCTTCCTCGACGGTGATGACACCCTCGTTGCCGACCTTTTCCATGGCCTTGGCGATCATGTCGCCAATTTCCTTCTCGCCATTGGCGGAGATGGTGCCGACCTGGGCGATCTCGGCATTGGTGGCGACCTTGCGCGACCGCGACTTGACGTCGGCGACCACGGCGGCCACGGCCAGATCGACGCCGCGCTTCAGATCCATGGGGTTGAGGCCGGCGGCCACGGCCTTGACGCCCTCGCGGACGATGGCCTGGGCCAGCACGGTGGCGGTGGTGGTGCCGTCACCGGCCAGATCGGCGGTCTTCGAGGCCACTTCGCGCACCATCTGGGCGCCCATGTTCTCGAACTTGTCGGCCAGCTCGATCTCCTTGGCGACGGTGACGCCGTCCTTGGTGATGCGGGGGGCGCCGAACGACTTCTCGATCACCACGTTGCGGCCCTTGGGGCCCAGGGTGACCTTCACCGCGTCGGCGAGGATGTCGACGCCGCGCAGCATGCGGGTGCGGGCGTCGGTGGAGAACTTGACTTCCTTGGCAGCCATTTGTCTTAACCTCTATAGAATTCTTGGGTTAGGCGAGAATGCCGAGAATGTCGGATTCCTTCATGATCAGCAGATCGACGCCGTCGATCTTGACCTCGGTGCCGGACCACTTGCCGAACAGCACGCGGTCGCCGGCCTTGACGTCGAGCGCCACCAGCTTGCCGTCGTCGCCACGGGTGCCGGAACCAACGGCCACCACTTCGCCCTGCATGGGCTTTTCCTTGGCGGTGTCGGGGATGATGATGCCGCCGGCGGTCTTCTCTTCGGCGTCGAGGCGCTTGACCAGCACGCGGTCATGGAGCGGACGGAACTTCATTTCGGGAATTACCTCCGTGAGACGTTTCGATCCGCCGGGGTGCTGTTAGCACTCTCCGGCGACGAGTGCCAACCATCTAGGAGGGGTCTGGGGGAGAGTCAAGCAAGTTTAGGTGAATTTCCCGGCACCGTTGCGCCAACTTAATGATTTGTAATGATAAATTTCCGCCATGGACTTGCCGTGATTCGCACCTACATTGTGTGTTCCGGTTTCTTGAACGGGATGAAGACCCATGACCCCCTCCGAACGTGACCTGATCCAAAGCGTGTTCGACCGTCTGGCGAGGCTGACGGGCGGACCCAAGGACCGCGAGGCCGAGGCCCTGATCCTCGACCGCATGCGCGCGGTGCCCGATTCCGCCTACAATCTGGTCGAGGCGGTGGTGGTGCAGGAAATGGCCATCAAGGAGCACGAAGCCCGCATCCGTGACCTCGAGGCCCAACTGGCCGGGCGGTCGCAGCAACCGACGGGGGGCGGCTTCGGCCAGCCGGGCAATCCCTGGGGCGGTGGGCGCGGTTCGGTGCCCGCCACCCAGCCCTCGCAACAGCAGGTGCAGCAACAGCAATACGCTCCCCCGCCGCAGCAGCAATACGCCCAGCCGTCGCCCTGGGGCGGCCAGCCGTCGGCCGGCGGCAGCTTCCTGCGCACGGCGGCCGGCGCGGCGGTGGGCGTGGCGGGCGGCATGCTGCTGGCCAACGGCATTTCCAGCATGTTCGCCGGCGGCCATGCCGGCGGTTCGCCCTGGGGCGGCGGGGCGCAGCAGGCCGGCGACACCACCATCAACAATTACTATGGCTCGCAGGCCCCGGCGGCCGGTGGCGAGGCGCCCCAGCCGACCTATGACACCACCATCGCCGACGACCAGGGCTATGCCGATTTCGACCCCGGCTACGACGTGGGCGGCGGCGACGACAGCTTCTAGACCACCGAGCGTCAAATATGACGCTCGGTGGTCTAGGATTCATATTTGTCCCTCTGCCTTAGCGCGGCCCTCCGGCCGCTTGGCCGCGGCCTCAATGGCCGCTAGAACAATTGCAATGGCGGAAACCGCTCCCGTATAAAGGGGGCGGTTTCCTTGTTTCGAGAGCCCGACATGATCCTCTACACCCTGCGCTGCTCCCATGATCACCACTTCGAGGAGTGGTTCGACAACAGCGGCGACTACGACACCAAGAAGGATGCCGGCGCGCTGACCTGTCCCGAATGCGGTGACAAGGAGGTGGGCAAGGCCATCATGGCTCCCAACGTGGGCAAGGGCCGCGCCGCCGCCGCACCGCCGCCGTCCTGCGGCACGCCCATGGGCTGTGGCGGCTGCCCCATGGCGGGCCAGCACTGAGGACATGATCGGGCTGCCGCCCGTGCCCGCTTGGGGCGATGCCCCAAACCCCCTTTGTTTTCAAAATTAAAGGAGGGTTCGGGAGGTTTTCCTCCCGATGGGGTCGGGGCAAAGCCCCGCTGTCCTACTTTTGGTCCACCGTTTCCAGCAAGGCCAGCAGCCCGGCCAGGATCTGGCGGGGCGAGGGTGGGCAGCCGGGGATGTGCAGATCCACCGGCACCACGTCGGAGACTCCTCCCACCACCGCATAGGACCCGGCGAAACAGCCGCCGTCCTTGCCGCAATCGCCCATGGCGACGATCCAGCGCGGCTCCGGCGTGGCTTCCACCGTGCGCCGCAGGGCCTCCTCCATGTTGCGCGTCACCGGCCCGGTGACCAGCAGCACGTCGGCGTGACGGGGGCTGGCGACGAAGCGGATGCCAAAGCGCTCCAGATCGTAGATGGGGTGGTTGACGGCGTGAATCTCCAACTCGCAGCCATTGCACGAGCCCGCATCCACCTCGCGGATGGACAGCGAGCGGCCCAGCCTTGCCCGGGCGCGGCGCCCCAGCGCTTCGGCCAGTTCCTCCACCCCGTTGGGGTCGGGACGCGGCGCGTCCTTCATGGTGTGGGGGCCCTTGAGCAGATGGCGGGCCAGGATCTTGGCGATGGGCGGGATCATAGATCATGCCCCGAATACGAGCAGTTGAACGACTTGTTGCACAGGGGGAAGTCGGCGACGATGTTGCCCTCGATGGCGGCTTCCAGCAGCGGCCACTGGAACCACGAGGGGTCGTGGGGGTGGCAGCGCTCCACCACATGGTCGGCGCCCAGGCGAAGCCAGACCACCACCTCGCCGCGGAAGCTTTCCGCCACGCCCATGCCCTCGCCCGCCACCTCGGGCAGCGGGACGCGGACGGCGCCTTCGGGCATCTCGTGCAGCATGCGGTTGATGAGGTGCAGGGATTCCTTGGCCTCGGCGAAGCGCACCAGCACGCGGGCGTTGACGTCGCCCTCGGTCAGCACCGGCACGGTCATGTCCAGCTTGTCGTAGGGCGGATAGCTGGGCGTCTCGCGGGCATCATGGCCCCGCCCCGAGGCCCGCCCCACGAATCCTCCGGCCCCGAACCGGTGGATCAGCGAGGTTTGGACGATGCCGGTGGACACGGTGCGATCCGACAGGGAGGGCGTGTTCTCGTAGAGCTGGTAGCCCTGCTCCAGCAGCTTGCCAAAGCCGTAGAGCAGGTGCTTCAGCGCTTCCACCCCCTCGTCGGAGAGGTCGAGGGAGACGCCGCCCGGCACGATGCGGTCCATGTTGAGCCGGTGGCCGAACAGGACGTCGTTGGCGCGCAGAACCTTCTCGCGCAGCACGCCCATATGGGAGAGCATCACCGCGAAGGCCGCGTCGTTGCACACCGCGCCGATGTCGAAGACGTGGTTGGCCACCCGCTCCATTTCGGCCATCACGCCGCGCAGCCAGTGGGCGCGGGCGGGCACCTCGCAGCCGGTGGCGGCCTCGACCGCCCGGGCGAAGGCCAGGGAATAGGCCACGGTGGAATCCCCCGAGACCCGGGCCACAATGCGCGCCGCCTTGTCCAGGGGAGCGCCTTGCAGCAATCCCTCGATGCCCTTGTGCTGATAGCCCAGGCGCTGTTCCAGACGCACCACCGCCTCGCCCTGGCAGTGAAAGCGGAAATGCCCCGGCTCGATCACCCCGGCATGGACCGGACCCACGGGGATCTGGTGCAGTCCGTCGCCCACCGCCTGCAGGAAGGGGTAGCGGTCGGGTTCGGCCGACGGCGCCATGGGCTGGGCGGCCAGCGGCATGCGCGACGGCCAGCGGCCATGGTCCAGCCAATGGCGCCGGTCCTCCAGCCCCACCGGCGTCAGGCCCCAGACGTCGTGGATGGCCCGCTCGATGCGGATGACTCCGGGCCGCACATTGCCCAGCGCCAGGAACCGGCGGTCGTCGCATCGGTGGGAGGCCACGGCGATGTCGCCGCTGGCCTCGTCCCTGAGCGCCACATGGATCTCCGAGCGCTCGGCCCATTCGGCCATCACCGACCATTCCGCCACCCGCAGATGGTCGATCAGCTGGCGCCAGCCCCTGAGGTCGAGGGCAAAGCGCGGCCACGGCCGATGGCCCTCGACCCGCCGGCCGAGGGAGAGAAACTCCAGCAGGGTGATGTCGCCCATCATCCCAGGATCCTCGCCACGTTCTGGAACCACGCCACCAGTTCCCGGGGCAGATACAGGCCGGCCACCAGCACCAGCAGCATGTGCACCCATAACGGCGTCAGTGCCAGGGCGGTGGATAGCGGACCGGCATGGCCGTGGGCATGGGCATGGGGCGGCGGCTCGCCGAAGGCCATGCTTTGCAGCCGGGCCACCAGGGCGCCGAAGGCCAGCAGCAGGCCGACGGCCAGCGGAATGGCCAGCAGCGGCTGGCGGGCGAAGGTGGAGCCCAGCACCAGGAACTCGCTCATGAACACCCCCATGGGGGGCAGGCCGGCGATGGCCAGCACCGCCAGCACGAAGCCCCAGCCCAGCACCGGATGCGAACTGGTCAGCCCCCTTATGGCGGCGATGCGCTTGGTGCCCAGATTCTGGCTGATGATGCCGACCGCGAAGAAGATGGCCGACTTGGTCAGCGAGTGCATGGTCATGTGCAGCAGGCCGGCGAAATTGGCCACGGCGCCGCCCATGCCGAAGGCGAAGGTGATGACCCCCATGTGCTCGATGGAGGAATAGGCGAACAGCCGCTTGATGTCGCCCCGCCGGTACAGCATGAAGGCCGACAGGAACAGGGACGACAGCCCCATCACCACCAGCAGCGGCCCCGGCGTCAGGGTGTTGCCGTTGGCGGCGATGACCATCTTGAAGCGCAGCAGGGCGTAAAGCGCCACGTTGAGCAGCAGGCCCGACAGCACCGCCGAGATGGGTGTCGGCCCCTCGGCATGGGCATCGGGCAGCCAGGCATGCAGCGGCGCCAGACCCACCTTGGTGCCGTAGCCCACCAGCACGAAGACGAAGGCCAGGTTCAGCAGGTCGGGCTGGAAATCATGGGCTCGCTTGATCATCAGGGTCCAGGCCATGGCGTCGGCGCCGTCGCCCATTACCGGCTGGGCCGCCAGATAGACCAGGGTGGTGCCGAACAGGGCGAGGCCGATGCCCACAGAGCACAGGATGAAATACTTCCACGCCGCCTCGATGGCCTCGCGGGTGCGGTACAGGCTGACCATCAGCACGGTGGTCAGGGTCGCCGCCTCCACCGCCACCCACATCACGCCGGTATTGTTGGCGCACAGGGCCAGAAGCATGGTGAACGAGAAGGCCTGGTACATGGAGTGGTAAAAGCGCAGATGCAGGTCCGACAGGCGCTGGGCCTCGCTTTCGCGTGCGATGTAGGCGGCCGAGAATACCGAGGTGGTCAGGCCGACGAAGGCGGTCAGCACCACCAGATAGACGTTGAAATCGTCGATGAACAGCAGGCGGGTCGGCTCGGGCCGCACGTGGATCAGCACCAGGGACGAGGCGAAGGTGACGCCCGACGCCGCCACGTTGACCCAGGCCGCCACCCGCCAGTTCCTCAGCACCGCCAGGAACCCGGCCGAGCCCAGCGGCACGCCCAAAATCCACAGCAGCGGATTGTCGAAGCCGGGCAGCAGGGCGAAGGCGCCGACCATCAGCGATCCCCCCGATGGGTTTCCAGATCGGCCAGATCCAGGGTGTCGAAGCGCTCGCGGATGCGGAAGAAGAAGATGCCGAACAGGGTCATGGCCACCAGCACCGAGAACGCCACCGAGATCTCCACCACCAGCGGCATGCCCTTGGCCGAGACCGCGGCCAGGATCAGGCCGTTCTCCAGCGCCATGAAGCCCACCACCTGGGTGACGGCGTTGCGCCTGGTGATCATCATCAACAGGCCCAGCAGCACCACGCTCATGGCCAGCGCCAGGCTTTCCCGCGTCAGGGCCGCCGCGTTGGCGGTGACCGGCAGCACCAGCAGGATGGACAGGGTGACCAGGGCCACGCCGGCCATCATGGTCCAGCCGATGGACATGGCGGTTTCCACGTTCTTGTGGATGCCCAACTGCTCGACCAGCCAATGCAGGGCGATGGGGACGATGATCGCCTTGAACACCAGGGCGATGCCGGCGGTGACATAGAGGTGCGGCGCGTGCTGGACATGGGCCTGCCACGCCGCCGCCGCCGCCAGGGCCAGGGCCTGGAAGGCGAAGGTGTTGAGCACCGCGAACAGGCGGCGCTGGTACAGAAGCTGGAACCCCGCCATCAGCACGGTGGCGCCGATCAGATGGGCGATGTCGTAGGAGATCTGGGCGCCCATCACACCGCCTCCGAGACGTAGAGGAAGATGGTGGCCAGCAGACCCAGCAGCAGGGCGCCGCCGAGGAAATCGGCGTAGCGGAAGACGCGCATCTTGGCGATGGAGGTCTCGAACACGCCCAGCGCCGTGGCCAGGACGAAGCACTTGGCCAGGAAAGCGGCCAGACCGACCAGCACGGCGACCGCGTCGCCTCCCGGCTGGGCCATGCCCCAGGGGGCGAACAGGCCGCCGATCAGCGCCATGAACAGGGTCAGGCGCACCATGCCCGCGCCCTCCATCAGGGCCAGATGGCGGCCGGAATATTCCAGCACCATGGCTTCGTGCACCATGGTCAGTTCCAGGTGGGTGGCGGGGTTGTCGATGGGAATGCGGCCGTTCTCGGCGATGGCGACCATCACCAGGGCGGCCAGGGCGAGGCCCAGCGACACCTCGATGCCGACTCCGCCCGACAGCACGAAGGCGATGATCTGGGCCGGCGCCGTGGTGCCGGAAATCAACGACAGCGAGAAGGTCACCATCAGCATGGCCGGCTCGGCCAGGCTGGAGATCATCATCTCGCGGGACGCTCCCAACCCGCCGAAGCTGGTGCCCACATCCATGCCGGCCAGGGCCGTCCAGAAGCGCGCCACGCCCAAGAGCGCCACCAGGGCGATCAGGTCCGCGGCCTGGGCCAGGAACAGGTTGGTGGTGAAGGCGGGAACGATGCAGGCGGCCAGCCACGCCGCGCCGAAAGTGACGTAGGGCGCCACGCGGAACACCCAGGAGGCGGAATGGGCGACCACCGCCTCCTTCTGCAGCAGGCGGTAGATGTCGCGGTAAGGCTGGAAGGGCGAGGCGCCGATGCGGCCGTTGAGGCGCGACTTGACCAGCCGCACCCAGCCAGTGATCAACGGGCTGATGGCCACAACCAAGACGATCTGCAGCAATTGCCAGAGGATGGCGCTCATGGGGTCGTCCTCCCCGTCCCGTCATCCCGAGCGCCGGCGAGGGATCTCCGCTTGGCCTGGCGGTGCCGGTCCTGAGACGTCGCACCAGGACGGGATCCCTCCTCCCGTTGGTCGTCGGGATGACGGATCGGATCGCCGTGCTTTATCCCGCTCATTGGCTCTGCCTCACCGCGACCACCAGCAGCATGATCACCAGGGTGGAGAACATCATCAGCAGGTAATGCCGCACCGTCAGGTGCTGGAAGCGGTTGACCCGGTCGGCGATGAAGTCCACCACTCGGCCGATTCCGGCGTAAAGCCCAACCCAGATGGGATCGACGACCCGCACCTTCAGCTCCGCCGGTCGGTTGTCGCCGGGATCGGGCATGTCCACGCTTTCCCGCGCCGCGAAGATGGAGGCGCAGAACACCCGGCGCAGCGGCTGGGAGAAGCTTTGGCCGGTGTACTGGCTTTGGGGGATGCTTTCCTTGTGACCGCAATCCCAGGCATCGGCGCGGCGAATTCTGGTGGTGCCGAAGCCGTGCACCAGCAGCAGGGTAATGGCGCACAGCCCCGCTCCGGTCATCACCAGCACGGTGCCCGAATACGAGCCGCGGGTGGAACTGACCGGCGAGAGCCACGGCCAGCCCAGATCGGCGGAGACGGCGAACTGCACTCCGGTCAGCGGCGTCACCACATGGGAGAGCGCATCGGTGACGGTCACCGGAATGGCGCCCAGCACCACGCACAGCGCGGCCAGCAACGCCACGGTCCAGCGCATGGAGGCGGGAACCTGATGGGCCTGGGCGGCGGCCTCCGAGCGGGGGCGTCCCAGAAAGGCGATGCCGTAGGCCCGCACGAAGCAGGCGGCGGCCAGGGCGGCGGCCAGGGCCAGCATGGCGCCCACCACCGGCACGCCGAACTTCATGGCCCAGTGGGGCAGGCTCGGGCCCTTGAACAGGGACTGGAAGATCAGCCATTCCGAGACGAAGCCGTTGAGCGGCGGCAGGGCCGAGATGGCGATGGCGCCCACCAGGGCGGCGACGCCGTTCCACGGCATGCGCTTGGTCAGGCCGCCCAACTTGCCCAGGTCGCGCTCGCCAGTGGCGGTGATCACCGCGCCGGCCGACAGGAACCACAGGGTCTTGAAGATGGAATGGTTGACGATGTGATACAGCCCGGCCACCAGGGCCAGGGCGGCCAGAGTCTTCTCGCCGCTGCCCTTGAAGGCGATGGCCAGCCCCAGGCCGATCACCACCACGCCGATATTCTCCACCGTGGAATAGGCCAGCAGCTTCTTCAGGTCGTCCTGCAGGATGGCGTAAAGCACGCCCATCACGGCGGTGATGCCGCCGATGGCCATCATCACCGCGCCCCAGGCCCAGCTCACCTCGCCGTGGAGGTCGAACAGGATGCGGATCAGGCCGTACAGCGCTACCTTGGTCATCACCCCGCTCATCAGGGCGGAGACATGGCTGGGGGCGGCGGGATGGGCCAGGGGCAGCCAGGCATGCAGCGGCACCAGACCCGCCTTGGACCCGGCGCCCAGCAAGGCCAGCAGCACCACCAGGAAGCCGGCCACCCCGTCCAGCTTGGCGGCGCGCATGGCGGGGAAGGAATAGGCCCCCTGGCCGCCGGCCATCAGGCCGAAACAGGTCAGCAGGCAGAAGGTGCCGAAGCAGGCCATCACCAGATAGACGAAGGCGGCCTGGCGGTTCTCGGCGTTCTTGTGATCGGCCAGCACCAGCAGCCACGAGGACAGCGACATGAATTCCCAGGCCACCAGGAACATAAAGGCGTCGTCGGCGATCAGCACGGCGTTCATGCCGAACAGGAACAGGGGATAGAACGGGGTCACCCGCCGGGGCTCGGGCAGATGCGAGCAATAGCCGATGCCGTAGGCCGAGGCGGCGGCGGTGGCCAGATTGACCACCACCATGAACAGGGCCGACAGATTGTCGAGGCGGAAATGGGCGGCCATCCAGGGGAGGCCGATGGGCAGCACGATGGCCGGGCCGGTGCCGGGCGTCTGGCCCAGATGCTTGATCCCCCCGGCCAGCAGCGCCAGGGATGCAATCATGCAGCAGAAATAGACCAATCGGTGCCGCCACATTTCCGCACCCGCCGCCACGCCGAGCACGGCGAGGGCCAGAAGAGCGGAAAGGGCGGCGGCGATCAGCATCGGCTGCGCGACCTCATGGATTTCTGCGGCCCCTCGCCGGGCGCGCGCCTCCGCGCGCTTGGCCGCCGCCTCAATGGCGGCTGGGCATGACGCAGGGAAGCTGCATCATGCTCGACTGCTCCGTCGCAGAACATGGCGATCGTCTCCCGTGAATCCCCTGTCGGCGGGGCCGGTTGTTCCGGCCCTCTTCAACTCGTCTTATGGCGAGGAGACGGGAATCATACCCACCCAGGGGGGCGGGCGCAAGGCCGCCCCAGGTCTAATTTCGCGCCAGGGCCCGCCAGGCGATGTCGCGTCGGCAGAAGCCGCCCGGCCAGTCGAGCGCGTCCACTGCCTTGTAGGCCCGCTCGCGCGCTTCGGCCACGGTCCTGCCCTTGGCGGTGACGCCCAGGACGCGGCCGCCGGTGGCGACCACCTGTCCGTCCTTCATGGCCGTGCCGGCGTGCAGCACGGTGACGCCGTCCACCTGGGCGGCCTTGTCCAACCCGCCGATGACGGTGTTCTTCTCGTAGGCGCCGGGATAGCCCTTGGCGGCCATCACCACCACCAGGGCGACGTCGTCGGACCATTTCAGCTCGATGCCCGACAGCTTGCCGTCCGCCCCCGCCGCCAGCACCGGCAGCAAGTCGGAGTCGAGGCGCGCCATCAGCACCTGACACTCGGGGTCGCCGAAGCGGACATTGTATTCCAGCAGCTTCGGCCCGGACTTGGTGACCATGATGCCGGCGAACAGCACGCCGGTATAGGGCTTGCCCATCTCGGCCATGGTCTTGACCAGGGGCAGGATGGACCGCTCCATGATCTCGGCCTGGATGGCGTCGGTGACGACGGGAGCGGGGGAATAGGCGCCCATGCCGCCGGTATTGGGGCCGGTGTCGCCGTCGCCCACCCGCTTGTGGTCCTGGGCGGCCACCAGGGGCAGCGCCGTCTTGCCGTCGCACAGGGCGAAGAACGAGCATTCCTCGCCGTCCAGGAACTCCTCGATCACCAGCTCGTTGCCGGCGTCGCCGAACACACGCTCGCCCATCATCATGTCGACGGCGCCCAGAGCCTCGTCCAGGGTCATGGCTACCACCACGCCCTTGCCGGCGGCCAGCCCATCGGTCTTGACCACGATGGGGGCGCCCTTGGCGCGGATGAAGTCCTTGGCCTTCTCCATGTCGGTGAAGCGGCCGTACCAGGCGGTGGGAATGCCGGCCTTGGCCGCCACATCCTTCATGAAGCCCTTCGAGCCCTCCAGCTCGGCCGCCGCGGCCGAGGGGCCGAACACCTTGATGCCGGCTTCGCGGCACTTGTCGGCCAGACCGAGCACCAGCGGCGCCTCGGGTCCCACCACCACCAGATCGACGGCGTTGGCCTGGGCGAAGGCCAGCAACTCGTCCACCTTCTCGGCTCCGATGGCGACGCATTCGGCCGAGTCGGCGATGCCGGCGTTGCCCGGCGCGCACCACAGCTTGGTCAGCAAGGGCGAGGACTTGAGTTTCCAGCACAGGGCGTGCTCGCGCCCGCCCGAACCGACCACCAGAACCTTCATGTCCGCCTCCCGGAGTGATGACTGGGGTCGTTTATCACTTCCGTCCGCGTTTGCAAATCACCGGCTCTTGCGCCACCATCCGCCCATGAGTGACGAAGCCCGCCCCGCCCCTTCCAACGTCCCGGAATACTCGGTCTCGGAACTGTCCGGTTCCCTGCGCAAAACCGTGGAGGACGCCTTTTCCTTCGTCCGCGTGCGGGGCGAGATCTCGGGCTTCAAGCGCCATTCCTCGGGTCACCTCTATTTCGCCCTGAAGGATGCCGACGCGGTGCTGGACGCCGTGTGCTGGCGGGGCAGTGCCGGGAAGCTGGCCATCGGCCCCGAGGACGGCATGGAAGTGGTGGCGACGGGCCGTCTGACCACCTATCCCGGGCGCTCGAAATACCAGATGGTGGTCGAGCGCATGGAACTGGCGGGCCAGGGCGCCCTGCTGAAGATGCTGGAGGACCGCAAGAAGCGCCTGATGGCCGAGGGGCTGTTCGACACGGCGAAGAAGCGGCCGATCCCCTTCCTGCCCGAGGTAATTGGCGTGGTGACCTCGCCCACCGGCGCGGTGATCCGCGACATCCTCCACCGTCTGGCCGAGCGCTTTCCTCGCCGGGTGCTGCTGTGGCCGGTGGCGGTGCAGGGCGATGGCGCGAGCGCCCAGGTGGCCGCCGCCATCCGGGGCTTCAACGCCCTGAAGCCGGGCGGAGCCGTGCCGCGCCCCGACGTGCTGATCGTCGCCAGGGGCGGCGGCTCGCTGGAAGACCTGATGGCCTTCAACGAGGAAATCGTGGTGCGGGCGGCAGCAGAATCGGAGATTCCGCTGATCTCGGCGGTGGGGCACGAGACCGATACCACGCTGATCGACTTCGCCTCCGACCTGCGCGCCCCCACCCCCACGGCGGCGGCCGAGAAGGCGGTGCCGGTCCGTGCCGAACTGATCGCCACCGTCGCCGACATGGGGGCTCGCCTGATCGGCGCCATGCAGCGCGGGCTGGAGGAGCGGCGCACTCGCCTGGGGCACACCTTCCGGGCGCTGCCCCATCCCCGCCGGGTGATGGAGGATTGCGCCAGGCGTCTGGACGAGCGGGCCGAGCGCCTGACCAATGCGCCGCGCCTGCTGCTGGAGCGCCGCCGGGCCGAGCTGGACCGTCTGGCCGCCCGCCTGCGCCACCCCCGTGAGCAACTGGCCGAGGCCGGGCACAAGCTGACGGCGCTGACCACCCGCCTCGATCACGCCATGAAGACGGTGAGTGCGGCCGAGCGTGCCGCCAATGAGCGCCGGACGCTTCAACTGGAGCAATGTGCGGGGCGTCTGATCCAGGCCATGCCCCGCCTGCTCGATGAGAAGGCCAAGCGGGTCGCCCATGCCGGGCAGCTTCTGGAAAGCTTCTCCTACCGTAAGGTCTTAGAGCGTGGTTTCGCCGTGGTCCGGGACGAGCACGGCACTCCGGTGACCTCTGTCGCCGCCGCCAAGCCGGGCGCCGCTTTGGCGGTGGAGTTCGCCGACGGCAAGGCGGGAGTCAGGGTCGAGGGAACCGCCGCTCCGCCCGCCCCCAAGCCCCATCGCAAGCCAGCCACGCCCGATGGGCGGCAGGGGTCGTTGCTGTAATTGTGGAATATGGGCTGCCGCCCATACCCGCTCGGGGCCGGGGGCCCCAAACCCCATTCATGAAATCAAAGGGGGGCCGGGGCATCGCCCCGGATGGGTTCGGGCGATAGCCCGATAACTATTCCATTCCCACCAGGGACTTGGCAAAGGCATCCGCCTCGAAGGGCCGCAAATCCTCGGCCTTTTCGCCGATTCCGATGGCGTGGACCGGCAGGCCGAATTTCTCGGCCAGGGCCACCAGCACGCCGCCCCGCGCCGTGCCGTCCAGCTTGGTCAGCACCAGGCCGGAGACGGCCACCATGTCCTTGAAGATCTCCACCTGGGAATGGGCGTTCTGGCCCACGGTGGCGTCGAGGACCAGCAGCACGTCATGGGGTGCGGTCTCGTCCACCTTCTTGATGGAGCGCACCAGCTTGGCCAGTTCGGCCATCAGGTCGGCCTTGTTCTGCAGCCGCCCGGCGGTATCGATGAACAGCAGGTCGTCGCCCCTGGCGCGGGACTGCTCGACGGCGTCATAAGCCAGACCGGCGGCGTCGGCGCCGGTTTCGCGGGCGATGACCGGGCAATGGGTGCGCTCGCCCCAGACCTTCAACTGCTCGACGGCGGCGGCGCGGAAGGTGTCGCCGGCGGCCAGGGTGACGTTGAGGCCGGCATCCTTGTAGGTCTTGGCCATCTTGCCGATGGTGGTGGTCTTGCCCGAGCCGTTGACGCCCACCACCAGCACCACATGGGGCTTGCGGGTGGAATCGATCTCCAGCGGCTTGGCCACGGGGGTGAGGATGCGGGTGATCTCCTCGGCCAGGGTGGCCTTGATTTCGTCGGAGGTGACGTCCTGACCGAAGCGGGTCTTGGCCAGATGCTTGGTCACCCGGGCGGCCATGGCGACGCCGAGATCGGCGGTGATCAGCAGGTCCTCCAGCTCCTCCAGCGCCTCGTCATCCAGCTTGCGCTTGGTGAACAGGTCGCCCAGGCCCTGGGTCAGCTTCGACGACGATTTGGCCAGCCCGGATTTCAGGCGGCCGAACCACGAGGCGGGCTCTTCGGCGGCAGGGGCGGCGGGTTCGGGAGCCGGGGCGGGGGCCGCGTCCTTCTTCTTGCCGAAACCGAAGATGCTCATGCCAATTCCCCCACCAGCTCATCCCCGTCAACCGAGGTGATGCGCACGTTCAATATCGTTCCCGGCTCGGCGGCGCAACCCGCTACCCGCACGGGCAGGTAATGGGCGGAATGACCCTTGCCGTCTTTTTCGATCAGCACGCTTTCCACGCCCCCGATCCGGGTGGCGAGGAAGGCGGCCATGGCGGCGGCGCCCTTGGCGCGCAGGCGGGCGGCGCGCTCCTTGACCACGTCGCCCTTGACCTTGGGCATGCGCGCCGCCGGCGTGCCGGGACGTGCCGAGAAGGGGAAGACGTGCAGATGGGTCAGACCGGCCTCGTCCACCAGATCGAGGGAGTGCTGGAACATCTCCTCGTCCTCGGTGGGGAAGCCGGCGATGATGTCGGCGCCCAGCACCGCGTCGGGGCGAAGGGCGCGGATGCGCGCCGCCAGGGTGATGACGTCGCCTCTCAGATGACGGCGCTTCATGCGCTTCAGGATGGTGTCGTCGCCGGCCTGGACCGACAGGTGGAAATGGGGCAGCAGTCGCGCTTCCGAGGCGATGGCGGCCAGCAGGTCCTCGTCCACCTCGACGGGGTCCAGCGACGATAGGCGCAGGCGGGGCAGTTCCGGCAATGCGGCCAGCAGGCGGCGCACCAGTTGGCCCAGGCCCGGCTTGCCCGGCAGGTCGGCGCCATAGGCGGTGACGTCCACGCCGGTCAGCACCACTTCATTGAAGCCGCCGGCCACCAGCTCTTTGATCTGCTCGACGATGCGGCCCATGGGTACCGAGCGGTTGGGGCCGCGCCCGAAGGGGATGATGCAGAAGGTGCAGCGATGGTCGCAGCCCTGCTGCACCTCGACGAAGGCGCGGGCGCGGCCTTCGAAGCCCGAGACCAGATGGGAGGCGACTTCGCGCACCTCCATGATGTCGCCCACCACGATGCGTTCGGCCGGGGGGGCGGCGAAGATGTCGGGCTGCATCTTCTCGGCATTGCCCAGGATCTGGTCGATCTCGGGCATGGCGTCGAAGGTCTCGGGATGGGCCTGGGCGGCGCAGCCGGTGACCACGATGCGGGCGTCGGGGCGTTCGCGCCGGATCTTGCGGATGGCCTGCCGCGCCTGCCTCTCGGCCTCGGCGGTGACGGCGCAGGTGTTGACGATCACCGTCTCCACGCCGCTTTCGGTGGCCTTGGCGTGCTCCTTCATCACCTCGGACTCATAGGCGTTGAGCCGGCAGCCGAAGGTCAGGATGGTCGGAGGGGTGTTGCTGGTCAATGTTTGTCCCTCAGACGCCGGGCGGGCGCGGGCGCCCTTGGCTCCTCCGCTACGCTCCGGGTCGCTCAACGCTCCCGCGCTCGGCTTCGCCTCGCTCATGGAAGCAGGGACGAATCCAGCGTCCCGGTAAAGGCCACCGCCACCGGGCCGGTCATCAGCACATGGCCGTCCTTCAGCCATTCGATGGTAAGGGTGCCGCCGTCCAGGATGATCTCGGCCTTGCGGGGGCTAAGGCCGCGCCGCGCCGCCGCCACCAATGTGGCGCAGGCGCCGGTGCCGCAGGCCATGGTGATGCCGGCGCCGCGCTCCCACACCCGCATGCGGATGCGACCCATCTCGGCGTCGGGAGGCGTCAGCACCTGGGCCACCTCGATATTGGCGCGCTCGGGGAACAGGGCGTGATGCTCCAGCCCCCGCCCCAACTGGGCAAGGTTCACGGCTTCGGCGTCGTCGACGAAGAACACTGCATGGGGATTGCCCATGCTGACGCCGACGGGATCGGCCAGCGGCCCGGCGGAAATGCCCAGATGCAGGGTGTCGACCGCCTCGGCCAGGGGAATCTCGCGCCAGTCCAGCCGTGCCGGCCCCATGTCCACCGCCACCTGATGGGGGCCACGCGATTCGGCATCCAGCAGGCCGGCCTTGGTCTGGAACACCACCTTGTCGGCGGCGATTTCCTTCATCAGCAGCCAGGCGACGCAGCGCGACGCATTGCCGCAGGCCGCCACTTCCGAGCCGTCGGCGTTGTAGATCAACATGGTGGCGTCGGCGCAAGGGTCGGTGGCCTGGGTCATCACCACCAGCTGGTCGCAGCCCACGCCGGTGCCGCGCGACGCGATGGCGCGCACCCGCTCCGGGGTCAGGTCAAGGGCGCGCGCACGGGCATCGAGGACGACAAAGTCGTTCCCCAGGCCATGCATCTTCAAAAAGGGCCAGGCTCGATCGCTCATGATGGCGTTATATGGGGCGGCGGGCATTTGAGTCCAGGTTTTCGACCACATGGCAGGTTGTCCGGGACGGCCTCGGCCCCTATCCTGGCTTCATGATCGAGTCCATGAACTTTTCCATCCTGATCGTCTCGGGGCTGGTGGCGCTCAGTATCTTCTCCAGCCTGCTGTCGTTCCGCATCGGCGCGCCGCTGCTGCTGGTGTTCCTGTGCGTCGGGCTGGTGGCGGGCGAGAACGGACTGGGGCGCATCAAGTTCGACGATGTCCGCGCCGCCTATATGATCGGCAGCATCGCCCTGGCCATCATCTTGTTCGATTCCGGCTTTCACACCAGCCTCAAGGCCTTCCGCGCCGCCTTGTGGCCGGCCATGGCCATGGCCACCGGCGGTGTGGTGGTCACCACCACGGTGGTGGCGGTGCCGGTCCATTATCTGATGGGGTTCGACTGGCTGGAATCGGCGCTGATGGGCGCCATTCTCAGCTCCACCGACGCGGCGGCGGTGTTCTTCCTGCTGAGGGTCGGCGGCATCCATGTGCGCGACCGGGTGCGCTCGACCCTGGAAGTGGAATCGGGCAGCAACGACCCCATGGCCATCTTCCTCACCCTGGCGCTGATCGGGCTGCTGGTGGCCAAGGGACCCATCTCGCCGGTGGCCATCGGCATGGATTTCATCACCAAGTTCGGCATCGGCGCGCCGGCCGGCATGTTCGGCGGCGGGCTGATCGTCCTGGCGGTCAACAAGATGGGCTTCGAGCGGGGCTTGCAGCCCCTGGCGGCGCTCAGTCTGGCCATGGTGCTGTTCGCCGCCACGGAAGAACTGCACGGCAGCGGCTTCCTCGCCGTCTACATCGCCGGGCTGGTGGCGGGCAATGCCCGCATCAACGCGCCCGAGACCATGCGCCGCTTTCAGGACGGGCTGACCTGGCTGGCCCAGATCGTCATGTTCCTGACGCTCGGCCTGTTGGCGACGCCGGCGGAGTTTCCCGCCTTCGCCTGGCAGTCCCTGGGGGTGGCGGGCGTGCTGATCTTCGTGGCACGGCCGCTGGCGGCGTGGATCTGCCTGCTGCCCTACGGCTTCAACCGCAACGAGACGGCCTTTGTCGCCTGGGTGGGCCTGCGCGGCTCGGTCTCGGTGCTGCTGTCCATCGTGCCCATGGTGGTGGGGCTGCCCCATGGCCGGGATTATTTCATCCTGGCCTTCCTGGTGGTGATGATCAGCCTGGGGCTGCAGGGCTGGACCATCGGCGCCGTGGCCCGCTTCCTCGGCCAGATCGTGCCCAAGCGCATCGGGCCGGTGGAGCGCATGGAACTGGAAATCCCCGGGGCGCGCCATGAGTTGGTGTCGTACGGCATCGTCGCCGATTCCCTGGTGGCGCGCGGCCATCGCCTGCCGCGCTGGGCCGAGCCCTCCCTGGTGGTCCGGGACAAGAAGTCCTATTCCACTCACGCCGCCAAGGGCTTGAAGCCCGGCGACACGGTGTTCCTGTTCGCCCGGCCCGAGCGGGTGCCCCATCTGGACCGCCTGTTCGCTTCGGCCGCTCCCGCCGCCGAGGCCGATTCGCGCTTCTTCGGCGATTTCGCCCTGGAGCCGGGTGCCCATATGAAGGATCTGGCCCTGCTTTACGGCCTGCCGGTGGCGGCCGCCGATCACGACATGTCCGTCGCCGACTGGCTGATCCGCGAACTGGGGCACGAGCCGGGCATCGGCGACCGCGCCGGCCTGGGCGAGGTGGAACTGATCGTACGGGCCATGGATTGGGACGACCGGATCTCCGAGATCGGTCTGGCGGTGGAGCCCACCCGCATCGACGCCCCCCGGCTGCCGGTGTTCCAGAGCCGCACCGAGTTGAAGGCAATGCTCAAACGCTGGATGAGGAAACGCGCATGACCCTGGTGAAGACTCACCGTCAGCTGATCGACGAGGCCAACGCCCTGATCACCACCATTCCCACCAATGAAGCCATCGCGCTTCATGGCGATCCCGGCGTGGTCTTCGTGGATATCCGCGACGTGCGCGAACTGGAGCGGGAAGGCATGATCCCCGGCGCCTTCCATGCGCCGCGCGGCATGCTGGAATTCTGGGTCGACCCCACCAGCCCCTATTACAAGGAGGTGTTCGGCCAGGCCAAGCGCTTCGTATTCTACTGCCAGTCGGCGTGGCGCTCGGCGCTGGCCACGAGGGCGGTCCAGGACATGGGCCTGGCCCCCGTCGCCCATGTGGAGGGCGGCTTCAAGGGCTGGAAGGACGCAGGCGGGCCGGTGGGGCCCAAGCCCGAGCACAAGAAGGGGGGGTGATCACCCCCCGCAGGTGCCGCAGCAGGTGTCGCTGTCATAGGTCAGCCGCGCCACCAGATGGCGCTGGCCGTCGCGGGCCGGGAAGAACTGGTTGAAGACCATGGTCAGGCCCTTGGGCAGCGGCACCTTCAGGCCGGTCATGCGGGCCGAGCGCGAGCTGTTGTACTGGTAGCCGTCGGACTCGTCGCACAGGCCGAAGGCGGCGGGCAGCAGTTCGGCGCAGAACGACAGCGGGACCTGACGGGCGTCGACGACGGTGCCGGTGGCCAGGGTCTCGATCACCGCGCTCTCGCCATCGACCCGAACCTGCACCACGTTGGCGTGGGCGGCGACGGCGTTCTCCAGCAGGGTCAGCATCTCGGTCTGGGCATCCAGGGCGGGGGCGATCACGTTCATGGCGGGGCTCCTTGGGCGGGTGGCGCAGCAAAGCAGCTTTGCCCCGTCGGCCACATTGAGCCCGGTCAAGCATCCCCCTTCCGGGACGGCGGCGGGCGTGGTTATATATTCCCATGGAGATTCGCCCATGACCGGTGAAACCAGTGTTCGCGTGCTGATCGAGGGCCGGGTCCAGGGGGTCTGGTTCCGCGGCTGGGTGGTCGAGCAGGCCACCGCCCGCAAGCTGTCGGGCTGGGTGCGCAATCTGGTGGACGGCCGGGTCGAGGCCCTGTTCCACGGCCCCTCCCATCTGGTCCGCGACATGGTCGAAGCCTGCCACCAGGGGCCGCCCGCCGCCTGGTCACCCGGGTGGAGACCGAGGGGTCTTCCGAATTGCCCTCGGCGGGCTTTCACCAGCGCCCGACCGCCTGATCATGAAATTCTCACGCCGCCAAATCCTAGCCGGAGCCGCCGCCATGACCGTCGCCAAAGCTGCCCAATCCGCTCCTCAAGGGGCGCGCCAGTTCCCCAAGGATTTCTTCTGGGGGGCCAGCACCGCCGCCTACCAGATCGAGGGCGCCTATGACACCGATGGGCGGGGCATGACCATCTGGGACAAGTTCACCGCCGACGGCAAGATCATGGACGGCAGCAGCGCCAAGGTGGCCTGCGACCATTATCACCGCTACCCCGAGGACATCGCCCTGATGAAGGCGGCGGGGTTCAACGCCTACCGCTTCTCACTGGCCTGGCCGCGCATCATTCCGGCGGGGACCGGGGCCATCAACGCCAAGGGCCTGGATTTCTACGACCGGCTGGTGGACAAGATCCTGGAAGCCGGCATCAAGCCCATGGCCTGTCTGTATCATTGGGATCTGCCGCAACCCCTGGAGGACAAGGGCGGCTGGCAGGGGCGCGATATCGTCGGCCCCTTCGCCGAATACGCCCGCATCGCCACCAAGCGCCTGGGGGACCGGGTCAAGGACTGGTACATGCTGAACGAGCCGAATGTGGTGGCCATCATCGGCTACGGCATCGGCGAGCATGCGCCCGGCTACAAGCTGGGCGAGGACGGCATCCTGAAGGCCCTGCACCATCAGAACCTGGCCCAGGGCACCGCGCTGCGCGCCATCCGGGCCGAGCATTCCGACGCGGTGCTGGGCACGGTGATCAACCTGCAGCCCTGCCGCTCCCAGGATGACGATCCCAAGAACCGCGCCGCCGCCATCCGCTGGGACGCGGTGTGGAACCGGGTGCCGCTGGACGGCGTCATGCGCGGCGCCATCCCCGATGTGCTGGCCGAGAAGATGGCCCATATCGTCAAGCCGGGAGACATGGAGACCATCAAGTTCCCCATCGACATGCTGGGCATCAACTACTATTCGCGCATGACCATGAAGCACGAGGAAGGCCATCCCTTCGACGTGTTCTGGGGCGACGCCCATTGCGACCGCTGGACCGCCATGGCCTGGCCGGTGCAGCCCGACGGGCTTTACGACCTGCTGCGCGAGTTCAAGGAGCTTTACGGCAATCCGGCGGTGTTCATCGCCGAGAACGGCGCCGCCTATGACGACGTGGTCACCCCCGACGGCCAGGTCCACGACGCCGAGCGCGTCGCCTTTATCAGGGATCACGTCTCCGAGGTGGCCCGCGCCGTCAAGGACGGCTGCAACGTCAAGGGCTACCTGGTGTGGTCGCTTCTGGACAATTTCGAGTGGGCCTATGGCCTGTCCAAGCGCTTCGGCATCGTGCGGGTGGATTACGAGACCTTAAAGCGTACGCCCAAGGACAGCTACAAGTGGTTCGCCGAGGTCATCAGGACCGGCCGGGTGGGCTGAGGAAAAGCAACGGGGCGGAGGGAAAAACCTCCGCCCCGGTTCATATCGGGTGTCGCCGAGGTCAGGCGACGATCTTCTTGTCCCGCAGGAAGGCGGCAATCTTGCCATCCTCGTGGCGGATATGGTCCTTCAGCCAGCCGGCGACGAACTGGAACAGCTGGCCGTTGGCGCCGTCCTTGCCGGTCTCCACGGCGCGCTTCAGGCCCTCGAACTTGTCCATGAACTCGCGGTGACGGCGGCGATGCTCGTCGATGCCGGGATAGGCATGGCGGGTCATCAGCTCTTCCTCCTCCTTGAAGTGGGGGACGAAGGCCGCGGGAACCAGTCCCAGGATACCCTGGATGGCGGCATCGCCGTTGCCGCTCATCATCTCGCCGTAGAAACGGTTGACCTGATCGAACATTTCGCGGTGATGCCGGTCGATGGAGGACTCGCCGGTGTTCAGGGCGTTCTCCCACTCCAGGATTCTCATGTCGGCCTTGTCGGCGCGCACCTGATGCAGGAAGCGGCCGACCTCGCCGCGCAGGAATTCCGCCTGCTTGGACAGGTCGGTGGCGGATTCGCTGATCTGCTCGGCGGCGTGGCCGGTTTCGCGGGCGGCCTGCTCCACCGAATTGATGTTGCTGGAGACTTCCGCCGTGCCGGCGGCGGCCTGTTCCACATTGCGGGCGATTTCGCCGGTGGCGGCGGTCTGTTCCTGCACCGCCGAGGCGACCGAAGCGCTGATCTCGCCCATTTCCGAGATGACCTTGGAGATGGTGTCGATGGCCTTGACGGCATTGCCGGTGCCTTCCTGCACCGCCTTGATCTGGCTGGCGATCTCGTCGGTGGCCTTGGCGGTCTGGTTGGCGAGGTTCTTGACCTCGTTGGCGACCACGGCAAAGCCCTTGCCGGCGTCGCCGGCCCTGGCTGCCTCGATGGTGGCGTTCAGCGCCAGAAGATTGGTCTGGGCGGCGATGTCGTTGATCAGCACGACCACTTCGCCGATGCGGCCCACATTGTCCGACAGGGCGCGGACCTGATTGGTGGTGTTCTCGGCTTCCTGCTCGGCGCGGTTGGCCACCGCCTGCGAGCGTTCCACCTGCTTGGCGATCTCGGAGATGGACGCGGCCAGTTCCTCGGTGGCGGCGGCCACGGTCTCCACATTGGCCGAGGCCTGGGTCGCCGCCGAGGCGACGGTGGTGGCCTGGGCGCTGGTCTCGTGGGCGGTGCCGGCCATCTGGCTGGAGGCGCCTTGCAGTTCGGTGGCGGCCGAGGTGACGGTCTGCACCACCTTGCCGACGCTTTCCTCGAAGGTGTCGGCCATATGGTGCAGCGCCGCCTTGCGGTCGGCCTCGGCCTTGACCTTCTGGGCCTCCTGCTCGGCCTGCATCTTGTCCATCTTCAGGGTGTTTTCCTTGAAGATCTCCATGGCCTGGGCCATGGCGCCGATCTCGTCGGTGCGTTCCCGCGCCGGGATATCCACGGTCTTGTTGCCCTTGGACAATTCGGTCATGGCCCCGGTCATGGCCGACAGCGGCGTGACGATGGACCGCGCGATCAGCCAGGACAGCAGCACGGCAAGGCCCAGGGCGATGATGGCGCCGGTCCAGGTGGCGGTATTGCTGCGCGCCATGCCGGCCTCGGTATCGGCCTTCTGCTGGTCCATGGCCTGATCCTGGGAGTGGACGGTCTGATCGGCCAGATCGGCGAATTGGACGGCCAAAGCGGCCATGTCCTTGAACACCAGCTTGTCCAGGGCATTGGTGGCGGCGGCCACCTGGGTGAAGGCGTCGCGATAGGCCTTGGCATTGGTCTCGGCCTCGGCGGCCAGCCTCTTGCGCTCGGGATTGCGCAGCCGCTTGGTCAGGGTTTCCGCCTCCTTGACGAATTCCTCGATCTCGGTCTGGGCGTCCTTGACCAGGGCGTCGCTGGGATCGGCCAGGAACTTGATGGCATTGAGCCGGCCCAGCAGCAGCGCTTCCTGCGCCACGCCGGCCAGGGCGGCGGCCTCGTAATCGCCATCGTCCATGGCGGTCTTCATGATCTGGCTCAGGTCCTTGCGGGCCGCGACGCCGACCACGTTCATGCGCTTTTCGACCAGTTCCAGCTTGGCCTTGCGCAGGTCGGCCACCTTGTCGAAGCCGGCCATGTATCCGGTAAAGAGCTCGCCCATCTTGGTCAGATTGGCCTTGCGGGTCGGATCGACGGTCGCATTGGCGGCCTCGGGCAACGTCTTGGCCATGCCCGGCTGAATCTTGCGAATCTGCTCGAGAGCCTTGGGATCGGCGTTGTCGGCAAAGATGATGACGTTGCGGCGGATATTGGCGAAATCGCCCTTGAGGCTCAGCACTCTTTGGGCGTTGTCGGATACGCCGGCATATCTGTCGATCTGAGCCTTGGAGGAGCCCAAGGTGGTGATGGACTGCCCGGCGAGCACCAGCAACAGCAGGACGATCAGGCCGAAGCCAGCATAAATTCGTCCGGAGACGTTGAGATTGAACATTGTCGGACCCCCAAAACAGCGTGTCTGCCGAAGCGCATATACCGGCCGGCGAAATATAGCTCTTCAGTATGATGGTCTTAGGGCGGAAGTGTAATCCGTATAGATGCGTATGCTCGGTGTATCATAAGTTGAGAATAAGACATATGCCCCGGTCGCAAATCTTTCAAGCCGGAAGGCCTAATCTCTATCCTGGGTGTGGCTATTGGCCGGCCATTAGTGCCGTATGATTGCATCCAAAGCTGGTGGTCCCATCATTTCGGGGGGTAGGCCGCCGGCTTTGCCGCACCGTGGCGGCGGGGGATGGCGGGGCGGCGCCAGTAGCCGCCCCGCCCCCCGGGGCTATTCGGCCGCAGGCTTTGCTTGCTGCGCCTGGGCGGGTTCGGTGTGGTAGATCTCGGCGCCGTCATTGACGAACTTCTCGCTCATCTCGGCCATGCCCTGCTCGGCGGCCGCGAAGTCGCGGACCTCCTGGCTGATCTTCATGGAGCAGAATTTCGGCCCGCACATGGAGCAGAAATGGGCCAGCTTGGCGCCCTCGGCCGGCAGGTGCTGGTCGTGGAAGGCCAGGGCCTTCTCCGGGTCCAGCGACAGGTTGAACTGGTCCTTCCAGCGGAACTCGAAGCGGGCGCGGGACAGGGCGTTGTCGCGGACCTGGGCGCCGGGATGGCCCTTGGCCAGATCGGCGGCATGGGCGGCCAGCTTGTAGGTGACCACGCCTTCGCGCACGTCCTGCTTGTCGGGCAGGCCCAGATGCTCCTTGGGGGTCACGTAGCAGAGCATGGCGGTGCCGAACCAGCCGATCATGGCGGCGCCGATGGCGCTGGTGATGTGATCGTAGCCCGGCGCGATGTCGGTGACCAGCGGCCCGAGGGTGTAGAACGGCGCCTCGCCGCACAGCTCGATCTGCTTTTCCACGTTCTTCTTGATCTTGTGCATGGGCACATGGCCGGGACCTTCGATGATCACTTGGCAGTCATGGGCCCAGGCCTTGTGGGTCAGCTCGCCCAGGGTCTCCAGCTCGCCGAACTGGGCGGCGTCGTTGGCGTCGGCGATGGAGCCGGGACGCAGGCCATCGCCCAGCGAGAAGCCCACGTCATAGGCCTTCAGCAGTTCGCAGATCTCTTCGAAGTGGGTGTAGAGGAAGTTCTCCTTGTGGTGCGCCAGGCACCACTTGGCCATGATCGAGCCGCCGCGCGACACGATGCCGGTGGTGCGCTTGGCGGTCAGCGGGATGTAGCGCAGCAGAACGCCGGCATGGATGGTGAAATAGTCCACGCCCTGCTCGGCCTGCTCGATCAGGGTGTCGCGGAAGATTTCCCAGGTCAGGTCCTCGGCCTTGCCGTCCACCTTCTCCAGCGCCTGGTAGATCGGCACGGTGCCGATGGGAACGGGGCTGTTGCGGATGATCCATTCGCGGGTGGCGTGGATGTGGCGTCCGGTGGACAGGTCCATGACGGTGTCGGCGCCCCAGCGGGTCGCCCACACCATCTTCTCCACTTCCTCGTCCACCGAGGAGGCCACGGCGGAATTGCCGATATTGGCGTTGATCTTGGTGAGGAAGTTGCGCCCGATGATCATGGGCTCGGCTTCCGGGTGATTGACGTTGGCCGGCAGCACGGCGCGGCCGCGCGCGATCTCGGCGCGGACGAATTCCGGAGTCACCTCGTCGGGGATGTCGGCGCCGAAATCCTCGCCATCACGCACCACGGCGGCCTTCATCTCGGCCCGCTTCATGTTCTCGCGGATGGCCACGTATTCCATCTCCGGCGTGATGATGCCGGCGCGGGCATAGGCCAACTGAGTCGGCGCCTTGCCCGGCTTGGCGCGCAGCGGACGCAGGCCGGCGCCGGCGCGGTCGAACACCGGCACGCCGATGGTCTCGCCCGGCTTCAGGCCGTCATCCTCGGGCTTGTGGGCCCGGCCCTCGTAATGCTCGACATCGCCGCGTTCCAGAATCCACTGCTCGCGCAGGCGCGGCACGCCCTTGGTGATGTCGACCTGCATGGAGGGGTCGGTATAGGGGCCGGAGCAGTCATAGACCCGCACCGGCGCCTCGCCCGAGCCGGGCGTAAGGTCGATCTCGCGCATGGCCACCCGCACATCGGGGCGCGAGCCCTCGACATAAATCTTGCGCGATCCCGGCAGGGGGCCGGTGGTGATCTTCAGGGTGGTCTCGGACATGGGCGTGCTTCCTCGCTTGGGCGGCGGGCAGGGTCCGGACGAGTGGAGGCGGAAGCACCGATGGGTTCCGATCCCTTCGCCGGAATGACCCGGATCAGGTTCCAAGGGTCGCCGGCGCCTGTGACCGGCCTCTCAGCCCCTTGAACGGGGCTCCCCTTCGGAAAGATGGCAAAGAGTGGTCTTTTCCGGGCGCGAAAGTCAAGCTTTGCAAGACCTTACTTTGCGGCGGGGTTCCCCTTGCTTCGGGACCAGCATGACATGCCCTTGGCCTGGGCCGAGCCGCAGAAGGCCTCCACCGCCTCGGCCGGGCCGACCGCCACCAGCCGGTACCAGCGGCCCTGTCCTTCGACCCGGTTGGCGACGATCTCGGGCGATAGCCCCTTGAGGCGCAGCCGTTTCCAATCCTGCTCGGCGGCGGCCTTGGTGCGGTACGAGCCGATCTGCATGCGGACCACGGCCGGTTCCGCGGCGGGCGGCGGCGGCGGGAGAGGGGCGGCAGCCATCGCTTCGGCCGGCGCCGGGGCGGCGGCAACGGCAGCGGCGGCGGGCCGGGCCTCGGCGGCCAGACGCTCAAGCTCCGCCTTGGCGGGGAGGTAGCCGGCCTCTGCCGCCTTGCCCAGCCGCCTCATCCCTTCGGCCTGATCCCCCGGCAGGCCGGGGCCACCCCGCAGGTAGAGCATGCCCAGATTGTACTCGGCGCTGACCACTCCGGCATCGGCGGCCACCTGATACCAGGCGGCGGCCATGTGGCCGTCGGCCTCCACGCCCAGACCCTGGCGATAAAGATGGCCCAGGTTGCGGGCCGCCTCGCCGTCGCCCAGTTCGGCGGCGCGCTGCCATTGGCGGGCGGCTTCGGCGTGCATGTCCTCGTGGAACGCCGCCAGACCGCCGTAGAAATAGTGGTCGCGGATGGTCTGCATGGGCGGCGGCGCGTCGGCGCATCCGCCCAGCGGGGCCAGGGCGAGAAATGACGCCAGGACGAGAATAAGCCGAGCTTGTGTGCAAGGATTCACAGAGGGCCATCCGTTGAAGAGTGTAGTCTGAGATGGAAGGCCGTCTGCGGCCTTCGAATCGTTTTCAGGGTGCTGCAATGCCTTTAGACCTTACCGACTGGGCGACGTTGTTGGAAGTTCTGGACGGGATCAAGGCTCCGTTTCCTCCGCTGACCGTGCTGGCGCAAAAGCACCCGAACGCAAGCGAGGGGGCGCGGGTCATTCCCTTCATGCTCCCCGTCGTCCCTCAGCCGGCCGCCGATTCCGCCAGGCCCCGGTCCCAATAGGGTTCCGGGCCGAAGCTCGTCGCCAGATGGTCCACGAAGGCCCGGACCTTGGGCGACAGGTGGCGGCCGTGGGGATAGACCGCGTTGAGCGATGAATCCAGCGGCACATAGGCCTCCAGCAACGGCACCAGACGGCCGGCGCGGATGTCGTCGCCCAGGAAGAAGCTGGGCAGCAGCACCACCCCCAGGCCCGCCAGCGCCATGTCCCGCAGCACGTCGCCGTTATCGGCGTGGAACCGTCCCCTGACCTCCACCTGGACGGGCTTGCCGTCGTCGCCGGTGAAGCGCCATTCCGATTGGACCCGGCCGCCATGGGTCAGGCAATCGTGGGCGGACAGCTCTTCGGGACGGCGGGGCGTACCCCGGCGCTCCAGATAGGCGGGCGAGGCCGCCGCCATCCGCCGTACCGGCGCGAGGCGACGGACGATCAACGACGAATCCGCCAGCCGCCCGATGCGCACCGCCAGATCCCAGCCCTCTTCCACCAGATCCACGTGCCGGTCGGTGAAGCCCATCTCCAGTTCGATCTCGGGATAGCGTTCGAGAAAGCCCGGCAGGCAGGCCGACAGATGGCCGATGCCGAAGGACAGCGGTGCGCTGACCCGAAGGCGGCCGCGCGGCACCGCCTGCAGGTGGCTGACCAGCAGGTTGGCTTCGTCCAGATCGGCCAGAATGCGCTGGCAACGCTCGAGATAGGCCCGCCCGGCCTCGGTGGGCGACAGGGACCGGGTGGTCCGGTGCAGCAGCCGCACCCCCAGATCGGCCTCCAGTGCAGAGACCTGGCGGCTGATCATGGACTTGGACAGGCCGAGGCGGCGGGCCGCTTCGGAAAAGCTGCCGGTCTCGGCCACCCGCACAAAAGCGATGATGGTGTCGAAGCGGGGCGTCATCGGTGTCTCCCAGGCAACAATCTGTTTAGATCATCATGAATTGTTGTGGCTCCGTGGCAAGGGTAATCTGGTCTCCATTGGAGGAGAGATCCCCCATCGGAGAAGAGATCATGGACGTCACCACCTTGTTCCTGTCCCACGGGTCACCCATGATGGTGCTGGAGGACACGCCCACCCGCCGGTTCCTGAAGGAACTGGGCCGGCGCTTGCCCCGCCCGCCGGCGGTGATCGCCGTTTCGGCCCACTGGCAGACCGCCGAGCCGGTGCTGGGCTTCGCCGCCTGGCCGGACAAGATCAACGACATCTACGGCTTCCCGCCCGAATTGTACCAGCTGGCCTATGCCCCGCCCGGGGCGCCCGAGGTGGCGGCGCGGGCCGCCGACCGGCTGGGCGCCGCCTGCCGCCGCGATCCCGGCGCCGGCATCGACCATTCCATCTGGTCGGTGATGAGCCTGATGTGGCCCGAGGCCGACGTGCCGGTGGTGCCCATGTCGGTGCAGCCCGAAGCCGGGGCGTCGCACCATTATTTCCTGGGTCGGCGGCTGGCGCCCCTGGTGGCCGAGGGTGTGCTGGTGATCGGCTCGGGCGCCGCCACCCATAATCTCGAGGACTACTTCCGCCGCAAGACCACCGAGGCGGTCGAACCCGCCGTCGTCGAGTTCACCGACTGGCTGGCCGCGACGGCCGAGCGGGGCGATGTGGCGGCCTTGCTGGATTACCGCGTCCGCGCCCCCCACGCATTGCGCAACCATCCCACCGAGGAGCATCTGCTGCCGTTGTTCGTCGCCCTCGGCGCCTCGGCTCACGGCGAGGCGGTGCGCCTGCACCACGACGTGGATTCCGGCGTCCTGGCCATGGATGCCTACGGGTTCCGGTGACGCCCCGATCCATGCTAGGCTTGACCGAAGTTAAACAGGGGACCGGGCATGGCCTATCTGCAGTGGACCGAGAATCTCAGTGTCGGCATTCCGCGCATGGACGAGCACCACAAGAAACTCGTCGAGCTGATCAACCAGGTGTTCGACGCCATGAGCGGCGACGCCGCCTCGGCCGTGGACAGCGTGCTGGCCGACCTGCTCGACTACACCCGCTATCACTTCTCCGAGGAAGAGAAGCTGCTGGCCGCCTGCGCCTATCCCGACCTGGCCGAGCACCAAGAGGTGCATCGCTCCATGGTCAAGGAGGTGCTGGACATGCGCAGCCGCCACCTGGCCGACCCGGCCTCGGTGACCGCGTCGGAGACCCTGGACTTCCTGTCCAAGTGGCTGATGCGCCACATCATCGGCAAGGATCTGCGCTATCGGCCCTATGCCGAGAACCATCCGCTGGCGTGAGCCTTCGGCATCCATGATCCGGCCCATTCTCGCCGTGATGGTTCTGTCACTGCCCCTGGCACCAGCCGGCGCCGGAGAGACGGCCTGTGCCGACAGCCCGATGCGGGTGGGGGAGTGCTTCACCGTTCATGGCCGGCTGACTACCTGCGGGGGTGTCCCCACCGCCCGGATCTGGGTGGTCGGAACCAAGCGGGTTCTCGGTGTGGTGGCCGCCAATTCCCATCCGGCGGGAGACCATATCCTGCCCCCGTCCCTGGATCGGGCCATGGCCTCGGAGATTCCGTGTTCCAGGGCGGCCTATGGCGACTTCGCCGTCTGCCCCTTAAGCCCGGACCAGCCGGGCGTCATGCGCCGCGTCTGCCTGACGGATGCCCGCAAGCTGGTGTTCAGGGACTGGTAGTACCGTCGTCCTTGCCCGCCGGCTCGTAAAGCTGGCGGACGATGAACAGCGGGCGACCCTTGACCTCGTCGAACACCCGGCCGAGATAGTCGCCGATGATGCCCAGGGTCAGCAGCTGGATGCCGCCCAGGAACAGCACCGACATCAGGGTGGATTCATAGCCCGGCACGTCGATGCCCCAGATCATGGTGCGGATCAGGCGGAAGACGATGTAGAGGAAGGCCAGGGACGAGACCATGGCCCCCACCCAGCCCCAGACGCGCAGCGGGAAGTTGGAGAACGAGGTCAGGCCGTCGAAGGCGAAGCCCAGCAGCTTCAGCGAATTGAACTTGGTGGTTCCCGCCGCCCGTTCGCCCTGGTGATAGATGATCTCCGCTTGGCGATAGCCCACCCAGGCGAAGATGCCCTTCATGAAGCGCGAGCGCTCGGGCATCTGGTTGATGGTATCGACCACCTTGCGGTCCATCAGGCGGAAGTCGCCCACCTCGCGTGGCAGGCGGACGTCGGACAGGTGGTCGAACACCCAGTAGAAGCCCTTGGCGAAGATCTTTTCCGACAGGCCCTGGCCGGTGCGGGCGTCGCGCCGGGCGAACACCACCTCGTAGCCGTCCCGCCACTTGGCCAGCATGTGGGCGATGGCCTCGGGCGGATGCTGCAGGTCGGCATCCATGGGCACCACCGCTTGGCCCCGGCTGTGGAACAGCCCGGCCGACAATGCCTTCTCCTTGCCGAAATTGCGCGACAGATCGATGACTCTGAGGCGCGACTCGCCCTTTTGCAGGTCCAGCAGCCGGTCGAGGGTGTCGTCCCTGGATCCGTCATTGATGCAGATGACTTCGAATGAGACGCCCAGCCCCTCCAGCGCCGGCAGCAGCCGGGCGAACAGCAAAGGAACATTTTCCCCTTCGTTGTAGCAGGGGATGACCACCGACAGGGTGGGAGCAGAATTCTGATTGACGGCCGCTGTCATGGGGACTGTCCCGATTGATCGATTTCCAAGCATGGCACTACCTGCACTTTGGGGCAACGCAGCTTTGCGGGCATTTTTATCTCTGCAGACTTGCCCGGAACGCTGGTCCATGGCAGGGTCCGCACCATATATCGACCGTTCCGAGGCCTTGTCCCATGATCAAGTCCGTGCTGTTGCCCCTGATGGTGGCTTTGGGGCTTATGGCCGCTTCCGAAGCGCGCGCCCATGCCGTCCTGGTGGAATCCTCGCCGCCGGCCGAGGCCGAGGTGGTGGGTGCCAAGGTGGAGTTCCATCTGCGCTACAACAGCCGCATCGACGCCCGGCGGTCGCGCCTGGCGCTCAAGGGGCCGGCGGGATCCAAGACCCTGCCGCCGCAGCAAGGCGAAAACGAGGCCGAACTGGTCGCCCGCGTCGAGGGACTGGCGCCCGGGCGCTATATCCTTTTCTGGGACGTGCTGTCGGTGGACGGCCATGTCAGCCGGGGCCAGGTTCCCTTTCTGACCATCGCACCTTAGGGGACGTCGCCATGCTGACCACTCTGCCTCCCGACATCCTCGCCTTTTTCGCCGTGATCCTGCGCGGTCTCCAACTGACCGCCCAGTCGGTGATCCTGGGCGGCGTGCTGTTCCTGCTGGGCTTCACCCGGCCCATGGCGCTGAAGCTGGGCGGCCGGGCCGCCGCCCTGGAGCGGACCGGCATGGACTGGACCGCCAAGGCCGGCTTCGCCCTGGTCGTGGTGGCGGGCCTGTCCATCTTTGCCAGCCTCGCTCAATTGGTGGCCGGGCTGGAGATTCAGCCCGCCGACGCCATGGGCGCCGATTTCGTCCAGTGGACCCTGATCATGGCCGTTGCCGCCTTCGCCCTGGCGGTGACGGCGCGCATGGGGGCCAATCCCGCCCAAGTGTCGTCCCTGGCCCTGCTGGCGGTAGTGGTGCTGGGCGCTTCGGTGATGTCCAGCCACGCCTTCGCCCGGGTGGAAGAGCGCAATTACTACATCCTGGCCGACGCCCTGCATCAGGCCGGCGCGTCGCTGTGGATCGGCGGCATTCCCTTCATGCTGCTGGCCCTTTCCAAGGTGACCGGGTCCAAGGACCGCCTGATGGTGGGCATGCGCTTCTCGCATCTGTTCACCGGGGCGGTGGGGCTGCTGCTGCTGGGAGCCGGCATGCTGGCTTGGGGCTACATCTCCACGCCCGGCGCCCTGATCGGCACCGCCTACGGCATCATGACCGGGGCCAAGATCATCCTGCTGTCGGTGCTGCTGCTGCTGGCGGCGCTGAACCGCAAGTCCACCCGGTCCGAGGCCGAGGACAAGGGACAGTTCCGTCTGCGCCGCTTCGCCGAGGTGGAGATCGGCATCGGCATCACCGTGCTGATGATCGCCGCCTCCATGGCCTCGCAGCCGCCGGCGGTGGACCAGCTCCAGTACCAGGCCTCGGTGGGCGAGATCGTCGAGCGCATGGCGCCGGTGCGTCCGCCCCGCGTGGTCAGCCCGCCGTCGGAGCACCTGACCCTGGGCGAGAAGACCGCCGCCAGCGACACGGCCGACAAGATGTGGTCCGAGTTCAACCACAACTGGGCCGGCATCTTCGTCTTCGCCATGGGCCTGGGCGCCATGGCCAACCGCATGGGAGTGAAGGCGGCGCGGCACTGGCCGCTGCTGTTCCTGGTAATCGGCGGCGCCATCATCATCCGCTCGGACCCGGAAAGCTGGCCCATCGGCCCCAGGGGCTTCTTCGAGACCCTGGCCGACCCCGAGGTGTTCCAGCACCGGGTGGTGGGATTGCTGCTGTTCCCCTTCGGCCTGTTCGAATGGGCGGTCCGCACCGGACGCCTGAAGAGCGAGCGCGCCGCGCTGATCTTCCCCATCCTGTGCGCGGTGGGCGCCGGGCTGCTGCTGGTGCACAACCACACCCTCACCGACGTCAAGGAGCGCTTTCTGATCGAATTCAGCCATATTCCCATGGGCCTGTTCGGCGTCCTGTCGGGCTGGCTGCGCTGGCTGGAGATCCGGGGCGACGGGCGCGCCAAGCAAGTTGCGGGGTTGCTGTGGCCCCTCTGCTTCTCCATGGTGGGCGTGCTGCTGATGTTCTACCGGGAATTGCCGTAGCAGCCGGGGGAGGAGCAGGGACCATGCGCAACCGCATCACTATCCTGCTCCTGACTCTGGCGACCGTGGCGCTGTCGGCGGCGGCGGCCGGCGTGGCGGGCTATTGGTACATCAAGCCCACTGTGATCACCCTGGCGGTGTCCCCCGATCCATCGCCCGAATACCGCTTCGCCCGCAAGCTGGCCGATGTGCTGGCCCAGAATCGCGCCTCCATCCGCCTGGAACTGATGATTGCCGAGAGCGGGCAGCAGGCCATGGCCCGGCTGTCCCAGAGCGATGCCGACCTCGCCCTGGTGCGCAGCGACGACCGCCGGATTCCGCCCATGGCCCGGTCCGTGGCCGTTCTGGAAGAGCAGGTCCTGCTGCTGATCACTCCGTCCAAGAGCAAGGTCAGGTCGCTGGGCGATCTGGCGAAGCGGCATACCCTGGTGATGGACCGCGACGGCCGCAACGAAGCCCTGTTCCGCCGCCTGATGGAGCAGTACCGCCACGATGGCCGCCCCGCCTCGGTCACTGTCGTGCCGCCCGGAACGCCCCTGGCCCCACGCCTGGGGCCGGGGGGCGGGATCGATGCCGCCATCCTGCTCATGCCGCTGTCACGGCTGTCAGGGCCGGAGGATTTCGCGGCCATGGAACGGGACTTCAAGGGCTTTTCCGTCCAGGCCATCACCGACGCCAAGGCGCTGGAGCGCAAGATTCCCGGCCTTTACGCCGAAACCATCGAGGCGGGATTGCTGTCGGGCTCGCCGCGCATTCCCGACGAGGATCTGGACACGGTGGCGGTGCAGCGGCTGCTGGTGGCTCGCGCCAAGCTGCCCGAGCAACACGTGGTGGAGGTGATGCGCGCCCTGTTCGAGAACGGGCGCCAACTGGCGGTGGAACAGACCTTCGCCACCCGCATCGAGCCGCCGTCCACCGAGAAGGCGGCCCTGATCGCCATCCATCCCGGCGCCCAGCAATATGTGAGCGGCGAGATCAAGACGCTGTTCGACCGCTACGCCGACGTGGTCTTCATTGGGCTCTACGCCGCCGGTATCCTGGGGTCGGGCGCGGTCGCCCTCTACGGCATGGTGTTTCGCCGCGCCCCCGTCCACGCCGGTAGTCGCGCCCATACCCTGGCGGCGCTGCGCGAGCGGGCGCGGGCCGCCCGCGATGGCCAGGAATTGGACGCCGTCGAGATGGAGATCGAGGCCGTTCTGGATGGCGTGCTGTCGGGCCTGGCTGACGGGGCCATTTCGCCACGCGGCCTGGAAGGCTTCCGACTGGCCTACGACGCCGCTCGCGACGCGGTGGCCGCATCCCGGCGGATGATTGCTCACCCAACCACGTAGCTGAGCCGCACCACGCCGTTGATATAGGTCTTGGCCCCCAGCAGGGTCATACGGTCGCCGCGGTCGCTGGGCAGGAACAGCGGGCGGCCCTTGCCCAGCAGCACCGGCATGATGAACAGGTCGAAATGACCGATGGCGCCCAGGTCGAGAAAGGCGCGCAGGGCCTTGGCGCCGCCCGCCACCCAGATGTCGCCGTCCGGCGAGGCCTTCAACTCGGCGACCAGTTGGGCGAGATCGCCCAGCCAGGGCTCCACATTATCGGGGGCGGTCTCCATGGAGCGCGAGGTCACCACGATGCAGCGCTTGTCGCCGTGGGGCCAGTGCCCCATGGCGTGCAGGTGCTCGTAGGTGGTGCGGCCCATCACCACCGTGCCGATGTGTTCCATGAACTCGTCGAAGCCGTAATCGATGGCGTCGAACGGCTTCAGCCAGGCGATGGACCCGTCCGAATCGGCGATGTAGCCGTCCAGGCTGGCGGCGATATAGGCGCGGAAGCCGGCGGCCATTCCCTATTCGGCCGCCTTGGGCAGGTAGGCCGAGACGTCCACGGAATCCACCTGCTCGGGCCGCAGGTACTTTTCCGCGTAGTCCTTCCAGACGCCCGAGGTCAGGAACAACTCCCACAATTCCTTGTCGATGTGCTGGTCCTTGACCATGAACGACATGATCTTGAGGGATTCCGACAGGGTCTTGGGCTTCTTGTAGGGGCGGTCGGCGGCGGTCAGCGCCTCGAAGATGTCGGCCACCGCCATCATGCGAGCGGGCAGCGACATCTCTTCGCGCTTCAAGCCCTTGGGATAGCCGGTGCCGTCCATCTTCTCGTGGTGGCCGCCGGCCCACTCGGCGACGCGGGCCAGATTCTTGGGGAAGGGCAGGGCCTTCAGCATGAAGATAGTCTGGACGATGTGGTCGTTGATCTTGAACCGGTCCTCTGCGGTCAGCGTGCCGCGCCCGATGGCCAGATTGTACAGCTCGCCCAGATTGTAGCGGTTCTCCAGCGGCTTCATCTTGAAGCCCTCGGCGTCGTAGCGCGCCGTGTCCACGTTGATCTCGTGGGGGATGACGTGCCAGTCCTTGTCGGCCAGCATCTTCTCGGTGACCGGTGGCTTGGGCTCGTCGCCGGTGCGCCGGCGCATTTCGTCCAGGGACAGCCCCATGGTGTCGTCCAGCGTCCGCACCCAGGTGCGCTCGGCGATGGCTTTCAGCCGCTCGACCTTGTCGGGCGCCATGAACTCGCCGCCCACGTTGCTTTCGGCCACGAAGGCGAAGTCGTCGTCTAGGGCGGCCAGTTCCGCGTCCATGCGGGCCTTCAGGGTCTCGGACTTCTCCTCGCCGGCCACCAGGCCTTCAAGGTAGGTGATCACCGCGTCGCGCTTGGCCACCTCGAAGCGCATACGCACTTCGTGAATGCGGTTGTAGATGGTCTCCAGCTTGGTGGCCTTGTCGACGATGTATTCCGGCGTGGTGACCTTGCCGCAATCGTGCAGGCCGCCCGCCACCTCCAGCTCGTACCACTCGTCTTCGGTCAGGGAGAAGTCGGCGAAGGGGCCTTCGGTCTGATCGCACGCCGCCTGGGCCAGCATGAAGGTGATGGCCGGCACCCGGTGGCAGTGCCCGCCGGTATAGGGGCTCTTGGCGTCGATGGAGCCGGCGATCACCTGAATGAAGCTCTTGAACAGGTTCTTCTGGGCCTCGATCAGGCGCTGGTTGTCCAGCGCCACCGCCGCCTGGGAGGCCAGAGCCTCGATCAGCGGGGTGATGTCGGGGCCGAACTCCACGATGCGGTTGCGACCGTCGCGGGCGTTGATCAGCTGCAGGACGCCGATCACCTCGCCCTCGTAGTTCTTTAGCGGCACGGTGAGGAAGGATTTGGAGCGGTAGCCGGTCTTGGTGTCGAAGGCCTTGGTGCCGCTGAAATCGTATTTGTCCACGTCATAGGCGTCGGCGATATTGACCGTCTGGCCGGTCAGCGCGCACGAGCTGGACACGTTCTTGTGGTTGGGCTGGCCCTGGTCGTTATATAGGCGCAGTGGCGGGAACGGGATCGGCTTACCCGTGGTGCCGCCCATGGCGATGTTCAGCGTGTCGTTGAGCATGATCTCGAAGCGGAGGCCGTCCTTGGCCTCGGTCATCAGGTAGAGCGTGCCGCCGTCGGCGTTGCACATGCTCTTGGCGCCCGAGAGGATCTTCTCCATCAGCCGGTTGTGATTGCGCTCGGCCGACAGGGCGATGCCCAGCTCGATCAGTGTCCGGTAGCGTTCTTCTTTTTTATGTACCGAAGCCATAGGCAGCCATCCCCCTTAGGGATAATCAAGCGGTAACCCTACCCAAGCCTACGCCGAAACGACCCGGGCGTGAAGTCGGGTGAAAGCACTACATATTATCACATTTGTGTCGGATGATTATCTGGGGCATCTCGGTCTTGACGACAAGGCGGGATCGTACTCCCCTGGGGGCCGGACCACAGGAGAGCCCCTATGCCCTACGAATCCCTGCGCGACTTCATCGCCCGCCTGGAAAAGGCCGGACGGCTGAAGCGGGTGAGCGCGCCGGTATCGCCCCATCTGGAAATGACCGAGATTCAGACCCGCCTGCTGGCCGAGGGTGGCCCGGCGGTGCTGTTCGAGAATGTGGTGCGCGACGATGGCTCGAAATATTCCATGCCGGTGCTGGTCAACCTGTTCGGGACGGTGGAGCGGGTCGCCTGGGGTATGGACCGCGAACCGCATCAGCTGCGCGAAGTGGGCGAGACCCTGGCCTTCCTGAAGCAGCCGGAACCGCCGGGCGGCTGGCGCGAAGCCCTGGAGATGCTGCCCCTGGCCAAGACCGTGATGGCCATGCGGCCCAAGACGGTGGGCTCGGCGCCCTGCCAGCAGGTGGTTCTGACCGGCGATCAGGTGGATCTGTCCCAGCTTCCCATCCAGGGCTGCTGGCCGGGCGAGCCGGCGCCGCTGATCACCTGGCCGCTGGTGGTGACCCAGGGGCCGAATCCCGACGGCGACAAGCGCGATAATTTCAACCTCGGCATCTACCGCATGCAGGTGACGGGGAAGAACACCACCCTGATGCGCTGGCTGAAGCACCGGGGCGGCGCCCAGCATTTCCAGCGCTGGGGCCAGGAGAAGCGCCAGCCCATGCCGGCTGCCGTGGTGATCGGTGCCGATCCCGGCACCATCATCGCCGCCGTGACGCCGGTGCCCGAGACCCTGTCCGAATACCAGTTTGCCGGCCTGCTGCGCGGCAAGAAGCTGGAACTGGTGGATTGCAAGACGGTGCCGCTCAAGGTCCCGGCCGAGGCCGAGATCGTGCTGGAGGGCCACGTCATGCTGGACGAGCACGGGCCGGAAGGCCCCTACGGTGACCATACCGGCTATTACAACTCGGTGGAGGAGTTCCCGGTCTTCCGCATCTCGGCCATCACCATGCGCCGAGATCCCATCTACCTCTCCACCTTCACCGGACGGCCGCCGGACGAGCCCTCCGTGCTGGGCGAAGCGCTGAACGAGGTGTTCATTCCGCTGCTGGCGCAGCAATTTCCCGAAATCGTCGATTTCTGGCTGCCGCCCGAGGGTTGTTCCTACCGGATCGCCGTGGTTTCCATCAAGAAGGCCTATCCCGGTCACGCCAAGCGGGTGATGTTCGGCATCTGGAGCTTTCTCAAGCAGTTCATGTACACCAAATTCGTCATCGTGGTGGACGACGACATCGACGCGCGCAATTGGAAGGACGTCATGTGGGCCATCTCGACCCGCATGGACCCGGCCCGCGACATCACGGTGGTGGAGGGTACCCCCATCGACTATCTCGACTTCGCCAGCCCGGAAAGCGGCCTGGGCGGCAAGCTGGGTCTGGACGCCACCAATAAATGGCCGCCGGAAACCCACCGGGAATGGGGCGAGAAGATCAAGATGAGCGGTGACGTGGTCGACCGGGTCAGCCAGCGCTGGGCCGAATACGGATTGCCGGGATCGGGAAAGCCCATCTGGCGATAGGCATATTGGGGACTACTCCACCTTTCATACATATACGGGCGTGGTAGTGATTGAGCGCTAAGGTATAATCCTCCCCCAGGGATCGGGCCTGTTGGGGGAGACTGATCAATGCGCCTGCGCATCGTGCTGGCAGCCGCCGTGCTGGCGGCCTTTACCATGTTGATGTCCGTCGCGCCGGCCATGGCTGGCTGCTCGGGGGAGACCATCCGTCCGGATCTGGCGGACCGTTGGAAGGATGCCGCCGGCAAGCCGCGCTGGCCCAACGAGGATTGGAGCGGAGGCCTCAATGTCACGATTCTGCTGCTCCCGGGCACGGTGATCGACCGGTTCGGCTGCGACGACGGCAATCGCTTCAGCCCGCAGGGGACGCCGTTCGCCGCCAGGGCCTTGCCCTATGACTGCAGCCGGGAGTCTTATAGCAGCTACCGGGTGCTCCGGCCGTTTCCGGTCAAGTCGGCCGAGGCTCAGGGATGGTTTGGGCTGCGGGGTGGCGCCGTCCAATATCGTACCACGGTCAGCGCCAGAGAGTTGCTGGCGGACGGTACCCTCGAACCGATCGAGTCCGCCCGCCCGTCCTGCGCCTGACTCTTTAAGAGAAACTCTTTTCGAATACAATGTGAATTGGTTGTGATTGCGTGACACACATCGACGATTGAGTCATTCTCTCCCCACCAACAGGGGAGAGAATGACATGCGCGTCCCGACGCTTCTTGCCGCCGCCTTCGTGCTGGTTCTGGCCGCAATCGCCCCCGCCCGGGCCGATTGCACCGCACCGGAAATCCGCTCCGACATCGCCGCGCAATGGAAGGACGGCAATGGTAATCTGCGCTGGCCGCCCAATGACGGGGCGGCCGGGGCCATCACGCCGGTGGTGCTGGCGCCCGGCATGATCCTCGACCGTTTCGGCTGCGAGGGCGGCAATTACTTCAGCCCCAGGGGCACGGCTTTTGCCGCCCGGGCGCTGCCCTATGTCTGCGCCACCGCGCCCTACTACACCTATCGGGTGACGCGGCCGCTGTTGGCCTGGACCGCCAAGGCGGCGCCGTGGTTCGACCAGAAGGGTGGCGCCACCCAGTTCCAGACCGATGCCAGCGTGGCGCAGCTTCTGGCCGACGGGGTGATCGAGGCGGTCAAGGCCGACCGGCTGGCCTGCGGCAAGTAGGGCTCAGCGGCGTTCGGCGAAAAAGCGGCTGAGCAGACTGGCGCTCCGACGTTCCTCCAGCCCGCCATAGACCTCGGGGCGGTGGTGGCAGGTGGCATGGTCGAAGACCTTGGCCCCGTGCTCGACGCCGCCGCTCTTGGGGTCGTAGGCGCCGAAATACAGCCGGCGGATGCGGGCCAGGGAAATGGCCGCCGCGCACATGGGGCAGGGCTCCAGGGTGACGTAGAGGTCGCAATCCTCGAGCCGCTTGTCGCCCAGGAAAAGCGTGGCGGCACGCAGCGCCAGCATTTCGGCGTGCGCCGTGGAATCGCCCAGTTCCTCGACGCGGTTGCCCGCCTGGGCGATCACCTGGCCGTCCTTGACGATCACCGCGCCCACCGGCACCTCGCCGCGGGCGCTGGCGGCTTCGGCCTCGGCCAGGGCCAGGGTCATGAAGCCGGGGCCGGACACTAGCGCTTGGCCGCCACCAGATCGGAGCGGGCCATGCGGCGCAAGCTGATTTCCAGCCGGGCATCGGCCTTGGCGATCTCCATCAGGGCGTCGCGGGTGAAGTCGATATGGGCCTCGGCGGCGGCCTTGGCGGCGTCGGGGTCGCCGGCCATCACCGTCTGATAGACGGCACGGTGCTGCTCCAGCAGCAGTTCGCGCACGCCCTGGCGCTGATAGAGCTTGGCGCGGTTGTAGAACACGTCCTTGCGCAGCATGTCCGACAGCGAACGCATGATGTGCAGCATCACCAGATTGTGGGACGCCTCGTAAACCGCCAGATGGAAATCGGCATCGGTCTCCGCTTCGTCGCTGGAATCGTCCTTCTGGTGGGCGATCTCCATCTTCTCGAAACATTCGCGGATCAGGTCGCGGTCCACGTCGGTGCCGCGCAGTGCCGCGAAATAGGCGGCCGAGCCCTCGACGAAACGGCGGAACTCCAGATAGTCGAAGGTGGTCTCCGGCCGCGACGCCAGGGCCGAGTACAGGGGCTCGGTAAAGCCCTCGCCCAGCAATGGCGCGACGAAGGTGGCGCCGCCGCGCCCCGACTTCAGCAGGCCGCGCTTTTCCAGCTTTTCCAGCGCCTCGCGCAAGCTGGGCCGGGACACGTCGAAACGCAGGGCCAACTCGCGCTCGGCCAGCAGGCGCTCGCCCGGCTTCAGGCTGCCCTCCAGGATCAGCTGTTCCAGGTGATCCGCGATGGTGTCCGCCAGCTTGGCGGGCCGAATCGGTTCGGTCATGTCTCGCCCTCGATCTACCCGCCCTGTCTAGCCACCCTTCCGGGTCGTGTAAAGACGGCAGTGAGCCATGGTAGCCTGATCGACAGTGTTTACAACAGTGGTAAAAAGTTTTATCCAGCGACACGTCGTCGATAAAAAGGATGAACCATGATCCCCTCCGCCTCGGGCAAGCCTCCTTTCGCCAAGCTGCTGGTCGCCAATCGCGGCGAGATCGCCATCCGCATCTGCCGCGCCGCCACCGAGCTGGGGCTGGCCACGGTGGCGGTGTATTCCACCGAGGACCGCTTCGCGCTGCATCGCTTCAAGGCGGACGAAAGCTATCTGATCGGCAAGGGCAAGGGACCCATCGAGGCCTACCTCTCCATCGACGAGATGATCCGGGTGGGCAAGGAGGCCGGATGCGACGCGGTGCATCCCGGCTACGGCTTCCTGTCGGAGAATCCCGACTTCGCCGACGCGGTGAGGGCGGCTGGCATGGCCTTCGTCGGTCCCAGTTCCGACGTCATGCGCCTGCTGGGCAACAAGGTGGCGGCGCGTGCCCTGGCGGAAAAGGCCGGGGTGCCGGTGATGCCGGCCACCGGGCCGCTGCCCGCCGATCTGGTCGAGTGCAAGCGCCAGGCGGCGGCGGTGGGCTATCCCCTGATGCTCAAGGCCAGCTGGGGCGGCGGCGGGCGCGGCATGCGGGTGATCGAGGCCGAGACCGAGCTGGAGGAATTGCTGGCGGTGGCGCGGCGCGAAGCCAAGGCCGCCTTTGGCAATGACGAGGTCTATCTGGAAAAGCTGGTGCGCCGGGCGCGCCACGTGGAGGTGCAGATCCTGGGTGATTCCCAGGGCAATCTGGTCCATCTCTACGAGCGCGACTGCTCGGTCCAACGCCGGAACCAGAAGGTGGTGGAGCGGGCGCCCGCCCCCTATCTCGACGGCCGCCAGCGCTCCGAGCTGTGCGAGACCGCCGTGCGTCTGGCCCGCGCCGCCGCTTACGAGAATGCCGGCACCGTCGAGTTCCTGATGGACATGGAGACGGGCGCTTTTTACTTCATCGAGGTCAATCCCCGCGTCCAGGTGGAGCACACGGTGACCGAGGTGGTCACCGGCATCGACATCGTCAAGGCGCAGATCCGCATCGCCGGCGGCGCGCCCATCGGGGCGCCGGGCTCGGACGTGCCCAAGCAGGCCGAAATTCCCTTGAACGGCCACGCCATCCAGTGCCGGATCACTACCGAGGACCCGGCCAACAACTTCATTCCCGATTACGGCCGGATCAGCGCCTATCGCGGCGCCAACGGCTTCGGCATCCGCCTTGACGGCGGCACCGCCTTTTCCGGCGCGCTGATCACCCGCTACTATGATTCCCTGCTGGAGAAGGTCACCGCCTGGGCGCCGACGCCGGAAGAGGCCATCGCCCGCATGGACCGGGCGCTGCGCGAGTTCCGCATCCGCGGTGTCGCCACCAACCTGACCTTCCTGGAAGCGGTGATCGAGCATCCCAAATTCGTGGGCTGCGCCTACACCACCCGCTTCATCGACGAGACGCCCGAGCTGTTCGCCCGCCAGGATCGCCGCGACCGCGCCACCAAGGTGCTGTCCTTCGTCGGCGACGTCATGGTCAACGGCAACCCGGACGTGGCCGGCCTGAAGCGCCCTGCCGCGACTCACCGGCCCGATCTGCCGGCCTTCCCCGCGAGTGAGCCGCCGGCCGGCACCCGGCAATTGCTGGACCGCCTGGGAGCCGAGGGGCTGGCCAAGTGGATGCTGGAGCAAAAGCGGGTGCTGATCACCGACACTACCATGCGCGACGCCCACCAGTCGCTGTTCGCCACCCGCATGCGCAGCCATGACATGCTGGCGGCGGCTCCGGCCTATGCCCGGCTGCTGCCCGGCCTGTTCTCGGTGGAATGCTGGGGCGGGGCCACCTTCGACGTGGCCATGCGGTTTCTGCGCGAAGACCCGTGGGAGCGCCTGCGGGCCTTCCGAAGCGCCATGCCCAACCTGCTGCTGCAGATGCTGCTGCGTTCGGCCAATGCGGTGGGCTACACCAATTATCCCGACAACGTGGTCCGGCAGTTCGTGGCCCAGGCGGCCGAGAACGGCGTCGACGTGTTCCGGGTCTTCGACTCGCTCAACTGGGTCGGCAACATGCACGTGGCCATGGACGCGGTGCGGGAGTCGGGCAAGCTCTGCGAGGCGGCCATCTGCTACACCGGCGACATCTTCGACAGCGCCCGGCCCAAATACGACCTCAAATACTATGTCGGTCTGGCCAAGGAACTGGAGAAGGGCGGCGCCCACATCCTGGGCATCAAGGACATGGCGGGGCTGGCGCGGCCGCGCGCCATCTCGGCCTTGGTCAGCGCGCTGAAGCAGGAGACCGGCCTGCCCATCCACTTCCACACCCACGATACCTCCGGCCTGTCGGCGGCTTCGGTGCTGGCGGCGGTGGAGGCCGGGGTGGACGCGGTGGACGCCGCCATGGACGCCATGAGCGGGCTGACCAGTCAGCCGCCGCTGGGCTCCATCTGCGCGGCGCTGGCCGGCCACGAGCGCGATCCCGGCCTCGACCAGGGGGCGCTAAACGGCCTGTCGCGCTACTGGGAGGGGGTGCGGTCCCTCTACGCCCCCTTCGAGGCCGACATCCGGTCGGGCACCGCCGAGGTCTATCTGCACGAGATGCCGGGCGGGCAGTACACCAATCTGCGCGCCCAGGCCCGCTCGCTGGGCGTCGAGCAGCATTGGGACTGGGTGGCCAAGGCCTATGCCGACGTCAACGCCATGTTCGGCGACGTGGTCAAGGTCACCCCCACCAGCAAGGTGGTGGGCGACATGGCCCTGATGATGGTGACCAGCAACCTGACCCCGGCGGACGTGCTGGACCCCGACAAGGAGATCGCCTTCCCCGAATCGGTGGTGTCGTTCTTCAAGGGCGACCTGGGCCAGCCCACCGGCGGCTTCCCCGCCGCCTTGCAGAAGAAGGTGCTGGGCGTCGCCAAGCCCATCACGGTGAGGCCCGGTGCGGTGCTGCCGCCCGCTGATCTCGACGCGGTGCGCGCCGAGGCCGAGAAGAAGGCCGGGCGCAAGCTGAGCGATGCCGAATTGGCCTCCTACCTGATGTATCCCAAGGTGTTCGCCGATTTCGCCGCCCACCAGCGGCAATATGGCGATGTCTCCGCCCTGCCCACCGACGTGTTTTTCTGGGGCATGCAGCCCGGCCAGGAGATCGCCATCGACCTGGAAAAGGGCAAGAGCCTGATCGTGCGCTATCTCGCCACGGCGGAAGCCGAGGAAGATGGCTCGCGCAAGGTGTTCTTCGAACTGAACGGCCAGCCGCGCACCGTGCGCGTTTTCGACCGCAAGGTGGCGCCGGCCAGGGCGGCGCGGCCCAAGGCCGAAGCGGGCAATGCCGACCATGTGGGCGCTCCCATGCCCGGCCTGGTGGTGTCCGTTGCCGTCCATGCGGGCCAAGCGGTGGACAAGGGCGACCTTCTGGTCTCCATCGAGGCCATGAAGATGGAAACCGCGGTGCGCGCCGATCGGGCCGGCACCGTGGCTTCGGTCGCCGTCACCCCCGGGGTCCAGGTGGAGGCCAAGGATCTGCTGGTGATCATGGCGGGATAGGTTCCTTCTTGCCTTGCCGCAAAGGATGTGGCACTTCCGCTCCCGAGGGCGAATCCGTCGGGAGCGGAGGAGCGGTTTGCGGGGGAACGATATGGACGGGGACGCCGGGAGGTCCTATCGGCTGACGGTGCTCGCCCTGGCCGGCTTGGCGCTGGTCCTGCTGGCCTATCCGCTGGCACGGATTTTCTGGGACTTCGAGATCGACAATACCGAGGGCTGGAACGCCTTCCTGCAATTGCGCGCCATCGGTGGATTGCCGCTGTATGACACCGGCTCGCCCTATTTCTTCAACAACTATCCCCCTCTGTCGTTTTATCTGGTGGGGGTCCTGTCCAAGCTGGTGGGCGATGCCAATCTGGCCGGCCGGATGGTCTCGCTTTCGGCGACGCTGGTGGTTTGCCTGGCGGTGCGCTCCATCGTCCGCTCGGCGGGGGCGTCGCGGCTGGACGGGTGGTTCGCCGCCATCACCTGCGCCCTGTTTTTCGGCTGCCTGCTCACCGATCACGTGGGCAAGAACAACCCCCAGATGCTGGCTCATGCCTTCGTGCTGAGCGGCCTGGCCGTCTATCTGAAGGGCGAGGCCGATGCCCGCCGCGCCGCGCTGGCCGCCCTGCTGTTCTCGGCCGGAGTGCTGGTCAAGCACAACCTGATCTGCCTGCCTCTGCTGGTGGGCGCCGACATTCTCGTCCGCGGGCCGGTGCGCGCCCGGCTGGCCTATTTTATGACCGGTGCGGGGATAGCCGCCGCCAGCGGCCTGCTGCTCTGGCTGCTGACCGGCCCGGTGTTCTTCAACCAGCTTCTGGCGTCGCGCACCTGGGACATCACCCGGGCGTTTCTGTTCACCACTGAAATCCTCGGCCAGTTTCAGGCGCCAATGGCCCTGGTCGGACTGGGTCTTCTGGCGTTGCGGCGGACCCGTCCCGCCGGGCTGGTCCTTGCCTATGTGGCCTGTGGACTGGCCCTGGGCGCGGTGTTTTCCGGAGGCGCGGGAACCGACGTCAACGTCTTCTTCGACGTCTATATCGGTCTGGCCATCGGGGCGGGGCTGGTGGTGCATCTGACGCCCCAGCCCATGGCGCGGCCGGTGATGGCGCTGATCATCAATGCGGGTGTGCTGGCCTATGCCCCGGCGGCGCTCGGACGGTTCGGGGTGGAGATGCTGGGCGAGCTTTCCGCCCGCGAGACCCTGTTTCACGACGACGTGGCATATCTGAAGAGCATCAGGGGGACGGCCCTGTGCCAGTCGCATCTGCTGTGCCTCAGGGCCGGCAAGCCGGCTTTCTATGATCCCATCAACATGCTGCAGGCCATGGTCAAGGGGCGCCTGCCCGCCGACACCCTGACCGGCATGCTGCGGCGGCACGAGATCGCCGTGGTGGAGCTGATCGATCCGCCCAAGCATATGGAAGACGACAATCCGGGCGCCCTGGTGCCGCCGCCGCGCTGGATGGATTTCCAGGACGAGGTTTTCCCGGTGCTGCTTCAGGAATATGAATTGGACCGGGTCAGCCTGTCGGGCCGCTTTTACCGCCCGAAGCGGAGTAGCTGACCCCGGTCAGCACCAGCCCGGCGGCGGGGGCGGTCGGTCCGCCCTTGGTGCGGTCGCGGGCCTCCAGCACCTTGGCCATGTCGTCGGGGCTCCACTTGCCCTCGCCCACCAGCTTTAGGGTGCCTACCATGTTGCGCACCTGATGGTGCAGGAACGAGCGGGCCTCGGCCACGATGCGGATTTCCTCGCCGACCCGGGTCACGTCCAGCACGTCCAGGGTCTTCATGGGGCTTTTCGCCTGGCATTCCGAGGCGCGGAAGGTGCTGAAGTCGTGGTGGCCCAGCAGGCGCCTCGCCCCCTCGGCCATGGCCTCGGCATCCAGCGCCACCGGCACCCACCAGGCCCGGTGCTGGTCCAGTGCCAGGGGTGCCCGCCGGTTGACGATGCGGTAGAGATAGGCCCGTCCCACCGCCGAAAAACGGGCGTGGAAGTCCTCGTCCACCAGCTCCGCGGCCACCACCGCCACCGGCTTGGGCTTCATGTGGTAGTTGAGGGCGTCGCGCACCGTGTCGGCGGGGTAGTCCCGGGGCAGGTCCACATGGGCCACCTGGCCGGTGGCGTGCACCCCGGCATCGGTGCGCCCGGCCGCATGCAGGGTGCAAGGCACGCCGCACAGCTTCTCGACGGCCTTTTCCAGTATGCCCTGGACCGACAGACCCTTGTCCTGGCGCTGCCAGCCATTGAAGGGGGTGCCGTCGTATTCGACGAGCAGGCGGTAGCGGGGCATTAGCCCAGCACCGTGCCCTTGGGGATGGCGTGGCCGCGCAGCATCTCCGAGGCGGTCATGGGGGCCTTGCCGGCCCGCTGCACCTTGAGCGGACGCAGGGCGAACTTGCCGCAGGCGATGGTGAGCTGGTCGTCGAGAACCGTGCCGGGGGCGCCTGAACCGGGTGTCACCGCCGCCTCGAGGACCTTGATGCGCTCGCCCGCCATCTCGAACCACACGCCGGGCCAGGGGTTCAGGGCGCGGACCTTGCGGTCCAGTTCCACCGCATTCCGGCGCCAGTCCAGCAGCCCCTCCTCCTTGGCCAGCTTGTGGGCGTAGGTCACGCCCTCCGCCGGCTGGGGCGTGGCGGCCGGGGGCTCGTCATCCTCCAGTCTGGCCAGGGTCTCGACGATCATGCGCGCCCCCATGGCGGCCAGCATGTCGTGCAGCCAGGGCGCCGTGGTGTCCGGGGCCAGCAGGATGCTTTCCCGTGACAGCATGGCGCCGGTGTCCAGTCCGGCATCCATCTGCATGATGGTGATGCCTGTCTCGGCGTCGCCGGCCAGGATGGCCCGCTGGATGGGGGCGGCACCCCGCCAGCGCGGCAGCAGCGAGGCGTGGACGTTGAGGCAGCCCAGGCGCGGCGCGTCCAGCACCGCCTGGGGCAGGATCAGGCCATAGGCCGCGACCACCGCCACATCGGCCTCCAGGGCGGCGAACTCGGCCTGGGCCTCCGCCGGCTTCAGGCTTTTGGGCGTGCGGACCGGAATGCCCCGCTCGTGGGCGAAGGCGTGAACCGGGGTCAGCTGTTCCTTGTGGCCGCGCCCGGCGGGGCGGGGCGGTTGGGAGTAGACGCAGATCACCTGATGCCCGGCCTCGATCAGCGAGTCGAGGATGGGGACCGAGAAGTCCGGCGTCCCCATGAACACCAGCTTCATTCCGATTCCTTCCGGGCCTTGAGCAGCTTGCGCAGGATCATGTTGCGCTTCAGCGAGGACAGGTGGTCGATGAACAAGATGCCGTCCAGGTGGTCCATCTCGTGCTGCACCACCGTGGCCAGCAATCCGTCGGCGAGGATTTCCTGCTTGGCGCCGGTCTCGTCGAGATAGCGGACCTTGACCGAAGCCGGACGCACCACGTTGGAATAGTGCTCGGGCACCGACAGGCACCCCTCCTCATAGGTGTTGTCCTCGTCGGACGCCCAGACGATCTCGGGATTGACCATGCGGATGGGGGCGCGATCCTCTTCCTTGCGGCCGATATCCATGACGATGACGCGCTCCAGCACGCCGATCTGGGGCGCGGCCAGCCCGATGCCCGGCGCGTGGTACATGGTGTCCAGCATGTCGGCCAGCAGGGTGCGGATGCGGTCGTCCACGGTGGCGACGGGCTTGGACTTGGATTTCAGCACCGGATCGGGCGCGGTGAGGATGGGCAGCACGGCCATGATGGAACTTTCGATGAAATCTCTCCCGTCCGACATAGGCCGGGTCGGGGGCGAGGTCAAGCACGCTTCCCCAGGAAGAGCATGCGGCGTAAAAGGAAGTCATGACCGACACCGATTCCCGCCCCCGTTTCCGCCTGTTCGTCGAAGCCCCCCTTTCGGCCGGAATGGCCGTGGCGCTGACCCGCGACCAGACCCATTACCTCGCCTCGGTGATGCGGGCGGCGGTGGGCGAGCTTGTGCTGCTGTTCAACGGCCGCGACGGCGAATGGCTGGCCCGCATCGCCGCCCTGGCCAAGGCCGGCGCCGCCCTGGTCCCTGAATCCCAGACCCGTCCCCAGGCGCCCGAGCCCGATCTCTGGCTGCTGGCCGCGCCGCTGAAGAAGGACCGCACCGATCTGGTGGTGGAAAAGGCGGCGGAACTGGGCGTCTCGCGCCTTTGGCCGGTGTTCACCCGGCGCACCAATGCCGGGCGGGTCAACGCCGACCGCCTGCATGCCCATCTGGTCGAAGCGGCCGAGCAATGCGAGCGTCTGACCGTCCCCGATCTGGCCGAGCCCGCCGCCCTGGACAAGGTGCTGGCCGGCTGGCCCGCCGAAAGGGTGCTGCTGTTTCTGGACGAGGGCGGGGGCGGCGTGCCCCTGGCCGAGGTGCTGAACGGCCTGTCCGGCCAGAAACTGGCCCTGCTGGTCGGTCCCGAAGGCGGTTTCGACGGCGAGGAGCGCCGTCTGATCGCCTCCAGGCCCTTCGCCCGGGCCGTGGGGCTGGGGCCGCGCATCCTCAGGGCCGAGACGGCAGCCATCGCCGCCCTGGCGGTGGTGCAGGCGCTGAACGGCGACTGGCAGTCCCCGCCCCGGACCTAGCCTTCGTCTGTCCGCGTTGAAGCGGGGCGTCAGATATTTTGTGTATATAAAATAACACAAAAGTAGTTTGCCTGAATCTGGTCAGGGAGGGCGGCGTCAAATAATGGGAAACTGGGTATGTTAACTCTGTGTAAAAGCCTGATGGTCAAAAAGATCGTTTTGTGACGAACGCATTGCATTCTGTCTATTATCCGCTCTTCGAATGGCGGCATGCATAATTATTGGTACAAAAGCCTCTGCCTCATCCTTAAGTTTGCGGTGTGCTGAAAAATTGGGCGCCAGCAGGCTCCCGAGAATGCCATCGCCGGAGGCCTGGAATGCCGAGTGTCGCCACCATCAGGGGCAAGCTGACCGCCCTTGCCGTTACCGTTGCCGTCGTGCTTGGCGGACTTTCGCTGGGCTGGGGCGTCGTGTTGAGCGAGCTGAAGGTCAACGGGCCGGTTTATGGCCGCATTGTTCAGGCCAAGGATCTGGTGGCCGATATCCTGCCGCCGCCCGAATACATCATCGAATCCTATCTGGTCGCTTCGCAGGCGCTAGCCGCCGAGCCGTCGAAGCTGGCGCCTTTGAAAGAGGCCATGATCCGCCTGCGCAGGGATTACGACGACCGTCATCAATATTGGCAGGGCCAGGATCTGGAGGCCTCGGTTCGGGATGGGCTGCTGGTGGAGTCCTACAAGCCGGCGGTTCAATTCTTCGATCACGCCTTTTCCACCTACTTTCCCGCCCTGGAGAAAGGTGACCGCGAGGCCGCCCGTGCCTCGTTCGCCGTCCTGGGCGGCCTTTACGCCACTCACCGCGCTGCCATCGATACCCTCGTAACCCGCTCGGACGCCCTGTCCAAGGCGGTGGAGGCCCAGGCCGCGGCCAGCGAATCCAGCTACAAGCTGCTGGTGATCGTTCTCACCCTTGCCTCGGCTCTGGCGGCGCTGGCGCTGGTGATCGGCATGTCGCGGGCGATCGTCGCTCCCATGGCGCGGCTGGGCGAGGCGGTGGGGCGTCTGGGTGGCGGCGCGCTCGATGCCGGGGTGCCGGAGACCGAACGCGTCGACGAGATCGGCCCCCTGGCCCGTGCCCTGGACGGCTGGCGCCAGGGGTTGATCGCGGCCGAGGCCCGCCGCCGGGACGAGGCCGAGGAGCAGTCCCGGCTTCAGGCCCGCCAGCGGCGGGTCGAGGCGGCCACCCGGCGCTTCGACGAGGCGATCATCACCATGCTGGCGCGAATCCGGGACTCCGCCGAGAACCTGCACGCCGCGTCCAACAGCCTGTCGGCCAATGCCGAACAGACCCATGCCCAGGGTGCCGCCGTCTCGGCCGCCACCGAGCAATCGGCGGCCAGCGTCGAAAGCGTCGCTTCGGCCGGCAACCAGCTCTCCTCCTCCATCGAGGAGATCTCCTCCCAGGTCCGCCAGTCCAGCGCCATCGTGGCGGCGGCGTCGCATGAAGCCGAGGCCGCCAACGGCCGTATCGCCGGCCTGACCGAGGCCGTCGAACGCATCGGCCAGGTGCTCAGCCTGATCAACGACATCGCGTCCCAGACCAATCTGCTGGCCTTGAACGCCACCATCGAATCGGCCCGGGCCGGCGAGGCGGGCAAGGGATTCGCCGTGGTCGCCCATGAGGTGAAGAATCTCGCCGGTCAGACCTCGCGGGCCACCGAGGATATCGCGCGGCAGATCGCCGCCGTGCGCGACGAGGCCGGGACTGCCGTGGCCGCCCTGGCCGGCATCGCCCAAACCATCGCCCGCATCAACGAGATGTCGGCCTCCATCGCCGGCGCCGTCGAGCAGCAGGGCGCGGCGGCTTCGGAGATCTCGCGCAATGTGGAACAGGCCGCCGCCGGGTCGCGTGAGGTGGTGCACAACATCACCGGCGTGGTGGGGGCCGCCGGGGAAACCGGCGCCATGGCCCGCAACGTGTTCGCCGCCGCCAACCAGCTTCTGGGGCAAAGCACCGAGCTGGAGCGCGAGGTCGCCGCCTTCCTGCGGGAGATGGCCGCCTGAGCGGGCCTCGTGCGGCCGGGTTGAGGTGAGGCTTGGATTCCGGGGGCGGCTGGTGCCATGATGCCGCCCCCAAATCCCCTGAGGAATCGACGCCCATGCCGCCCCGCGCCAATCCCTTGAAGCTCAATGCGCTGCAGTTGAAGACCCTGGTGCTGTTCCAGGAACTGGCCCGCCATCCCGAGACCTCCACCCGCATGGACAGCGGCGAGGTGTTCCTGTCGGCCCTGCCCCATCCCCACGGCAACCACTTCCACGTGGGCCGCAAGGTGGTGATGAGCAAGGACGCCTCCGGCCTCGCCAACGGCGCCGTCTGGGTGGCGCTGGAGCGCAAGGGCCTGATTCGCGCCAGCTTCCCCATGGCGGTCACCCTGACCCCCGCCGGGCTGGATTACGAGACCGGTATCGCCGACGAAATCCTCCACGGCTCGGATCACTGATTCTTGTCCCTCGCCGGGCGGGTGCTCGCGCACCCTTGGCCGCCGCCTCAATGGCGGCTGGAAACCGGTGAAACTAAAGGATTACAGGTTTCATGAGCTACACCGTCCGCGAAATCTTCCACTCGTTGCAGGGTGAGGGCGTGCAGGCCGGTCGTCCGGCGGTGTTCCTGCGCTTTGCCGGCTGCAATCTGTGGAGCGGGCGCGAGGCCGATCGCGAGACGGCCACCTGCCGTTTCTGCGACACCGACTTCGTCGGCGGCGAGAAATACCCCGACGCCCAGGGGCTGGCCGAGGCGGTCAAGGCCGTGGGCGGGGCCACCCGCTACGTGGTGGTGACCGGCGGCGAGCCGGGGCTGCAACTGGACGGGGCGCTGGTCGAGGCGCTGCACGGGCTGGGTTTCGAGGTGGCCATCGAGACCAACGGCACCGTGGAACTGCCGTCCGGTCTCGACTGGGTCTGCGTCAGCCCCAAGGCCGGCACCACCCTCAAGGTGACGCGGGGCGACGAGCTGAAGCTGGTGTTTCCCCAAGCCGGTGCCATGCCCGGGGATTTCGAACACCTGGACTTCGCCTATTTCCTGCTCCAGCCCATGGACGGGCCGGAGCGCGACGCCCATACAAGGGCCGCCATCGGCCATTGCTTGACTCATCCCCGCTGGCGGCTCAGCCTGCAGACCCACAAGATCGTTGGAATACCCTAATGTCCACCTTCCGCGTCCGCCGCCGTATCGAGATCGATGCCGGTCACCGCATCATGACCCACGGCTCCAAGTGCCGGAACCTGCACGGCCACCGCTATGTGGTCGAGGTGGAGTGCGAGGCCTCCCGTCTGCATCCCAGCGGCGAGCAGACCGACATGGTGGTGGATTTCGGCTTCCTCAAGGACGAGATGATGCGGTTGATCGACGCGCCCTGCGATCACGGCTTCATCGCCTCGGCGGCGGATGGGGAATTGCTGGCCCTGTTCGCGCCCCAGGGCGCGGCGGGATGGACCGAATCCATCCTGGCCGAGGTCAAGGCCAAGGGGGCGGCGCTCACCACCAGCACCCGCATGGGAACCAAGCTTTACGTGGTGCCCTTCCAGCCCACCGCCGAATGTCTGGCCAAGCACTGGTTCGAGGTGCTGGTCGCCCCGGTGCGCACCCGCTCGGATTCCACCGCCCGGCTGGTGGCGGTGCGGGTGTGGGAGACTCCCAATTGCATGGCGGAATACGCGCCGGCCTGAGCCCTTTACATTCATAAATCAAGGGGAGGTCTGGCATAAATCAAGGGGAGGTCTGGAGGCTCGCCTCCAGCCGGGGATACGGGGCGGGAGCCCCGCAAGCGGGAGGGGGTCTTGAACCTCAAGCAGCTGGAATATTTCGTGCGCGTCGCCGAGCTGGGCAGCTTCAGCAAGGCGGCCATGGTGCTCGACATCGCCCAGCCCGCCTTGTCGCGGCAGGTGCGGCTGCTGGAGACCGATCTGCGCGCCAATCTGCTGCACCGCACCGGGCGCGGCGTGGCGCTGACCGAGGCGGGCCAGCGGCTGTTCGACCATGCGGTCGGCATCCTGCAATCGGTGGAGCGTGCCACCGAGGACCTGGAATCGGCCCGTGGCGAGCCGGCGGGCCGCATCGTCATCGGCCTGCCGCCCAGCATCGGCCGCCGTCTCATCGTCCCCCTGGTGGAAGGGTTCCGCCAGACTCTGCCCCGGGCGCGGCTGGCCATCGTCGAGGGCCTGTCCACCCATGTCACCGAGTGGATCGCCACCGGGCGGGTGGATCTGGGGCTGGTTCATAATCCCGAGCCCAATCCCGCCATCGAGGTGTCGCGCCTGCTGGACGAGCCGCTGGGGTTGGTGGGGCCCGCCGGTGACGTTCCCGCCACGCTCCGTTGGGCCGAACTGGGGTCCTATCCCCTGATCCTGCCCGAGCGCGGCCACGCCATGCGCCGATTGCTGGAGGCCCAGGCGGCCTTCGCCGAGGTGCGCCTCAAGGTGGTGATGGAGGTCTCGTCCATCCCCTCCATCCTGGATCTGGTGGCGGCCGGCTACGGCCACGCCGTGCTGACCGAGACGGCGCTGGCCTCGTGGCGCCGCGCCGGGGGCTTCAGCCTGCGCCGTCTGGTGGAACCGTCCGTCGCCAGCACCCTGTTCATGGCGGTGTCCGCCCAAAAGCCCATCACCCCCCTGGGACGCCGCGCCATGGCCCTTCTCCAGGATTTGGTGAAAACAGAAATGGGCTGAAACCATTCCAGATATAACAAGTTGCTATAGCTGAAAGTGCCCCGGGGGGGCTTGGTGGGGCGGCGCGAATTTGTCACCATGACAAGGTCGAATGCTGGGAGGCCCGACGGATGCAGACCCCGATTCCTTGCCTGTTCATGCGCGGCGGCACGTCGCGCGGGCCGTTCTTTCTCGAGAGCGACCTGCCGGCCGACATGGCGCTCAGGGACAAGGTGCTGCTGGCGGTGATGGGCTCGCCCCATGCGCGGCAGATCGACGGGCTGGGCGGCGGCCATCCGCTGACCTCAAAGGTGGGCATCGTGCGTCCCAGCACCACGCCGGGCGTGGATCTCGACTTCCTGTTCGCCCAGTTGCAGCCCGACAGGGAGACGGTGGACACCACCCCCAATTGCGGCAACATGCTGGCCGCCGTGGTGCCCTTCGCCCTGGAGCGGGGCATCGTCAGGCCCCAGGGCGACACCACCACCCTTCGCGTGCTGACGTTGAATACCGATATGCAGTGCGACATCACGGTGCGCACGCCGGGCGGCCGGATGGAGTATCAGGGCGAGGCCCGCATCGACGGAGTGCCCGGCACCGCCTCGCCCATCGCCATCAATTTTCTCGATACCGCCGGTTCGGTGTGTACGGGCCTGCTGCCCACCGGCCGGACCCGTGATGTGATCGATGGTCTTGAGGTCACCTGCATCGACAACGGCATGCCCATGGTACTGTTCCGCGCCGCCGACCTGGGCCGCACCGGTGCCGAGAGCGTCGAGACTCTGAACGCCGACACCGAATTGAAGGCCCGCATCGAGACCCTGCGTCTCAAGGCCGGACACCTGATGGGTCTGGGCGATGTCGGGCCCAAGAATTATCCCAAGATGTGTCTGGTGGCGCCGCCTTCGGCGGGGGGCGCGCTGGGAACCCGCTGCTTCATTCCCCATGTCTGTCATGACGCCATCGGCGTGCTGGCGGCGGTGACCGTGGCCACCGCCTGCGTGCTGGAGGGCTCGGTGACCGAAGGGTTGGCGAATGTGCCCGGCGGCGCGGTCAAGACCATCGCCGTCGAGCATCCCACCGGCGAGTTCAGCGTCGAGCTGGAGCTGGACTTGGCTGACCCGCAAAAAGTCGTTCGTGCCGCTCTTCTGCGCACCGCACGCCTGTTGATGAAGGGCGAGGTGATGATCCCCGCCGCGATCTGGGAAGGAAAGTCCGCATGATCATCGATATTCACGGCCATTACACCACCGCGCCCAAGGCGCTGGAGGAGTGGCGCAACCGCCAGATCGCCGGCCTCAAGGACCCCGCCCAGGCGCCCAAGGTCTCGGAGCTGAAGATCAGCGACGACGAGCTTCGCGAAAGCATCGAGACCAACCAGTTGGCCAAGATGAAGGAGCGAGGCTCGGATCTGACCATCTTCAGTCCCCGCGCCAGCTTCATGGCCCACCATATCGGCGACTTCCAGACCTCCTCCACCTGGGCCGCCATCTGCAACGAGCTGTGCGCCCGCGTCGCCAAGCTGTTCCCCGACAATTTCATCGGCGCGGCCATGCTGCCGCAGAGTCCGGGCGTGGACCCCAAGACCTGCATCCCCGAGATCGAGAAGTGCGTGAAGGAGTATGGCTTCGTCGCCATCAACCTCAACCCCGACCCGTCGGGCGGCCACTGGACCTCGCCGCCGCTGTCGGACCGCTCGTGGTACCCCATCTACGAGGCCATGGTGGAATACGGCCTGCCGGCCATGGTCCACGTGTCGACCTCGTGCAATGCCTGTTTCCACACCACCGGCGCCCATTACCTCAATGCCGACACCACTGCCTTCATGCAGTGCCTGACCTCGGACCTGTTCAAGGACTTTCCCGAGCTGAAGTTCATCATCCCCCATGGCGGCGGTGCGGTGCCCTATCACTGGGGCCGTTTCCGGGGGCTGGCCCAGGAACTGAAGAAGCCGCTGCTGCGGGATCATCTCCTCAACAACATCTTTTTCGATACCTGCGTCTACCACCAGCCGGGCATCGACCTGCTGACCAAGGTCATTCCGGTGGACAACATCCTGTTCGCCTCGGAGATGATCGGCGCGGTCAGAGGCATCGACCCCGAGACCGGCCATTATTACGACGACACCAAGCGCTACATCGAGGCGACGCTGAACCTTTCCCCCGAAGACCGTCACAAGGTCTACGAGGGCAACGCAAGGCGGGTCTATCCCCGCCTGGACGCGGCGCTGAAGGCGAAGGGGCTCTGATCATGTCGATGAACAATCTGGGCATCGTGAAACGCAACATCGTCCGTGCCGACAAGGCCGCCGTGGAGAAGCTGTCGCGCTTCGGCGTGGCCACCATCCACGAGGCCATGGGCCGCGTCGGGCTGATGAAGCCTTATATGCGCCCCATCTACACCGGCGCCCATCTGTGCGGCACGGCGGTGACCGTGCTGCTGCATCCCGGTGACAACTGGATGATGCACGTGGCGGCCGAGCAGATTCAGCCGGGCGACGTGGTGATTGCCGCCGTCACCGCCGACTGCACCGACGGTTTCTTCGGCGATCTGCTGGCCACTTCGTTTAGGGCGCGCGGCGCCGTCGGTCTGGTGATCGATGCGGGCGTGCGAGACGTCAAGGACCTCACCGCCATGAATTTCCCGGTGTTCTCCAAGGCCATCAGCGCCAAGGGCACCATCAAGGCGACTCTGGGCTCGGTGAACATTCCGGTGGTTTGTGCCGGGGCCGCCGTCAATCCCGGCGACGTGGTGATCGCCGATGACGACGGTGTCGTCGTGGTTCCCGCCCCAATCGCCCAGGCCGCCGCCGATGCCGCCCAGGCGCGGGAAGACAACGAGGCGGCCAAGCGCGCCCGCCTGGCCGCCGGCGAACTGGGCCTCGACATGTACAAGATGCGCGAAGCCCTGGCCGCCGCGGGACTGAAATATGTCGACTAGGCCCGCCTCGCCGCTGGCCTGGACCGTCGGCCTGATCGGCTACGGCGAAGTGGGGCGCATCCTTGCCGAGGACCTGCGCGCCCGGGGCGTGGCGGTGACCGCCTATGACATCAAGCTGGGCACGCCGGCCGAGCCCGAGCTGCGCGACCACGCCAACCGCCACGGGGTGCGGCTGGTGGCGGATCACGCCGCCCTGGTGGCCTCCGCCGATCTGGTGATCTCGGCGGTGACGGCGTCGCAGGCGGTGCCGGTGGCCCAGGCGGCCGCACCGGGCCTGATGCCCGGCACCTGGTTCCTGGATTTCAACTCGGCCTCGCCCAAGGCCAAGGTCGAGGCCGCCGCCCTGGTGAGCGCGGCCCGGGGACTCTTCGTCGAGGGCGCGGTGATGACCTCGGTGCCGCCCTATCGCATTAAGGTGCCGTTGCTGCTGGGCGGCCCCGAGGCAAGCGGGCTGCAGCCCATCCTGAATGATCTGGGCTTCGCCGCCGAGGTGGCGTCGGACGCCCTGGGCGTGGCCTCGGCGACCAAGATGTGCCGCTCCATCATGATCAAGGGCCTGGAGGCCATGGTGATCGAAAGCTTCACCACCGCCCGGGCCTATGGCGTCGAGGACGCGGTGATCGCGTCGCTGGTGGAGACCTTTCCCGGCCTGGACTGGGAAAAGCTGGGCACCTACTTCTTCCAGCGGGTGATCCAGCACGGCCGCCGCCGGGCCGAGGAGGTGCGTGAAGTGGCCAGGACGGTGCGCGAAGCCGGCCTTGATCCCTTCTCGGCCACGGCCACCGCCAATCGGCAGGCCCAGATGGCCGATTAGGCCGATGACGGCGTGTTCGGCGCCAGATCCGACGCCGCTTTCGCCAAATCGGGTGACTGGCGGATCGAGGCCGACCGCATTCTCGCCCAATCCAAGGAAAAGGACCGGTCATGACCTTCGAGAAGACCCCCGGCTGGCTCGACTGGTATGCCGGTCCCTCCAAGCCCGCCTTCGCCCCGCCGCCGGGCGCGGTGGACGCCCATTGCCATGTCTTCGGCCCCGGCGACCTGTTCCCCTTCGCGCCGGAGCGCAAGTACACCCCTTGCGATGCCTCCAAGGACCAGCTGTTCGCGCTCCGCGACCATCTGGGCTTTGCCCGCAACGTGGTGGTCCAGGCCACCTGCCACGGTGCCGACAACCGCGCCATGGTGGACGCGCTGAAGGCGTCCCAAGGCAAGGCACGCGGCGTGGCCACGGTGAGGCGCTCGGTGACCGATGCCGAGCTGGCCGAGATGAACGCGGCCGGGGTGCGCGGCGTGCGCTTCAACTTTGTTAAGCGTCTGGTGGACTTCACCCCCAAGGACGAGTTGATGGAGATCGCGTCGCGCATCGCGCCCCTGGGCTGGCATGTGGTGATCTATTTCGAGGCGGTCGACCTGCCCGAGCTGTGGGATTTCTTCACCGCCCTGCCAACCACTGTGGTGGTTGACCATATGGGCCGCCCCGACGTCGCCAAGCCGGTGGACGGTCCGGAATTCGGCCTGTTCCTCAAGTTCATGCGCCAGCACGGGAATGTCTGGAGCAAGGTCAGCTGCCCCGAGCGCCTGTCGCTGACCGGCCCCCGCGCCCTGGACGGCGAACGCGCCGCCTACCGCGACGTGGTGCCTTTCGCCCGGGCGGTGGTCGACGAGTTTCCCGACCGCGTGCTGTGGGGCACCGACTGGCCCCATCCCAATCTGAAGGACCACATGCCCGACGACGGCCTGCTGGTGGACTTCATCCCCCATATCGCCCCCACCGCCGATCTGCAGCGCCGGCTGCTGGTGGACAATCCCATGCGGCTTTACTGGCCGGAAGAAAGGACCTGATCGTCATGAGCAAGCCCGTCAACATCGCCCTGATCGGTGCCGGCGCCTTCGGCGTCAAGCATCTGGACGCGCTCTCGGTCATCGACGGCGCCCAGGTGGTTTCGCTGGTCAGCAGGCCTGAGGACAAGCCGGAAGAGATCGCCGCCAAATACGGCATTCCCCATGTGGCCCATGATCTGGCCGAGTCCCTGGCCCTTCCCCATGTGGACGCGGTGATCCTGACCACGCCCACCCAGCTCCACGCCTCCCAGGCCATGGCCTGCCTCAAGGCGGGCAAGCATGTGATGGTCGAGATTCCCATGGCCGACAATCTGGCCGATGCCGAGGCCCTGGTCGCCCTACAGAAGAAGACCGGTCTGGTGGCCATGTGCGGCCATACCCGGCGCTTCAACCCCAGCCACCAATGGGTCCACAACAAGATCACCGGCGGCGGGTTCAACATCCAGCAGATGGATGTGCAGACCTATTTCTTCCGCCGCACCAACATCAACGCCCTGGGGCAGCCGCGCTGCTGGACCGACCATCTGCTGTGGCACCACGCCGCCCACACCGTGGACCTGTTCGCCTACCAGACCGGGGGCGAGATCGTCGCCGCCAACGTCCTTCAGGGCCCCATTCATCCGGACCTGGGCATCGCCATGGACATGTCCATCCAGTTGAAGTCCAGCACCGGGGCCATCTGCACCCTGTCGCTGTCCTTCAACAACGAGGGGCCGCTGGGCACGTTCTTCCGCTACATCGGCGACAGCGGCACCTATATCGCCCGCTACGACGACCTGTTCGACGGCAAGGACCAGCCCATCGACGTCACCAAGGTGGACGTCTCCATGAACGGCATCGAGCTGCAGGACCGCGAATTCCTGGCCGCCATCCGCGAGGGGCGCGAGCCCAACGCCAGCGTGGCCAAGGTGTTGCCGTGCTACCGCACGCTCCACGCCCTCGAACAGCAGCTGAAGCAGGCCCTGTGATGGAACGGCGCCGCATCGGTCCCTTTAGCGCGTCGGCCTTGACGCTGGGCTGCATGAATCTCAGCCATGCCTACGGCACGCCGCCCGACCGGGGGACGGCCGAGGCGCTGCTGCGGCGTGCTCTGGACTCCGGCGTGGATTTCTTCGACACCGCGGCGCTGTACGGCTTCGGCTCCAACGAAACCCTGGTGGGCGAGGTGCTTCGGCCCCATCGCAAGCGCATCACCCTGGCCAGCAAGTGCGGCATGACCGGGGTGGACGGCAAGAAGGTCATCGACGGACGCCCAGAGACCATCCTGCGCACCTGCGACGACAGCCTGAAGCGCCTGGGGACCGAGGTCATCGACCTCTATTACCTGCATCGCCGGGATCGTCAGGTTCCCATCGAGGAAAGCGTCGGCGCCCTGGCCCGGCTGGTGGAGCAGGGCAAGATCCGCGCGGTCGGCCTGTCCGAGGTCTCGGCCGAGACCATCCGCCGCGCCCATGCCGAGCACCCGATCACGGCGGTGCAAAGCGAGTATTCCCTGTGGACCCGCAATCCGGAAATCGCGGTGCTGGAGACCTGCCGCGAGTTGGGCGCCGCCTTCGTGGCCTTCAGCCCGCTGGCGCGCAGTTTCCTGACCGGCAAACTGACCGATCCCTCCACCCAGTTGGAGGACAAGGATATCCGCCGCCAGATGCCGCGCTTCGAGGCCGAGGCCTATGCCGGCAATCTCAAGCTGCTGGATGGCCACAAGGCCATGGCCGCCGAGACGGGCTGCACGCCGGCCCAACTGGCCCTGGCCTGGGTCCTGGCGCGAGGCGACAACGTCTTCGCCCTGTTCGGCACCAAATCCATCGCCCACCTGGACGAGAACCTGGGCGCCGATGGCCTCAAGCTTCCGCCGGAGACGATCTCCCGGCTGGATCAGCTCATCAATCAGAACACCGTGGTGGGGGCTCGCTACAGCGCGGCCATCCAGACCGAGATCGACACGGAAGAATTCTAGACAGGAGGATACACGTGGCACCCAAAACCAAGCGGGTCATACCCGGAACCACCCTGTTCGACGGCGACATGGCCCGCAAGGGCTATGCGTTGAACAAGATGTGCTTCTCGTTCAACTCGGAAGAAAACCGTCAGGAGTTCCTGAAGGACCCGGGCGCCTATTGCGACAAGTTCGGCCTGAACGAGCAGCAGAAGAAGGCGGTGATCAGCCTCCAGGTGCTCGACATGCTGGCGGCGGGCGGCAATGCCTATTTCATCGCCAAGCTGGGCGGCATCTACAAGCTTGATATGCAGGACGTCGGCGCGCAGCAGACCGGCGTCACCAAGGAAGAGTTCCAGGCGAAGCTGGTCGCCGCGGGGAGGGAATAGTCATGGCCAAGATCGTCGGTGGCATCAACGTCACCCATGTGCCCTATATCGGACGCGCCATCGCGGGCAACCTGCAGCAGGATGCCTACTGGAAGCCCTTCTTCGACGGCTTTCCGCCGGTCCATGCCTGGCTGGACAAGGTCAAGCCGGACGTGGCCGTGGTGGTCTACAACGACCACGGGCTGAACTTCTTCCTCGACAAGATGCCCACCTTCTCCATCGGCGCGGCGGCCGAATACAGCAATGCCGACGAGGGTTGGGGCATTCCCACCGTGGCGCCGTTCAAGGGTGACCAGGACCTGTCCTGGCACCTGATCGATTCGCTGATCGAGGCCGAATTCGACCTGACCACCTGTCAGGAAATGCTGGTGGACCACGCCTTCACCCTGCCGCTGGAGCTGTTGTGGCCCACGCGCAACGCCGCTTTGCGCACCGTGCCCATCTGCCAGAACACCGTGCAGTTCCCCCTGCCCTCGGCCAAGCGCTGCCTTGCCTTCGGCCGCGCCATCAACAAGGCCATCGAGTCCTGGGACAGCGACGCCCGCGTGGTGGTGCTGGGCACCGGCGGCCTGTCGCACCAGCTGGAAGGGACTCGGGCCGGCTTCATCAACAAGAAGTTCGACCTGGAGTTCATGGACAAGCTGGTCAGCGATCCCGACTGGGTGACCCAGTATTCCAACGAGGATCTGGTCGAGCTGACCGGCACCCAGGGCATCGAGCTGCTGAACTGGCTGACCTGCCGCGGCGCGCTGGGCGGCAAGGTCAAGGCGGTTCACACCAACTACCATATCCCCATCTCCAACACCGCCGCCGGCCTGCTGGCCATGGAAACGGTGTAGGCATGGGACAGGGTCTGGGAGAGCGGAAATGAGAGTTCAAGTCGCCATCATCGGCGCCGGTCCGTCCGGCCTCATCCTCGGCCAGTTGCTGGCCAAGGCCGGCATCGACGCCCTCATTCTCGAGGCCCAGACCCCCGACTACGTGTTGGGCCGCATCCGGGCCGGGGTGCTGGAACAGGTTTGCGTCGACCTGCTGGACGAGGCCGGGGTGGGGGAGCGCCTGCATGCCGAGGGGCTGCCCCACCAGGGCATCGAACTGCTGGTGGACGGCACCCGCCACCGCATCGATCTGGCGGGCCTGACCGGCGGCAAGCAGGTGACGGTCTACGGCCAGACCGAGTTGACCCGCGACCTGATGGAGGCCCGGACCCGGGCCGCCCTCAAGACGGTCTACGAGGCCAAGGAGGTGATGGTCTCGGATTTCGACACCGATCATCCCCGCGTCAGCTATCTCAAGGACGGCGTGCGCCACGAGGTCGAATGCGACTTCATCGCCGGCTGCGACGGCTATCACGGGGTGTGCCGGGCCTCGGTGCCCAAGGATGCGCTGCGCACCTTCGAGCGGGTCTATCCCTTCGGCTGGCTGGGTCTGCTGTCCGACACCCCGCCGGTCAATCACGAGCTGATCTATGCCAAGAGCGAACGCGGCTTCGCGCTGTGTTCGCAGCGCTCCTTGACGCGCTCGCGCTATTACCTCCAGGTCCCGTTGAGCGAGAAGGTGGAGGACTGGTCCGACGAGCGGTTCTGGGGCGAGTTGCGCCAGCGCCTCGACGGCCGGGCCAACGATGCCCTGGTCACCGGCCCATCCCTGGAAAAGAGCATCGCGCCGCTTCGAAGCTTCGTAGCCGAGCCCATGCGCTTCGGCCGCCTGTTCCTGGCCGGCGACGCCGCCCATATCGTCCCGCCCACCGGGGCCAAAGGCCTCAATCTGGCGGCGTCCGACGTGCGCACTCTCGGTCATGCCCTGATCGAATTCTATGGCGGCAGCCTCGAAGGCATCGACCGCTATTCCGAGCGGTGCCTGCGCCGGATCTGGAAGGCCGAGCGCTTCTCGTGGTGGATGACCAATCTGCTGCACCGCTTTCCCGACACGCCGCCCTTCGAGCAGCGGGCGTTGGAGGCCGAGCTGGACTATGTGGTCCATTCCCTGGCCGGGCGGACCACCATCGCCGAGAACTATGTGGGGCTGCCCTTCGAGGACTGAGCCCCTTTTCCCATAAGCAGTGAACTCAAGGGCCCGAAAGAGGCCCGATGCCACACCCATGCCCGGTTCCGGGCGTGACCGGATGACGATTGCCTTGTAAAAGGATGGAGCCCAAGAGATGACACGGGACAACCAGTTGAATATTCAGACATTTTTGAATGAAAGCCGATTCTCGCCTTATCAGTGGACGGTGTTTGCCCTGTGTTTCTTCGTGGTGTTGCTCGACGGCTTCGACACGGCGGCCATCGGCTATATCGCGCCGTCGCTGCTCAAGGAATGGGGCATCGCCAAGCCCGCCCTGGGGCCGGTGCTGTCCGCCGCCCTGTTCGGTCTGGCCGCCGGCGCCCTGTCGGCGGGGCCGCTGGCCGACCGCTTCGGCCGCCGCCTGGTGCTGACCGGCTCGACCCTGTTGTTCGCTCTGGCCAGTCTGGCGTCATCCTTCGCCGGCAGCCTGGACGGGCTGACCGTCCTGCGCTTCGTCACCGGCATCGGCCTGGGCGCCGCCATGCCCAACGCCGTGACCCTGATCAGCGAATATTGCCCCGACCAGCGGCGCTCGCTGTTGACCAACGCCATGTTCGCCGGCTTTCCCCTGGGGGCAGCCCTGGGCGGCTTTCTCGCCGCCTGGATCATCCCGCAATGGGGCTGGCGCTCGGTGCTGGTGCTGGGCGGCATCGCGCCCCTGGCCCTGGTGGCCCTGATGGCCGTCTCCTTGCCGGAATCCATCCGCTACATGGTGGCCCGCCGCCAGCCGGCCGAGCGCATCCGCAAGGTGTTGAGCCGCATTTCCGCCTCCGCCGCCCAGGCCCAGGGCTTCGTCATGACCGAGGCGGCCGCCAAGGTGGCGCCCACCGGCAAGGCCGGGCTGGGCGTGGTGCTGTCCAAGAGCTATCTCGTGGGCTCGGTGATGATGTGGCTGGCCTATTTCATGGGGCTGGTGATCTTTTACGGCCTGATCAACTGGATGCCTCTGCTGCTGAAGGACGCGGGGCTTGACCCCAAGAGCGCCACCCTGATTTCCGCCCTGTTCCCCTTGGGCGGCGTCGGCGCCATCTTCTTCGGCTGGCTGATGGACCGCGCCAACGGCAACAAGGTCATCGCCGCCGGCTATGTGCTGACCGCTTTGCTGATCTTCGCCATCGGTCAGGCGGTGGGCAATGTGGGCGTCCTGGTTCTGCTGGTACTGGTGGCCGGCACCTTGATGAACACCGCCCAGTCCTCCATGCCCGCCCTGGCTGCCGGTTTCTACCCCACGTCGGGGCGCGCCACTGGCGTGGCCTGGATGCTGGGCATGGGGCGCTTCGGCGGCATCGCCGGCTCGACCCTGGTGGCCGAGCTTTCGCGGCGTCAGCTGGGGTTCTCCGAGATGTTCACCATCATCGCCATTCCCGGCCTGATCGCCGCCGCCGCCCTGCTGGTCAAGCAGATGGCCCATCCCGAAACCCCCGCCGAGCACGACGCGGCGGTGGGCGAAGCCCATGAGCATGCCCAGGAAGCCCAGCTGGGCGGGCATTGAGGACGCAATCCCGGCGGCCGGAAACGGCTGCCGGGGCTACTCCGCCAGTTTCCTGTCGCGCTCGAACCGCACCCGCACTTCGATGCCGCGCCGGGTCAGCAGGGAATGCAGCGCCAGGGTGACCATGGTGCCCAGCCAGGCCCCCGCCACCACGTCCGACAGGAAGTGCACGGTGGTCAGCACCCGCGAAAGCGCCACCAGCAGAGCCACGGTGATGAAGGCGATGTCGTAGCGGGGAAAGATCAGGGCCAGGGCGGTCATGGCGGTGAACGACGCCTGGGAATGGCCCGACGGGAAGGAATTGGTGAGATAGGCCCGGGTCAGGGGCACGAAGTCGTAGACGTTGCTGTCGAACAGGGCGGCGGGTCGGGTGCGGCCCACCAGCATCTTGATGATGTTGCCGGCGATGCCGGAAACGGCCATGGACAGGAACAGGAAGCCCGGCACCCAGGCGGCCCGGCGCAGGCGGGCGCGCTTCTCCAGTCCCGGCGCGGCCAGGGCGGAGAGGATCAGCCCCAGCGTCAGTATGCCGGCGGGGATCATCCACACGCCGCCCAGCCCCAGATGGGTGACGGTCTTCCAGAAGCCCTCGAACTCGCCGCTCACATGGGCCTTGAACCAGCGGGCCAGGGGGCGGTCGAGGATGAAATAGCCGATCAGCACCACCAGGGCGCAGTAAAGCGTCGACCAGATGCGGGGATGGCGGCAGGTGCGCGCCCATTGCCCCGCGCTGAACGAGCGAAAGCCGGCCAGCTCCTCCCAGACCAGGGTGATGTGGTTGCCGCCTCTTTCCCACTGGCGGACGATGACATCCAGCAGCCTCATGGCGCCTTGCCCTCCACCGCATAGGCGGTCAGCGTCACCTTGCGCCCACGGGAATAGTTGAAGCCCTTGACCACGCCCACCACCACCGGCTTGACCCCGATTTGGGCGGCGGCGGCGAAGAATTTCTCCTCCTCGCGGTCCGACACCAGGGTCAGGGCGGCGGGGCCGTTGGTCAGGTGCTGGGCGGCGGCCTCGCCGCTGGTCAGCACCGTATCGGTGCCCAGCAGGAAGACCAGGCTGGGCTCGGCATAGCCGGCCACCACCACCGCGCCGCGATGAGGACGGTTGGCCACCAGCTCGGCGGCCTGCCGGCTGACGAACAGATAGTCCAGGCCGGGCAGCACGCCCTCGAACACCACCTGGAAGCTGGTCACCGCCGTCAGCACCAGGGCCATGACCGCCGGGCGCATCTGCTCCTTGAAGGCCAGCCAGGCGGCGGCCAGGGCGGTGCCGGCGATCAGCAGGGCCGAGGGAATGCTCATCAGCGGCAGGGTCGGGGCGAACTGATGGGGCAGGATCACCACCGCCGCGGCCAGGGCGAGGCCGATCACGCACCACAGCCCGTACCAGGCCTTGGCGGGCCGCGACCACAGGTCGGGGGCACGCCCCACCACCGCCACCGCCATCAGCAGCGCCAGGGCGGGAAAGGTGGGCAGCACGTAATGGGGCAGCTTGGTGGGCACGATCTCGAACATCACCCAGGCGGGGATGATCCAGGCGAGGCAGAAGCGGATCTCGGGGCGCAGCCGCACCTTCCAGGCGGCGGTCAGCGAGGGCCACAGCAGCAGCGAGCCGGGCCACAGGATCACCGCCGCCAGGGCGAGATAGGTGCCGGGAAGGCCGCCATGGCTTTCCTGGGCGCCCAGCAGCTTGGGCAGCAGGTCGCCCTTGACCGCCTCGCCCACGAAGGCGCCGCCGGTGGCCTGGGAAATGGCCACGAACCAGGGCGCGGCGATGGACGCCGCCACGATCAGCCCGGTGAAGGGCCGCAATCCCACCAGCCAGGCCCATTGCCGGTCGGCGAAGCCCAGGGCCAGGATAGTCAGGATGGTGATGGCCGGGATCACCGGCCCCTTGAGCAGGATCGAGGCGCCGATGGCCACCCAGAAGACCAGGGCGATCAACGGCCCCGGAACGGCCCCCTGGCCCTTGCCCCCGAGATAGAAGCGGGCCAGTGCGCCTTGCGCCGCCACGGCGGTGGCCAGCATGATGGCGTCGGTCTTGGCCTGATGGGCCTCGGAGACCAGCATCAGCGAGGTGCCGAGCAAGGCCGCGCCGATCAGCGCCGTCTGGCGGCCGAACAGGTATTGGCCGAAAGCGAAGGTCATCAGCACCGCCCCCCAGGCCGCCAGGGCCGAGGGCAGGCGGTAGGGCCACACGTCACGCGTGGCCTTGTCGGACAGCAGGCTGACCGAGGCGGCCTGAAGCCAATAGGCGCCCACCGGTTTCTTGGCGCGCATCTCCTGCTGGAACTGGATGCGGATATAGTCGCCGGTCTCCAGCATCTGGCGGGTAGCCTGGACGAAGCGCGATTCGTCGCGGTCCATGGGCGGCAGGGCCACCAGACCCGGCAGATAGACGAACAGCGACAGCAGCGACAGCAGGAGATAGGGGCGGATACCGCCGGTCAGTCGTTCCACGATGGGGCGATCCGTGCAGATTCGAGACCGGCATCAACAGCATGAAGCAGCCCGCCCGGTCAAGGGGTGCTGCGGCGCGCGGCCCGTCTCGCCAATCCAGGCGCGCCGAATTCGGCGGGCTGGCATGCGTCGGCAGGGGGGTGTCGGTTCAATTCAGATGCTGCGGCGCAAAATCCGGCGATCTAGTCTCCAAGGCGTTTCGTGGCACGGCAGAATGCGGGCGCCTTCCACCGGAACCAGATGCCGCCGAAGCGGCGTCCGGGCCGGGATATGCAGAGCAAGGGACCGATTGATGCTTGGAAACCTGAGGATTGCCGCCCGCCTGATGGTGGGGTTCGGAGTGCTTGTCCTGCTGATCGCCGGGCTGTCCGGCTATGGCGTCTATTCGGGCAGCAACACCGGCAAGGCCTTTGCCCGCGCCGTGCGGCTGGTGAGCAACCAGGCCATGGTGGAAAAGCTTGAGAAGGAAATCTTCCAGGGGCGCATGCTGGTCTGGGTCGCCCTGGCCACCGGCGAGGACGCCAAGATGGGCGCGGCCCGCGCCAGCTTCGATTCCGCACGCGGTAATCTGGACAGGTTGCGCGCCGCGACCGTCACGCCCGAGCGCCTCGCCCGGATCGATGAACTGAGCCGGCTGCTCGGCGACTATGATCGGGAGATCGCCAAGATCAAGGTGTCCAGCGGCCGGGCCGCGTCCCTCGACAACGCGGAAACAGCCGCCGCCGCTCCCGCCGCCGCCGCCATCGCCACCAAGCTCGACCTCGTGGGAGAGGATCTGGCGGCAAACTTCCACCAGGTCGCCCTTGAGGTTCAGGCGGGCGCCGAGCGGCAGATCGACGAAGCCATCGACGCCTCGCTTCTTGTCGGCTCGCTCAGCGTGATCCTGGGGCTGGTCCTGTCCTTCTTCATCGGCCGCTCCATCAGCGCGCCGGTGATCGCCATGACCAATGCCATGGAGGCCCTGGCTGCGGGCGACACCACCATCCATGTTCCGGCGACGGGCAACCGCGACGAGATCGGCGACATGGCCAAGGCGGTCCAGGTCTTCAAGGACAACGCCATCCGCGTTGCCGCCCTTCAGACGGAGCAGGCCGAGGCCAAGGCCAGGGCCGAAGCCGATCGCCGCCGGGCCATGCTGGGCATGGCCGATTCCTTCGAGGCCCAGGTCATGGGGCTGGTCAAGGGTGTCTCGGTCCAGGCCACACAGATGGAGGCCGTTTCCCAGGGCGTTTCCTCGGCGGCCCATCAGGCCCAGGCGCAGGCCGGCACCATCGCCGCCGCCGCCGGGCAGGCCACCGGCAATGTGCAGGCCGTGGCGGCGGCGGCCGAGGAATTGTCGTCCTCCATCTCCGAGATCGGCCGGCAGGTGGCCGATGCCGCCTCCATCTCGCGGCAGGCGGCCGAGGAAACCGAGCGCACCAACGACATGGTTCGGGCCTTGGCCGAGGCCGCCGGGCGCATCGATCAGGTGGTCAGCCTGATTACCGACATCGCGTCGCAGACCAACCTGCTGGCACTCAACGCCACCATCGAGGCCGCCCGGGCCGGCGAAGCCGGCAAGGGCTTCGCCGTGGTGGCGGGCGAGGTCAAGAATCTCGCCAACCAGACCGCCAGGGCCACCGAGGAGATCGGCACCCAGATCGGCGCGGTGCAGGAGGAAACCCGGCGCGCCGTGGAGGCCATCCGCAATATCGGCACGGTGATCGGTCAGGTGCGTGAAATCTCGGGGGGTATTGCCGATGCGGTGGAGGAGCAAAGCGCCGCCACCGCGGAGATCGCCCGCAATGTCCAGCAGGCCGTCCAGGGAACCCAGGATGTCTCCCTCAACATCGCCGGGGTGTCCGAGGCGGCCAGCTCCACCGGGGCGGCGTCGCGGCAGATGCTGGCCGGGGCGGGGGAACTGGCGGGCAATTCCGCCCGGCTGCGCGACGAGGTGGTCCGCTTCCTCGATCGCGTCCGGGCCGGATGAGTTACCGGGCCGCGGCGGAATCCTCGTCCAAGGATTCCTTGAACTCGGACGAGGCCTTGAGACGGTCCATGTAGCGGATGTCGCGGCGGCTGGTCAGGGGGAACGAGGCGGCGTTAAAGCTGCCGCGCGCACCGCAGCCATAGTTGCCGCAGCGGCCGTTTTCGTCGCCCAGGGTCAGCTCGCCATCCTTGACCCGCAGGCTGAGTTCGCAGCCGTCGCCCGATCGCCCCTTGGACCGATGGACCAGGGTCTCTCCCGAGATATGGGCGATGCCCCAGAAATTGCAGGAATGCCCATTGCTGAACGCCAGGGCGAGGCGGAGATAGGCCCGGTCGGGGGCGATCTTGACGATCTCCATGATGTCTTCGCTGACGTACTTTTCGCCGTCGGCCATCGCGTTCTGGAACCGGTGCTTGTAGACCCCGGCCAGGGAATCGAGATCGAGAGCCCGCGCCGTCACGGGCAGGGCAAGCAGCAATGCGGCGACGACGGCAACCAATCCCCTCATGATCCGTTCTCCCGACCCGGAATGCGAGGGGAGCACTCTAGGTCACTCCGCCGCCGCTTGCCAGACCCCGGTTTCAAACGGCCGTAGATTGTCCAGGAATTGCCGGGTGCAGGCCTCCCACGAGAAGGTCAGGGCATGGGCACGGCACAGGGCCGGATCGATGGACAGGGCGGCGCGGGCCGCCTTGCCCAGGTCCTGGTCCAGCACGCCGGAGGGCGAATCGCCGATCACGTCGTTGGGGCCGGGCACCGGATAGGCGGCCACCGGCAGGCCCGAGGCCAGGGCTTCCAGCAGCACCAGCCCGAAGGTGTCGGTGCGGGACGGAAAGACGAACACGTCGGCGGCGGCGTAGTGCCGGGCCAGATCCTCGCCGAAGCGGGCGCCGGCGAAGTGGACCTCGGGGAAGCGGCGCTTCATCTCGTCCAGTTGGGGGCCATCGCCCACCACCGCCTTGGCTCCGGGCAGGTCGAGGGCCAGGAAGGCCTCGATGTTCTTTTCCACCGCCACCCGGCCGACGTAAAGAAAGACCGGCCGGCTCAAATGGGCGAAGGGGCCGTTTTCGCCCCTGACCTCGGGACGGGGGCGGAACAGCTCGGTATCCACGCCGCGGGACCAGCGGCCGATATTGCGAAAGCCCCGGCCCGTCAGCTCGCTCTCGATGCCCTGGGTCGCCACCATCACCCGCGACGACGAATCGTGGAAGCGGCGCATCAGCGCATAGGTCAGCGGCAGCGGCACGCCGAAGCGGGCCTTGATGTATTCCGGGAACTTGGTGTGGTAGGCGGTGGTGAAGGGAATCTTCCGCCGCCGGCAATACCGTCTGGCCGCCCAGCCCAGAGGGCCTTCGGTGGCCACGTGGATGGCGCAGGGCTGGGCCGCCTCGATCATGGCGGCCAGCTTGGCGCCGGGCCTCAGCGCCAGGCGGATCTCGGGATAGGTGGGGCAGGGAAGGGAGCGGAAGCGGTCGGGCGTGACCATCACCACCTGATGGCCGGTGCGTTCCAGCTCGGTCCTCAGGGTATCGAGGGTGCGGACGACGCCGTTGACTTGAGGGAGCCAGGCATCCGTGACGACGAGTATTCGCATGTGTTTCCCTCGACCTCCAGCCAGCGGATGATTTCCAAGGCGCCGTCGAAGCCCTCCACCAGGGCGGTGCAGCTTTCGACCCAGTCGCCGTCGTTGCAGTAGAGGATGCCGTTCACCTCGCGCTTCTCGGCGTGGTGGATGTGGCCGCACACCACCCCGTCGGCCCCGTGGCGGCGCGCTTCGTCGGCCATGGCCTCCTCGAAGCTGGCCATGTACTGCACGGCGTTCTTGACCTTGTGCTTCAGATAGGCCGACAGCGACCAGTAGGGAAAGCCCATGGCCCGGCGCACCACGTTGAGCCAGTGGTTGAGCGACAGGGCCAGGGTGTAGGCGCTGTCGCCCAGATGGGCCAGCCACTTGGCGTATTTCACCACCCCGTCGAAGGCGTCGCCGTGCAGGACCAGCAATTGCCGTCCGTCGGCGGTCTTGTGCACGACGGTGGTCAACACCTCGATGTCGCCGAACAGCAGGCCGTGATAGTCGCGGGCGAATTCGTCGTGATTGCCGGGCACGAACACCACCCTCGTACCCTTGCGCGCCTTGCGCAGCAACTTTTGCACCACGTCGTTGTGACTTTGCGGCCAGTACCACGAGCGTCGGAGCCGCCATCCGTCGACGATGTCGCCCACCAGATAGAGGGTCTCGCACTCGGTGTCTTTGAGGAAATCCAGCAGGTCGTCGGCCTTGCAGCCGCGAGTGCCTAAGTGAATATCGGAAATCCAGATGGTCCTGTAACGCCTCTTGATGTCGAGACTGGCGTTCATCGGGCAATCATCCGAAGTATTGTTGATCCGTATTGATGGAGTACATAGCTTATGTGGCTTCGGCATTCATGCTCATTATCGTGAATAACGTGATATTTCATTGAAGTGAAGCTTATCGGTCATAAATAATTCACCATACTCTCTGGTGCTTCAGGCTATACACAGCCCCCATGACAGTCGATCACGCCGCCTGCCTGACCTCCACCGAGCCGTTGGCCGCCATGGCGCCGCGGCGAATCCTGGTGATTCACAACCCCACCGCCGGCCGTCGCCGTCGCCGCCACCTGGAATCTGTGGTGGCCGCCGCCCAGGCCTTGGGAGCGACGGTGACCTGCCGCGAGACCGGACGGCGTGGCGATGCCGAGGACTTTGCCGCTCTGGCCAGCGCCGACGATTTCGACGCGGTGATCGCGGCGGGCGGCGATGGCACGGTCAACGAGGTTCTCAACGGCTTGGGGGCGGGGCAAGGCGGTCTGGCCCTGGGCGTGATTCCGCTGGGTACCGCCAATGTGCTGGCCTGCGAGATCGGTCTCGATCCCGACGACGTGGACTCGGTGGCCCGCACGGTCACCTTCGGCCCCGCCCGGCGCATCCATGTGGGCTTGGCCAACCGGCGGCGTTTTTTGCTGATGGCGGGCGCCGGCCTCGACGCCCATGTGGTGGCGGGGGTGAGCACCGCGCTCAAGCGCCGCGCCGGCAAGCTGGCCTATGTGGTGGAAAGCCTGCGTCAGGCGGTGGGCTATGATTTTCCCAAGCTGACCGTCCGTGCCGATGGCGTGGAGTACGAGGCCCGCATGGTGGTGGCTTGCAAGGGGCGCTTCTACGGCGGTCCCTTCATCGCCGCCCCCGATGCCGATCTGGCGACGCCCATGCTGGAATTGTGCATCCTGCCCAATACCGGCGTGGCGGGAATGCTGCGCTACGGCATCGCCCTGCCGCTGGGCAAACTGCCGGCCCTGCCCGAGGTGCAGGTGGTGTCGGCCCGCAACATCCTGATCACTGGACCGCGCGGCGCCCCGGTCCAGGGCGACGGCGACATCGTCGCCCGCCTGCCGGCCGAGATATCCATCGCCGACGAGACGGTGGACCTGATCTGTCCCTGAGGTTCAGGCCTTAATCTTCCAGGTCGTCGTGCTCCATGGCGCGGCGGCGCTCTTCTGCCTGGGAATGCTGGCTGGCGAATTCACCGGCCATGTCGAGAATCAGGATGGCTCCGGCCAGCCGCCCCCAGGCGCTGGTTTGCTCGGGGCTGCGCGGCCGCAGCCTGGCCCGCAGGTCCACCAGCAACCGCATCAACGTCCGTCCCGGCATCAGACCGAGGGGCACGTCGGGCAGGGCGGCGATGCCGAACGCCTCCTGCACCGCTTCCAGTCCCGCGCGGATGTAATCCTGGTCGCCCTGGTCCAGCGGCAAGATGCAGTCCGGAGTCTTGCGGACCAGCCGTTCGCCGGCGAGGTCGGTGGGGGGAGGGGGCGTCATGCTCGGCATCTTCGGTGTTCGGGGGTGATACGGAGTGTTCTTCTTCCAATATATGGTGGGCGCCGCAACGAAGAAAGACGGGGCGACGGGGAAAGATCAGGTATGAACGAGGTTTTGGACGGGATCGCCGGGTACCATGTCCGCACCAAGCATGCGAACCGGCGTTACGCGCCTGGGCCGGGCTTCCTGGATTGGGAGACCCAGCCCGATCCCTTCCGGACCTTCGCGGGTGCCCGGCGGGTTGCCCTTCCTCTGCGTCCTGGGGCCGAAACTCCACCCCTCGGCGGATTGGAGGCGCGGCGGCCCTCGCCGCTGGATTCCGACGGGCTGGGGCTGTTCCTGGAACTGGCGCTGGGGCTGTCGGCCTGGAAGGAGGTGGAAGACGTTCGTTGGGCGCTGCGCAACAATCCCAGCAGCGGCAACCTTCACCCCACCGAAGGCTGGCTGGTCCTGCCGCCGGTGGACGGCATCGGCGTGGCGCCGGGCCTTTATCACTACGCCCCGTTCCATCATGCCCTGGAAGAGCGATGTCGCCTGGATGCGCTTCCCGCCGATCTGGCGGAGGGCGCCTTCCTGCTGGCCTTGTCCTCCATTCCCTGGCGGGAATCGTGGAAGTACGGCGAGCGCGCCTTCCGCTACTGCCAGCACGATGTCGGCCACGCCCTGGCCGCCGCGTCCTACGCCGCCGCCTGCCTGGGCTGGCATCTGCGGGTCCTGACCGCGCCGGGGGACGAGGAACTGGCCGCCCTGCTGGGCCTTGACCGTCCGGAATCCTGTCATCGCTTCGAGCCCGAGCATCCCGACCTGATCGCCCTGGTGTCGCCCGAGCCCCTGCCCGAGCCTCCCCTGAGGCCGGTCGGCGGAGTCTGGGCGGGCCAGGCCAATGTCCTTAGCCCCGACCACGAGGTGTGGGAGGCGATCGGCCGGGCGCTGGCCCTGTCGGAGAAACCGGCCACCGAACCCGCCCCCCGGCCGCCGTCCCTGTCCATGCCGCCGCTGCCCGGCAGTGCCGAGCCCGCCGGGGCCGTCATCCGGCGGCGGCGCAGCGCCCAGGCCATGGACGGGGCGACCGGCATGGGGCTGGAAGCTTTCCGGCGGGTCCTCGCCGCCACCCTGCCCGACCACGGGCGGGTGCCGTGGCGGTCCTGGCCGTGGGCGGCGCGGCTCTCCCTGCTGCTGTTCGTCCATCGGGTGGACGGCCTGGCCCCCGGTCTTTTCCTGCTGGTCCGCGACCCGGCCGCCCTGGAGCGGTTGCGGGCCGATTGCCAGCCCCGTTTCGCCTGGACAAGGGCGATGCCTGACCTGCCGCTCTATGCTTTGGCCGAGGGTGACGTCACCTGGACAGCCACCGAACTGTCGTGCACCCAGAATATCGCCGGGCGGGGCGCCTTTTCGCTGGGCATGCTGGCCGATTTCGACCGCACCTTGGCCGAGGACGGGGCCTGGGCCTATCGCCGCCTGTTCTGGGAAGCCGGGATGATCGGTCAGGTTCTCTATCTCGAAGCCACCGCCGCCGGCCTGTCGGGTACCGGCATCGGCTGCTATCACGACGACGAGGTCCATGATCTGCTGGGCTTGGCCCCCGGAAGCCAAGCCTGGCAGTCGCTCTATCACTTCACCATCGGCGGCGCGGTGGAGGACGCCCGCATCGCCACGCGGCCGGCTTATGGGCACCTCAATCCGGCTGGTTCTCCACCCTGACCCAGTCGCCGCCGCCCAACTGGGCGCGCATGCGGGCGGCCTCCTCACAATCGGTGACGAAGGCCAGGATGGCGCTTCGCGCGCATTCCGCCGGGTCCCGGCCCAACTGGCGGGCGGCGGTATACAGGCGCGACGCCAGAACGGGATCAAGGTCGATGCGCATTGCGGAACACTCCCTTGTTTGCCCCTCAGACGCCGGGCGCGTCCGTTCCGGACGCTTGGCTTTCCTCGCTTATGCCTTCGCTTCGCTTTCGGCAACGCTGCGGCGCGCTCAACGCGCATAGTCGCTACGCTCCGGAGCTAATCCTCTTGATTCTTGCACCGCTTAGGGCGAAAACCCAGCCCTATGAGCACTCTCTCCGACGCTATCGCGCTGCGGCGCACCTTCGCCATCATCTCCCACCCCGACGCCGGCAAGACCACGCTGACGGAGAAGCTGCTGATGTTCGGCGGCGCCATTCAGATGGCCGGCGCCGTGCGCGCCAGGGGCGAGCAGCGCCGCACCCGCTCGGACTGGATGGCCATCGAGAAGGAGCGCGGCATTTCGGTGTCGGCCTCGGTGATGAGCTTCGAATATTCGGGCCTGTCCTTCAACCTGCTGGACACCCCCGGCCACGAGGACTTTTCCGAGGACACCTACCGCACCCTGACCGCCGTGGACTCGGCCGTCATGGTGCTGGACGCCGCCAAGGGCATCGAGACCCAGACCCTGAAGCTGTTCGAGGTCTGCCGCCTGCGCGACGTGCCCATCATCACCTTCGTCAACAAGGTCGACCGCGAGGGCCGCGAGACCTTCGACCTGCTGCACGAGGTGGAAAAGACCCTGGCGCTGGACGTCTGTCCCGTCACCTGGCCCATCGGCATGGGCCGTGACTTGAAGGGCGTCTACGACCTGGTCAACGACCGGGTGATCATGTTCGACCCCGGCCGCGGCGACCATATCGCCGAGATCAGCGTCGATGCCTCGCTGGACAGCCCCAAGCTGGACGAGGTGCTGGGCAAGGCCGCCGCCGACCGCCTGCGCGAAGAAGTGGAACTGGTGCGCGGCGGCTATCCCGAATTCGACCTGGAGTCTTTCCGCGCCGGTCACCTGACCCCGGTGTTCTTCGGTTCGGCCTTGAAGACCTTCGGCGTGGCGGAACTGCTGAAGGGTATCGGCCAGCTGGCGCCGCCGCCGGTGGCGCGGCCCACCGACAAGCGGGTGGTGGAGCCCGACGAGGCCAAGGTCAGCGGCTTCGTGTTCAAGGTCCAGGCCAACATGGACCCCAACCACCGCGACCGTATCGCCTTCTTCCGCATCTGTTCGGGCCGCTTCAAGCGCGGCATGAAGGTCAAGCACGTGCGCTCGGGCAAGGTGATGGCCCTGGTCAACCCGGTGTTCTTCCTGGCCCGCGACCGGGAACTGGCGGAAGAAGCCTTCCCCGGCGACATCATGGGCATTCCCAACCACGGCCAGCTGCGCATCGGCGACACGCTGAGCGAGTCCGAGGACATGAACTTCCTCGGCATTCCCACCTTCGCGCCGGAAGTGCTGCGCCGGGTGCGCCTCGATGATCCCATGAAGGCCAAGCAGTTGAAGAAGGCTTTGGAGGATCTGGCCGAGGAGGGCGTCTCCCAGGTGTTCAAGCCCCTGGACGGCTCCACCTGGATCGTCGGCGTGGTCGGTCCGCTGCAGTTCGACGTGCTGACCACCCGCATCGAATCCGAATACAACATCAAGGCCGGGTTCGAGGATGGCGGCTTCGTCACCGCCCGCTGGGTGGCGGCCGACACCGAGGCCGAGATGAAGCGCTTCATGGACGGCAACAAGTCCAACATGGCCGAGGACCGTGACGGCGGCATGGTCTATCTGGCGCGCAATTCCTGGCAGCTCAACCGCGCCCAGCAGGATTTCGAGAAGATCCGCTTTACCGCCACGCGCGAGCAGCATTGAGCCGCGAGGGCATGATGCGGTCCTGCCGCATCATGCCCTGATCGGGTGGCTCAGCGCTCGCGACGCTCCTCGCGATGCTCGCGCCGGTCCTTGTCGTGCTCGCGGCGATCCTCGCGCATCTCCCGGCGATCGTGCTGCCGCTCCTTGCGGTCGTCCTTCAGTTCCTTGCGGTCCTTGCGCAATTCGGCGCGATCCTTGGCCACGGCGTCCTTGTCGCCGTCCTTCCTGTCCTTGCGCAACTGGTTGCGGTCCTGGACCTCTTCCCGCCGGTCCTGGCCGATCTCGCGGTTGTCGCGGCGCATTTCCTGGTGGTCCCGGCGCATCTCGCCCTGCTGGGCGGCGGCCGGCAGGCTGGTCAGCAGGGGGATCGCGGCCAGCAGGGCAAACAGGGGCTTGTTCATTTCAGGTGGCACTCCGAAGGGTGGACGTGACGCCATCAAGCCATGGCTTTGCGGCGAAAAAATGGACGTCACGGGGCGGCGGGAATGTCCACGGTGAAGCGTGCCCCGCCCTCATCGCGGTTCTCGGCGCGGATGGCGCCGCCATGGGCCTCGACGATCTGGCGCGAGATGGACAGGCCCAGGCCGGAATGGGTGCCGAACTTCTCGCCCTCGGGCCGCTCGGAATAAAAGCGCTCGAAGATGGCGTCCAGCTTGTTGGCCGGAATGCCCGGCCCCTGGTCCTCGACCACCAGGGCGATGCGTCCGCCGTCGCGGTGGGCGGCAAGGCGGATCAGTCCGCCGTCCGGGCTGAACGAGGCAGCATTGGCGATCAGGTTGCGCAGCACCTGCACCAGACGGGACTCGATGCCCTGAACCGTCAGGGCGTCGCCCTCGGGCCGCTCCACCTCGAAGCGCAGCCCCCGATCCTCGCAGGTGCCGCGATAGATCTCGGCCAGGGTGTCGAGCATGGCGGCCAGGGCCACCGGCCCGGTCTCGGCACGGCTCATCTCGGCGTCGATGTGCGACGCGTCCGAGATGTCGCTGATCAGGCGGTCCAGGCGCCCCACGTCGTCCAGGACGATGGACATCAGCCGGGCGCGCTTGTCCGGGTCTTCGATGCGGGCCGCCGTCTCCACCGCCGAGCGCAACGAGGTCAGCGGATTCTTGATCTCGTGGGCCACGTCGGCGGCGAAGGCCTCGATGGCATCCATGCGCCGCCACAGGGCCTCGGTCATCTCCTTCAAGGCCACCGATAACTCGCCGATCTCGTCCTTGCGGTGGGACAGGTCGGGGATGGCGTGAACCCGCCCTTGGCCATGGCGCACCCGCTCGGCGGCCAGGGCCAGACGGCGGATGGGGCGGGCGATGGTGCCGGCCATGTAGAGCGACACGCCGATGGTCAGGGCCAGCGAAACGGCGAAGGCCTGCAAGATGGCGATGCGCACCTGGAACAGCGAGCGGGCGATATTGGTGCCGTCGGCGGTGATCAGCAACGCGCCCACTACCTGCTTGTAACGCTGGACCGGCACCGCCACCGACAGCATCAGGGTGCCGTTCTTGCGGGTGCGCACCGCCCAGGCGGCGCGCCCGGCCATGGCGCTCATGGCTTCCTCGAAATCGTCGGCCCGCGCATTGGCGATGTCGCGGTAAAGCGGCAGGGACTCGTCCCGGGGCATCCAGCGCGCCCAGCGGTCCCACTGCCGCGCCAGACGGTCGGTCCAATGGCGGGGAGTGGGCGGGGGCAGTTCCTCGATATAGATGGAGCCTTTGGCGCCGCCCACCACGCGGGAATCGGCGGCCAGTTCGCCCACCGCCCCGAACAGGCGGGCGCGGAACTTGGCGGGCTCGGACAGGCGACGCACCATCTGCTGCGCCATGGCGGGATTGATTTCGAAGAAGCCCATTTCCTCTTCGAACACCGCACCCTCGCCGATGGCGCCGGCCACCATCTCGGCCTGGGTGCCCAGCCCGTCCAGCTCGGCGCGGATCAGCCCCTGCTTGTAGCGGTCGAGATACATCACGCCCACCACCAGCACGATGGGCGCCAGCAGGTTGACCGCCAGGATGCGCCGGGTCAGCGGCGAGGCGAGCAGGCGCCAGCGGGGCAGGCGCCGCCGGGGGGCGGTGGCCTCACTCGTCACGATAGCGATAACCGACGCCGTACAGGGTTTCGATCTGGGCGAAGTCGTCGTCCACCTCGCGGAACTTCTTGCGCAGCCGCTTGATGTGGCTGTCGATGGTGCGGTCGTCCACATAGATGGACTCGCCATAGGCCGCATCGATCAACTGGTCGCGGTTCTTGACGTGGCCGGGACGCATGGCCAGCGACTTCAGCAGCAGGAACTCGGTGACGGTAAGGTCGACGGGCTTGCCCTTCCAGGTGCAGATATGGCGGCCGGGGTCGAGCACCAGCAGGCCGCGCACCAGGGTCTCGCCTCCCTGCTCGGCGCCTTCGGCATTGGCTTCCAGGCGGCGGATCAGGGTGCGGATGCGCTCGATCAGCAGCTTCTGCGAGAAAGGTTTCTTGATGTAGTCGTCGGCACCCATGCGCAGGCCCAGCAACTCGTCGATCTCGTCATCCTTGGAGGTGAGGAAGATCACCGGGATGGCCGATTGCTTGCGCAGGCGCTGCAGCAGCTCCATGCCGTCCATGCGCGGCATCTTGATGTCGAGCACGGCCAGGTCGGCCGGCTGGCTGGTCAGGCCGCGCAGGGCCTCGGCCCCGTCGGTGTAGGTGCGGACCTTGAAGCCCTCGGCCTCCAGCGCCATCGAGACCGAGGTCAGGATGTTGCGGTCGTCATCGACCAGGGCGATGGTATGGGACACGGCTGAACCCCTTTGCAATTGACCTGTCATCCCGAGCGGATGCAAGGGATCTCCGTTTGCTCGGACGGGCCGGAGCAGGAGGAGATCCCTCGTCGCTATGCTCCTCGGGATGACATCTGAAGACAAGCCCCGGGAATGGTTTGCATCCCGATCATGGCGAAATTATAGTGCCCGGCGATGGTTCCCCGCGACCGGCGACGGCGCGGGGTGAAAATGGGAACGCGGTGAGGCACCCGAAAAGGGGGCCGATTCCGCGACTGCCCCCGCAACTGTAGGCGGAGAGGTTCCGGCCCTGAGAGATGCCACTGGCCCGAAAAGGGCTGGGAAGGCTATGCCGGACCCAACGACCCGCGAGTCAGGAGACCTGCCATCATCGAGAGTCGCTTGCGAGCCCGTCCGGCCGGGGTGTGCCGTCGGGTCTGTTTTCCGTTTCGCGGCGACTGGCTTAGTCTCTCGACGAACGGAGTCCGTTTATCATGCATATCATGGAAGGTTTTCTTCCCGCCGGGCATGCCCTGGCCTGGACCTGCGTCGCCGCGCCCTTCGTGGCGCTGGGGGCGCGCTCGCTCAAGCGGATCGTGGCCGAACGGCCCGAGGCGCGTCTCAATATCGCGGCATCCGCCGGCTTCACCTTCGTGCTGTCCGCCCTGAAGCTGCCCAGCGTCACCGGCTCGTGCTCGCATCCCACCGGCACGGCGCTGGGCGCCATGCAGTTCGGTCCCGGCATCATGGCGGTGATCGGCACCATCGTGCTGCTGTTCCAGGGGCTGTTGCTGGCCCATGGCGGGTTGTCGACCCTGGGGGCCAACGTGTTCTCCATGGCCATCGCCGGGCCGTGGGTGGCCTATGGCGTGTGGCGCCTTGCCGGCCGGCTGGGCGCGCCCGCCGCCGTGACGATTTTCCTGTCGGCCTTCCTGGGCGATCTGGCCACCTATGTGGTGACCTCGTTCCAGCTGGCCCTGGCCTTCCCTGATGCCCAGAGCGGCTTTGGCGGGGCCTTCGCCAAGTTCGCCGGCATCTTCGCCATCACCCAACTGCCCCTGGCCGTGGCCGAGGGGCTGGTCACCGTGGTGGTGATGAACGCGCTGCAGAGCCGCATGACCCCCGTGGAAGGAGCCAAGGCATGAGCGCGCGCACCAATTCCATGCTGCTGGGCGTGGCGGCGCTGATCATCGCCGCGCCGCTGGTCCTCAACCCTGCCGGCCAGTTCGGCGGCACCGACGATGCCGCCAGCGAGGTGGTGACCTCGTCCCATCCCGCCTACGAGAAGTGGACCGGGCCGTTGTGGCAGCCTTCCAAGGAAATAGAGGGACTGCTGTTCGCGGCGCAGGCCGCCTTCGGGGCCGGTCTGCTGGGCTACGTCATCGGGCGGCGGCACGGTCGTTCCGGCAAATGAGCCTGACCATTGACCGCCTGTCCCAGGCCGGTCGGTGGCGACAGCGGGCGCCGTCGGAAAAGGCGGTACTCGCCCTCGGCCTGCTGGCCCTGGCCCTGGTGCTGCCGCCCTGGCCGGGCGGAGCGTTGGTGTTGGGCGCCGCCTGGGGACTGGCCCTGGGCGGGGCAAGGCTCCCCCCGGGCGATTGGCTGCGTCTCAATCTCGTGCCGCTGGGCTTCGTGCTGACCGGCGCCGCCACCCTGGCGGTGGATTGGGATGCCCAGGGGCTGCATCTGGCCGCCGACCAGGGTCGCCGCGCCGCCGAAGTGGTGCTGCGCGCCTCGGCGGCGGTGTCGGCCCTGCTGCTGCTGGCGGCCACCACTCCGGCGCCCGATCTGGTGCGCGGCCTGCGCCGTCTGGGCCTGCCGCCCGAGATCGCCGAGATCATGTTGCTGACCTGGCACTTCCTGTTCCTGCTGCAGGATCAGGCCACCGCCATCCGCACCGCCCAGGAGGCCCGGCTCGGCTGGTTCGGGCCCCGGCGGCAAGTGCGCTCCCTGGGCCTGCTGATCGCCCAGTTGCTGCCACGCGCCATGGAGCGGGCACGGCGGCTGGAGGTGGGACTGGCGGCCAGGGGGTTCGACGGCTCGTTGCCCATGATCTCCACCGCCAATCCGGCCTCGGTGCCGGTGGTGGCGGTGATCCTGGGGGGCGAGGCGCTGCTGGCGGGGGTAAGCCTGTGGCTGGCGTGATCCTCGAGGCCGCGGGCCTCACCTATCGCTATCCCGGTGGCGTCGCCGCCCTGTCCGGCCTTGATCTGGGGGTGGAGCGGGGGCGGCGTCTGGCGGTGCTGGGCCCCAACGGGGCGGGCAAGACCACGCTGCTGCTGCACCTCAACGGCACCCTGAAGCCCTCGGCCGGCACGGTGCGGCTGGGCGGCGAGATCATGGGCTATTCCCGCGCGGCGCTGACCGGCTGGCGTCGCCGGGTTGGTCTGGTGCTGCAAGAGCCCGACGACCAGTTGTTCGCCGCCACGGTGGCCGAGGACGTCTCGTTCGGTCCGCTCAATCTCGGCCTGTCCGAGGCGGAGACCCGCCGCCGGGTGGAGGCGGCGCTGGACGCGCTGGGCATCTCGGATCTGGCCGGGCGGGCCACCCATATGCTGTCTTTCGGCCAGAAGAAGCGCGTGGCCATCGCCGGCGCCCTGGCCATGGAGCCCGAGGTGCTGTTGCTGGACGAGCCCCTGGCCGGTCTCGACCATCAGGGCGGCAAGCGGCTGCTGGCGGCGCTGGACGCCCTGGCCCGGGCGGGGACCACCCTGGTGTTCACCACCCACGAGGTGGACCTGGCCCATGGCTTCGCCGATCGGGTGGCGCTGTTCCGGGATGGCCGGGTGATCGCCCAGGGCGAGGCGGCCGAGGTTCTATCCGACCGGGAGTGCCTGGCGGCCTGCGGGCTGGAGATGCCGCTGCTGCTGGAACTCGGCGTGCGCACCCGTGACGAAGCCCTGGCCTTGCTGGCGGTGGGGCGGAAGGTGTATTAGCGATACCTCAACAAGTGAGGTTCCCATGCGCATCCTGACCACCGCCGCCCTTCTGCTGTCCCTGGCCTGTCCCGCCCTGGCCGCCGAGGTCAAGTCCATCTCGGCTCCCGAGGCGCTAGCGGCCCTGAAGAAGGGCGAGGTGGTGCTGGTCGACATCCGCCAGCCCGAGGAATGGAAGCAGACCGGAGTGCCCGACGGCGCCCGGCTGATTCCCATGCGCCATCCCGAGGGGGGGGCCGGCTTCGTGCGCGACCTGCTGGCCGCCACCAAGGGTGACCGCAACGCGCCCGTCGCCCTGATCTGCCGCACCGGCAACCGTTCCGGCGCCACGGCGCGGGCGCTGTCCGATGCCGGCTTTACCCATGTTCTCGATGTTTCGGAGGGAATGGCGGGTTCGGGCGCCGGGCCGGGCTGGGTCAAGCGCGAGCTGCCCATGACCCGCTGCCCGGTCTGCTGAGGAAATCGGCACAAACTCGACTCGCCGAAAGATTGGTCTTGGTCTAACGTAAGCCATGGCTGCCCGGCCGGCTGGTCGGATCTGGGGGCCCGGCGAGGGAGAAAACCATGAAGTTTACGATCGGTGCGACCTGTCTGGCGGTATCCCTTCTGGTGAGCGGCGCGGCTTTCGCCGGCGCCGATGATGCCAAGTGGGTGGCCAAGTGCATCAGCGACAATTCCGATGCCAAGGTTTCCGTCGACATCGTCAGCAAGTATTGCACCTGCATGAACAATAAGATGGACGACAACGAGACCAAGACCATCACCCAGTGGGAAAAGACCCATCCCGCCGAGATGAAGGCTTGCGAAAAGGAAGCCGGCTGGAAGTAACCGGCCGCATACGCGACAGGGCGGGCCCCAAGGGCCCGCCCTTTTTGTTTTTACCGCAGCGACGCCTCGATATTGCCGCCGTCCACGGTGACGGTGCAGGCTGTGACCTTGGAGGCCTTGGCCAGCCAGACGAAGGCGTCGGCCACGTCCTCGGCGGTGACCTCGCGGCCCAGCAGGTTGCCGCCCATGTAATCCTGTTCCGACAGGCCTCGCGCCGAGGAGCGGCTCTTGATCATGTCGTCGGTGAGCAGGCCCGAGCGGATGCGGTCGGCATTGACCGCGTTGGAGCGGATGCCGTCCTTGCCGTGATCCAGGGCGTATTGCTTCATCAGGAACAGGGTGGCGGCCTTGGGCAGGCCATAGGGGCCGAAATTCTTGCCCGGATTGACCGCCTGCTTCGAGGCGTTGAACAGCAGGGCGCCGCCGGTGCCCTGGGCCTTGAAGACGCGCACGGCATTCTGGGCCACCGCCTGATGGCCGAAGAAGTTCAGTTCGAACGAGGCGCGCAAGGTGGAATCGTCCACCTCGCCGACCGCGCCCTGCCAGGCGGCGCCGGCATTGCTGACCACCACGTCGACGCCGCCGAAGCGCTCGGCGACGCGGTCGAAGGCGGCGCGCACGCTGGCCGGGTCGGTGACGTCGCAGGCGATGCCAAGGGCCTTGCCGCCGCAAGCCTTGGCCGCCTTGGCCGCCGCGTCGGCATCGCGGTCGAGCACCGCCACTTCGGCGCCCTCCTTGGCAAAGGCCTTGGCGGTGGCCGCGCCGATCCCCGAGCCGCCGCCGGTGACCACCACCACCTGACGGGCCAGGGGCTTCTCGGCGGCCTTGCCCAGCTTGGCCTGTTCCAGCGACCAGTATTCCAGGTCGAACAGATCGGCCTCGCCCACCGGCTCAAAGCGGCCGATCGCCTCGGCGTCGGTGATGCTTTCCACCGTGTTGACGGCGATATCGGCGGCGATGGCCGCGTCCTTGGCGCTTGCTCCGATGCCGAACAGGCCCAGGCCGGGCACCAGGGCGACGCAGGGCTTGGGGTCAAGCTCGGTCTTGATGTTGCCCAGCCGCTGGTTGTTGCGGCTGAAATAGGCGTGGTACTTGGCCTCGAAGGACTCGATGGCCGCCTGCGCCGCCTCGGCCCATTCGGCGGTTTTTCCCGCCTCGGGGGCGGGCAGCACCACCGGCCAATTCTTGGTGCGGATGGTGTGGTCGGGGGTCACCACGCCCTGCTGGGAGTAGCGGCCGATCTCGGCGCCGTCCACATAGGCGCGGATAGCGTTGGAGGTGCGGAAGTCCAGAATCCGGCGCTTGGGGCCATTGGCCAGCAGGCCGCGCAGGATGGGCGCCACCTCGGCCAGGGGGGCGGGGTCCTTGGGCAGGCCCGTGGCGGCGACCAGGGGCTTGCGGCCCTTTTCCAGCCGCTGCTCGGCCAGGGTGACCATCTCGATCATCAGCTCATAGGCGGTCCTGGCATTATCGGCGAAGGTGAAGATGCCGTGCTTGACCAGGATCAGCCCCTCCACCGTGGGGTCCTGCTCGTAGATTTCGGCCGCCTTCTTGGCCAGGGCGAAACCCGGCATGATGTAGGGTACATAGCCCATGCGCGTGCCATAGACCTCGCGGGCCAGGGCTTCGCCGTCGGGCTGGTCCACCAGGGACAGCACGGCGGTGGAATGGGTGTGGTCGATGAACTTGTGCGGCAGAAAGCCGTGCAGCAGCGTTTCCACCGAGGGGTTGGGCGAGGCCGAGTTCATCAGGTTGCCGCGCTGGTAGTCCACCATGTCCTCGTCGGACAGGCTGTCCAGCCGGCGCAGCTTCAGCAGCGGGGCAAGGCGTACGGCGGGCAGGCCGGCGGGCTCGATATCGCCCATGTCCCAGCCCGAACCCTTGACGCACAGCACCTCGACCGTCTCGCCCAGCAGGTCGGTGACGGTGGTCTTGCATGAGGTATTGCCGCCGCCATGCAGCACCAGCCGGGGGTCGCCGCCCAGCAGGCGGGTGGTGTAGACGCGCAATGCCAGATCGCGGTTGACGCCTTCGGGCGCATAGCGCGTGACGAAGGACTCGGCATCTGCATCGGACCACAGGGATTTCATGGAGGACCTCGGAACGGGCGAAAATGGGAGGCGCGATTATTACGCCATGTTCCGGGGAGTGGGAAGAGGAAGGCTCAGGCCGGCTGGCCGAGGGCGCCGGAATTGGGGCCGCTGCGCAGGCGCTGGACGATCTGCAGCGTCTTGCGCGCCATGTTCACGGTGATGGCGGCGTGCTGGTCCGGATGCTCCAGGATCACCAGAGCCTCGCCCTCCAACTCGTCCAGAATATCATCGCCCAGGGTGTCGTTCCCACCATTGGCGCCCGGCAGCGTGTGCATGGCATCCCCGCAGAACCTATCCGCAAGAAGTAGGTATCATACGAAGGAGTAAAAATGCTACTGCTTTTTGTTCAAGCTTATACTTGCGTATAGGGCGTTGAGCGTATTCTCGACGGCTTCGGGGTCGAGGCGGATATCCAGCCACGACATGCCCCAGTGCAGATGAGGGCCGGTGGCCAGGCCGGTGGCGCCGATGGCGCCCACCAGATCGCCCCGGCGCACCTTGGCTCCGGCGACCACGTCCAGCCGCGACAGGTGGGCGTAGCTGGAGATCAGCCCCAGGCCATGGTCGATCATCACGGTGCGCCCGGTCAGGAACAGATCGGGCGCGGCCAGGACGACGGTGCCGTCGGCGCAGGCATGCACCGGCGCGCCGGCCGGGGCGGCGATATCCAGGCCGGAATGCGGCGCCCCGCCATTTCCGTTATAGACTCGCTGGCTGCCGAACACGCCGGAGACCGGGCCGTCGGCCGGGCGCAGGAATCCGCCCAGGTACTGGGGCTCCGGGGTGATGCGCTCGCGGATGGCGCGGACCATGGCCGCCTCGGCCTTCAGGCGGGCCAGGGAGGCGGCATCGGGTTCGGCCTTTTCCCGCGGCACCCCTTCGATGCGCTGAATCCGCCAGTCCCGACGCGAGACGGCCAGGGCGCGGACTTCGGCGCGTCCATCGGGCAGGGCGATCAGCAACTCGGCCGTGGCGGCGGCGTCGCGGCCGAAGCCCAGCAGGAAGCGGCCCTGGCGGTCGACCGGCACCGGACGGCTGTCCAGGCTGACCCGCGCCCCGGGATCGGTGGCCCCGGCCACCAGTCCGCCCTGCTCGGCCCGGCCGGTCAGCACGGTTCCGGCGGCGGCGGAACAGGTCCAGACAAGGGAAAGCAGCAGGACGACAGCCGCCATTGAGGCGGCGGCCAAGCGCGCTGAAGGCGCGCGCCCGGCGAGGGACTGACATAAACCAGGATCATTGCGCGTCATATTTGACGCTCAATGATCTATTTCGGCGCCCACATGAGCGTGGCATCGCCGCCTCCGTCCTTGTTGCACAATTCTGTGATGATGGCCGACGACACCCGGGTGGGGGTGACGCCATTGACGCTGAGCAGGCCCTTCTTCACCAGCTTCATGCCCGACGCCGAGCAGATGCGCGGCGGAACCCGTTCGGCGATGACCACCGGCACGCCGTTCATGGAGGTCACCCGGATGGCGCCGCCGAACAGGTGGGACGGCGGCGCGTTGCCCTGGGCGGATTCGACCATCTGGGCGACGAAGCGGTCGGTTTCGCTGCTGGTGCTCTCGGCCGGCTCCTGCGAGCGGCTCCACCAGATATAGCCGCCGATGGCCAGAGTCAGGGCGACCAGGGCGGCGGCGGCGATGCGCAGTCCGCGCCCCTCCTCCTGCTCTTCTTCCGTGACGCGGTGATGGGGCGGATGGAACTTGCCGTCCTTACTTTGGGCCCAGTTGTCGGTGACCGAGCGCGGCAGGCGCTGTTCCTTTGCGGCGCGCAGCACCTCGATGCAGCCCCGCGCCGCGATGCGCATCTCGTTGCGCTGAACCTCCGGGGTGTGCCCGGGCTTGACCTCGGCCATGGACTCCTGCACCCGGCGCCGCAAGGCGGCGCGCAGCTCCTTGTCGAAGGGACGGCGCAGCATCAGGTCCAGCGCCAGCAGGGTCAGCTGCTCCAGCTTGGCCGGATTGGTCACGCCGGGCATTTTCAGGATGATGGCTTGGAACAGGGCCTCCTGTTCCTCGGTGGTCGCCGGCTTCTCCACGGGATGATCCATCCTGTCCGTCCTGCAACCCACTCCCCATCGTCCTTAAGGTAGCTCCGGTGGCGTTAACGAGGTGTTACCCATATTCTCCACAAAAAATTTGTCGTTGTGAATAATTCTACACAATGCCATATCAGATTGACGAGCGGGGGGTTCCGCTGATCCTGAGGCATTTCAAACCATGAGTGTGGACATGACGCATCCGGCCCTTGGGCATGGCCTTTCCTTCAACGACCTGTATCAGCGCCCTGGCCTGGAACGGGTTGACGCCGCCTTCCTGGGTGCGCTCGCCGCCGCCGACGAGGCCTTGGCCGGACGCCTCAAGGCCGCCCGCGCCGAGCCGGGTGCCCTGGCGCCCAAGGACGAATCGGCGCTGCTGGTCGAGCTGGCGCCCCATCTGGACGATTTCCTGGCCGAGCTGTTCTCCATCCGCGCCGCCGCCGGCGAGTTGAGAGCCCGCCAGGACACCCTGGCGCCGCTCTATCAGGCCAAGCGCCTGTTCGTGCAGCGCCGGGCCTTGAAGGACATCAAGCCGGACGAGGCCGCCACCCTGGACGCCCGCGCCCTGGAAATGGAATACGCGCTGAAGGTGGGCGAGCCCTTCTCGGAAGCCGGTTTCGCCCGGCGCGTCCTGGCCTGGATGGACGACGAGGCCGCCCATGGCGAAGAGCTGAAGCTGGCCGCCCGTCTGGCCGCCGCCAAGGTGGCCGCCAATGACAGCGCCTATCATCCCCACGGCATCCTGTTCAAGGTGCCGGCCAAGCACGATCCCCTGCATCAGGTGCCGGTGGTCAAGGGCGACGTGTGCGGCGTGCCGGTCCTGGAATTCGAGGCCGGGCGGCTGCGCCGCCGCGAGGGCTTCAACCTCACCGATGCCGGCACCGATCTGGCCGGGGCGCTGGACGAGATCAATTACTGTATCCTCTGTCATCACCAGGGCCGCGATTCCTGCTCCAAGGGCATGAAGGACAGGAAGACCGGCGAGACCGCCAAGACCGCCCTGGGCGTCACCATGGAAGGCTGCCCCCTCGAGGAGAAGATCTCCGAGATGCACGAGGTCAAGGCCGCCGGCCACGCCCTGGCGGCGCTGGCCGTCATCGTGGTGGACAATCCCATGGCGGCGGGCACCGGGCACCGCATCTGCAACGACTGCATGACCGCCTGCGTCTACCAGAACCAGAACCGCGACCCGGTCAACGTGCCCGAGGCCGAGACCCGCACCCTGAAGGACGTGCTGGAGCTGCCCTGGGGCTTCGAGATCTATTCCCTGCTGACCCGCTGGAACCCGGCCAATATCCGCCGCCCGCTGCCTAAGCCCGATTCGGGGCGCAAGGTGCTGGTGGTGGGCATGGGGCCGGCGGGCTACACCCTGTCCCATCACCTGATGCAGGACGGCCACCATGTGGTGGCGGTGGACGGCTTGAAGATCGAGCCGCTGGCCTCGGACCTGTCGGGCGTGGACACCTTCGGCCAGAGGGTGGCCTTCCGCCCCATCCGCGATATCCGCTCCCTGTGGCAGCCCCTGGGCGAGCGCGTCATGGGCGGCTTCGGCGGCGTCGCCGAGTACGGCATCACCGTGCGCTGGGACAAGAACTTCCTCGACGTCATCCGCCTGCTGCTGGAGCGCCGGTCCGAGTTCGCCCTGTTCGGCGGCGTGCGGTTCGGCGGCAACCTGACCCTGGAGGAGGCGTTCGCGCTGGGCTTCGACCATGTGGCCCTGGCGACGGGAGCGGGCAAGCCCACCATCCTCGACATGCCGGGCGGCCTGGCCAAGGGGGTGCGGCAGGCCTCGGACTTCCTGATGGCGCTGCAACTCACCGGCGCGGCCCGCAAGGGCACGCTGGCCAATCTGCAATTGCGGTTGCCGGTGGTGGTGATCGGCGGCGGCCTGACCGCCATCGACACCTGCACCGAGGCCATGGCCTATTACCCCATCCAGGTGGAAAAGTTCCTGTCGCGCCACGAACAGCTGGTGGCGGAAAAAGGCGAGCACGCGGTGCGGGTCCACTGGTCCGAGGAAGAGCACGCGATCGCCGACGAGTTCATCGCCCATGCCGAGGCCATCCGCGCCGAGCGCCGCGCCGCCAGTGCCGAGGGCCGCGCCCCGCGCATCCTGGAACTGCTGCAATCCTGGGGCGGGGCCAGCGTGGTCTATCGCCGCGGCCTGACCGACAGCCCGGCCTATCGCAATCACGAGGAAATCTCCAAGGCCCTGGAAGAGGGCATCCGCTTCCTCGAAGGCATGAGCCCGGTGGCGGTGGAGACCGACGATTTCGGCGCCGCCCACGGCATTCAGCTCAAGGACCGCGATGGCCAACCGCACCGGCTGCCCGCCCGCTCCGTGCTGGTGGCGGCGGGCACCGTGCCCAACACCACCCCCGCCCGCGAGGCCAAGGGCATCCACCTGGACGGCAAGTACTTCCAGGCGGTGGACGAGGACGGGCAGGCGGTCACTCCCGACCGCCGCACCAAGCCCGGCGCCGTTCACGTGCTGATGCATATCGACGGCCATGACCGCACGGTCAGCTTCTTCGGCGATCTGCATCCGTCCTATGCCGGCAACGTGGTCTCGGCCATGGCCTCGGCCAAGCAGGGCCATCCGGTGGTGACCCGCGCCATGGAGCGCCGGCCCGCCAATCCGGTGCCGGCCTCCCAGTTGTTCGCCACCCTCAACACCCGGCTGCGCGCCCGGGTGCACGCGGTCAACCGCCTGACCCCCACCATCATCGAGGTGGTGATCAAGGCCCCGGCGGCGGCCGAGGCCTTCCGTCCCGGCCAGTTCTTCCGCCTGCAGAACTTCGAGATGCTGGCCCGCAAGGTGGGCGAGACCACCCTGGCCATGGAAGGTTTGGCGCTGACCGGAGCCTGGGTGGATAAGGAGCAGGGGCTGGTCGGGCTGATCGTCCTGGAAATGGGCGGCTCCAGCGATCTGTGCGCCCATCTCACCCCCGGCGAGCCGGTGGTGCTGATGGGGCCGACCGGGGCGCCCACCCATGTCTGCGGCTCGGAAACCGTGCTGCTGGCCGGTGGCGGTCTCGGCAATGCCGTGCTGTTCTCCATCGGCGCCGCCTTCCGCCAGCGGGGCTCCAGGGTGCTGTACTTCGCCGGCTACAAGAATGCCCATGACCGTTTCAAGGTGGCCGATATCGAGGCCGCCGCCGACGTGGTGATCTGGTGCGTGGATGGCGGCGAGGCCTTTGCCCCCAACCGGCCCCAGGACCGCGCCTTCGTCGGCAATATCGTTGAGGCCATGGTGGCCTATGGCGAGGGCCGGCTGGGCGAGCAGACCATTCCCATCACCGACGTGGACCGCATCATCGCCATCGGCTCGGACCGCATGATGGCGGCGGTGGCCAAGGCCCGCCACGACCGCCTCGCCCCCTTCCTCAAGCGCGAGCACCAGGGCATCGGCTCCATCAACTCGCCCATGCAATGCATGCTGAAGGAGGTCTGTGCCCAGTGCCTGCAAAAGCACAAGGACCCGGTCACCGGCGAGGAGAAGGTGGTGTTCACCTGCTTTGACCAGGACCAGCCCCTGGACAAGGTGGACTTCGCCAGCCTGGCCGAGCGCCTGGGCCAGAACTCCACCTGGGAGAAGCTGGGCCGGGCCTGGATCGACCGCTCGCTGCGGCAGGCGGGGTTGCGGGGTTAATTCAAGGCCATGTGCAGTGCGCCGCGCAATGCGATGCCGGCCAGGGAGCCCAGCACGGCGGGCTTCCACACCCGGGCCGTCCGGGGGCCGGCGGCCATCAGCACCGCCACCCCGGGAAAGTCCAGGGGATGGATCAGGATGCCCGCCCAGGTGTTGAGCTGGGCGGGCGACAGATGGCCAGCGCGGACCTGCTCGTCCACCACGCCCAGCATGGCGGTGCCGCCCGCCAGATACTTGGTGACGGCGGGCAGGACCAGATCGGGATCGACGAAGGGCAGGGCATTGGTCAGCGCCTGGATGGCGCCGGCCTGCCGCAGAGCGGTGACCACCGTCAGCGACACCACCAGCATGGGAATGGCGCTGATGGCGATGCGGAAGGCCTCGGCGCCGGCCCGGTTGATGACGTCGACAACGCCCTTGGCGTTCTCGGCCACGGCGTGCTTCAGCGTCTCGTCCAGCACCTGCTCCTCGGCCGACAGAGTCCGCCCGGCCACGTGATAGGCGATGGCGGCGGCGAGCAATCCGCCCACCAGCGAAACGCCCAGCACCGGCAGCACATGCAGACCGAGGGCTCCCAGGGGAAAGGCGGCGTTGGCCTGGGCCATGGCCAGCACCATGGCGAAGGCGGCGGCCAGATGGCGGTCCGAGGTGCCGCGCTGCTCCATCATGGCCAGGGTGGCGGCCGGGGCGGCGAAGCTGACGAAGCTCACCTGGATGGCGGCGAAGGTGGCCAGCCCGGTCAGGCCGAAGGGGCGCAGGACGGGGGTCAGCCTCGCCACCAGCCAGTCCAGGACGCCCCAGGCCTCCAGCAGCCGCATCATGGACAGCATCACCACCATGATGGGCAGCAGCACGAACAGCGACAGCTCGATGGCCGAGCGGCCGGCGGGCAGGATGATGGTGATCAGGCTGTTCACAGCAACCGCTTCAGCTCATAGACCAGATCCAGCGCCTGTCGCGCCGTCAGGTCGTCGGGATTGACCGCCTTCAGCGCTTCTTCCAGCGGAGACGCCTGCGGAAGGGCCGTGGCGGCGGGCCTGGGCTTGGCCAGTGCTGCGAACAGCGGCAGGTCGTCGGCGAGCCGTGCCATGCCTGAGGCCTGATCCGACTTTTCCAGAATGCCCAGCACCTCCTCGGCGCGGCCCACCACGGCGGGCGGCAGCCCGGCCAGGCGCGCCACATGGATGCCGTAGGAACGATCGGCGGCGCCGGCCCCCACCTCGTGCAGGAAGACCACGTCGCCCTGCCACTCCTTGACCCGCATCATGTGGCACGACAGCGCCGCCAGACGCGAGGTCAGGCGGGTCAGCTCATGATAATGGGTGGCGAACAGGGCGCGGCAGCGATTGACCTCGTGCAGATGCTCCACCACCGCCCAGGCGATGGACAGGCCGTCGAAGGTGGCGGTGCCGCGCCCGATCTCGTCGAGGATCACCAAAGCGCGCGGCCCGGCCTGATTGAGAATGGCGGCGGTCTCCACCATCTCCACCATGAAGGTGGAGCGCCCCCGCGCCAGATCGTCGGCGGCGCCGACACGGGAGAACAGCCGGTCGACCACGCCCATATGGACGGATTCGGCGGGCACGAACGAGCCCATCTGGGCCAGGATGGCGATCACCGCGTTCTGGCGCAGGAAGGTGGACTTACCCGCCATGTTGGGACCGGTGACCAGCCACAGACGCTGGGAATCGGCCAGATCGCAATCGTTGGCGACGAAGGGGCCTGACCGGGCGGCCTCCAGCGCCGCCTCCACCACCGGATGGCGGGCGCCCCTGATGTCAAAGGCGGTGCTGTCGTCCACCCGGGGCCGCGACCAGCGTGCCGAGGAGGCCATCTCGCCCAGGGCCGAGGCGCAGTCGAGACCGGCCAGGGCGGCGGCGGCCAGGGCGATCTCGGCGGCGCGGGCCGTCACCTCGCCGATCAGGTCGGCCAGCAATTCCATCTCCAGCGCCAGGGCGCGGTCGGCGGCGCCGGTGATCTTGCCGGCCAGCTCGATCAGCTCGGTGGTGGTGTAGCGCGCCGCGTTGGCCATGGTCTGGCGGTGGATATAGCCCTCGCCCAGCCGGTCGGCCTGCTTGGACGGCACCTCGATATGATGGCCGATGATGTTGTTGTGGCGGATCTTCAGCGACGCGATGCCGGTCTCGTCCTGATAGCGCTTCTCCAGGCGCATCATCAGGCCGTTGCTCTCGGTCTTCAGACCCTTCAACTCGTCCAGGCCCTCGTGGTAGCCCTGGGCGATGAAGCCGCCATCCCGCGCATTCAGCGGCAGGTCGGGGGCGAGGGCGCGCTGGAGCCGGTCCACCAGGGCCGAATGCTCGCCCAGTTCGCGGGCGCATTGGTTGATGCCGGGCGGCGTGTCCAGGTGGGACTGGGTGACCAGCATGCGCAGCGCCGGGATCTCGGCCAGGGCGTCGCGGACATTGGCGAGGTCGCGGGGGCCGCCGCGGCCCAGCGACAGGCGCGACAGGGCGCGCTCCACGTCGGGGCAGCGCTTGAGCGTCTCGCGCAGTTGGGCCCGCA